>JANXZN010000305.1 GCA_025355545.1 Rhizobacter sp.
CCGCCATTGATGAGTACGTCGCCCATCACAACACCAAGCCCAAGCCGTTCATCTGGACCAAGAGCGCTGCCGACATCCTGCAGAAGGTCATCCGAGCGAATAGCCGCTTAAGTTCTAAACAGAATGCAACACTACACTAGAGGCCGGTGCACGCCACGTCGGCGCGAACGACCCAGGAGATCCCGATGCAGTACCCGCGGCGCCGCGTGCGCCATCGCGCGCCGGCGTGGGCCGCGCTGATCGCGTGCGCACCGGCGCTCCATGCACAGACCGCGCCGGTCACGACGCTGCCGCCGATCGAGGTGGTCGGCACGACGCCGCTGCCCGGCAGCGGTGTGCCCAAGGACCAGATCCCCGCCAATGTTCAGACCGCCGACGGCAAGCGCCTGCGCCAGCTGCAAAGCCTGAACCTGCCCGAATTCATGGCCAGTCAGCTGGCCAGCGTCAACATCAACGAGACCCAGGGCAATCCGTTCCAGATGGATCTGAACTACCGCGGCTTCACCGCCAGCCCGTTGCTGGGCACGTCGCAGGGGCTGTCGGTCTACCTCGACGGCGTGCGCATCAACGAGCCCTTCGGCGATGTCGTCAACTGGGACCTGATCCCGAGTGGGGCGCTGGCCAACGTGACCCTGCTGCCCGGCTCGAACCCGCTGTTCGGTCTGAACACGCTGGGTGGCGCGCTGGTGCTGCAAACGAAGAGCGGTGATACGCATCCCGGCGGCGAACTCGAAGTGCGCGGCGGCTCGTTCGGCCGCATCAGCACCGAGTTCAGCGACGGTCGCAAACTCGGCGAGCACGGCCACCTGTTCGCCGCGCTCGGCAGTTTCGACGAAGACGGCTGGCGTGCCTACTCGCCGTCGCGGCTGCGCCATCTGTTCCTGAAGGGCGGCGAGCGCGCCCCGGACCATTCGTGGGCGCTGAGCCTGTTGCACGGCGAGAGCCGACTCGTGGGCAACGGGCCGCTGCCGGAATCGATGCTGGCGCGCGACCGCCGCCAAATCTACACCCGCCCCGACCAGACCAACAACCGCGTGACGATGCTGACGCTGAACGCGACGCGCCAGCTCGGCGCGGGGTTCGAGCTGGCGAGCACCGCGTACACGCGCCGGATGCGTGCGTCGACCGTCAACGGCGACCTGAACGATGACTACGATCCGCCCGACACGCCCGAGTCGGGCGTCGCGAACCGCACCCGCACGAGCGAGCGCGGCGCGGGTCTCGCGCTGCAGCTGAGCAAGACCGCCGGCGCACACCGCCTTGGCGTCGGCCTCTCTTACGACCATGCGCAACACAACTTCGAGCAGAGCCATGCCGCAGGCGTGCTCGACGCGACGCGTGCGGTGGTCGTGACCCAAGACGTGCAGGTCAACGCGCTGATCGCGGGCACCAGCCGCACCGCGAGTGCCTACGTTTCCGACATCGTGACGCTGGCGCCAGGCCTGAACCTCAGCCTGTCCGGCCGCTACAACAACACCCGGGTGCGCACCACCGACATCGGTCGCGCGACCCTCGGCCTGGGCACCTCGCTCGACGGCGAAGGCCGGTTCACCAAGTTCAATCCGGCCGCCGGGCTGACCTGGCAGCTCACGCCGGCATTGACCGCCTT
The DNA here is from genome assembly GCA_025355545.1 of Rhizobacter sp. GTDB lineage: Bacteria > Pseudomonadota > Gammaproteobacteria > Burkholderiales > Burkholderiaceae_C > LMDS01. Next base: position 1,610 of record JANXZN010000305.1, read on the forward strand.
CGGTGGCTACAGCCAGGGCAATCGCGCGCCGAGCCCGATCGAGCTCGGCTGCTCCGACCCCGAGCACGCCTGCGTGCTGCCGAATGCGTTGCAGGGCGACCCGCCGCTGAAGCAGGTCGTCGCGCGCACGCTCGAAGCCGGCCTGCGCGGCAGCGTCGGGGCCGATCTGCGCTGGAACGCGTCGGTGTTCCGCACCGTCAATCGCGACGACCTGCTGTTCATCAGCAACGGCCGCTCGGCCGGCTACTTCACGAACTTCGGCCGCACGCTGCGCCAGGGCGTGGAACTCGGCGTGTCGCAGCGCAGCTCCGCGCTCGACTGGAGCCTGTCGTACAGCTATCTGCGCGCGAGCTTCGAGTCGTCGGCCTGCGTGCTGTCGGTGTCCAACAGCGGCGCCGGCACGAGCCCGGCCTGCGCCGGCGCCGACGAGATCGAGGTGCGTCCCGGCGATCGCCTGCCGGGTCTGCCGGCGCACAGCCTGAAGCTGACGATCGACGCGCGGCCTGCGCCGAACTGGAGCGTCGGCGCGCAGCTCGCCGCTTACTCCAGCCAGTTCGTGCGCGGCAACGAGAACAACGCCCATCAGGCCGACGATGCCGGCCAGGTCGGCGGCTACGCGCTGGTGAACCTGACGGCGAACTGGAAGCTCGGCGCGGGCTTGGAGCTGTTCGCGAAGGTCTCGAACCTGTTCGATCGCCGCTATGCGAGCGGCGGGCTGCTGGCCCGGAACGCCTTTGATCCGCGCGGCAACCTGCTCGCGCCTGCCGACTGGCACCATGAGCAGTTCGCCGCCCCGGGCGCGCCGCGCGCGTTGTGGGTCGGGGCGCGCTGGAGCTTCGGCAGTTCGGATTGAGCCGGCGCGGCCCCGCGGTTGAAACGGCTCGGCTCTTGCTTGCGTCGATGCCTCGTCGGCTCGACGACCGCGCCGGTCTCGGAGCGTGACACACTGTCCCACCGTCTGCACCGCAGAGAGGGTTTTGCATGGATCGCAGCGATGAGCTGTTGCACGACTGGCGCGAACGTGGGCTGGCGCTCGAACGCGAAGTCGGCAGGGCCGTGATCGGCCAGGCGCGCGTGATCCGCCTCGTCAACACCGCCGTGTTCGCGCGCGGCCACGTGCTGCTGCAAGGCGATGTCGGCGTCGGCAAGACGACCCTGCTGCGCGCCTTCGCGCGCGTGCTCGGCGGGGCCTACGCTCGCACCGAGGGCACCATCGACCTGATGCCCAACGACCTGATCTACTACACCTACATCAGCGCCGAGGGCAGGCCGGCGGTCGAACCCGGGCCGCTGATCCAGCACGGCGACGACCTGGCGATCTTCTTCTTCAACGAGATCAACCGCGCGCGCCCGCAGGTGCATTCGCTGCTGCTGCGCGTGATGGCCGAGCGCTGCGTCTCGGCCTTCAACCGCGAGTGGCGCTTCCCGCACCTGCTGGTGTTTGCCGACCGCAACCGCGTCGAACGCGAAGAGACCTTCGAGATCGCGTCTGCCGCACGCGACCGCTTCATGATGGAGGTGACGATCGAGGCGCCCGAGAACGAGGAAGAGCGTCGCGCGCTGATGTTCGACCCGCGCTACCACGACACCGACCGGCTGGTCGACACGCTCGCCGGCGCCTTGCTTGCGCATCGCGACCTGAACGACATCGCGGCGCACATCCAGCGCTGCGTGCAGACCTCCGAAGCCTTGCAGAAGTACGCCCTCGAGCTGTGGCGGGCGACCGCGGCGCCGGCCGACTACGGCGTGAAGCTCTCCGACCTCGACACCGCGCAACTGATGCTGGCCGGCGCGAGCCCGCGCGGCATGAGCATGCTGCTGCGCGCCGCGCGCGTCGCGGCATGGCTCGAAGGTCGCGACTACACCACGCCCGAAGACCTGCAGGCGGTGTTCGACGTGACCATCGCGCATCGCCTGTGCTTCCAGCCGGTCTACGAGATGCGCCGCCACGAGATCGCCGCGCCCTTGATCGCCGGCATCCTCGGCAACGTGGCGGCGCCCTGAAGGCCGATCCATGCCGGATACGCAGGCCCCCGCCGCCGCGACAATTCGCGAGGTCCACTACCGCGTCGGCGCGCCGCTGCTCGGCCACTTTCCGGGCCACCACCGCAGCGTGCGCGGGGCCAGCGGCTTCGAGTTCCGCGGCCACGCCTCGCTGCTCGACGCGCCCGACCCGCGCCGCCTCGACCTGCACGCCAGCCTGCGCGACCCGTTCGGCGACTGGCGGGTGCGCATCTACAACCAGCGCAAGTCCGTGCCGGTGACGGTCGTCGCCGACCTGTCGGCCTCGATGGGCTTCACCGGCCGGCATGCCAAGCTGGCGGTGCTGGCCGACTTCGTCGAGAGCCTCGCGTGGTCGGCCTGGCGCACCGGCGACAGCTTCGGTTTCGTCGGCTGCGACAGCGCGCCGCGCGCCGACCTGCGGCAACCGCAGACCCGCGCTCGAGGTGCCGGCGGCGAGATCGCGCGCCGGCTGCGCGCGCTGCATCCCGCGGGACGCGATGCGCGCGGGCTGCTGGACGCACCGCGGCACTTGAGCCGCCAACGCGCGCTGCTGTTCCTGGTCTCCGACTTTCACCTGCCGCTGGAGCTGGTCGCTGCGGTGCTCGATGGCTTGAGCCTGCACGAGGTCGTGCCGACCGTGTTGTGGGATCCGCTCGAATTCGGCCTGAGCGCCACGCGTGGACTGGCCCAGGTGATCGATCCCGAGAGCGGCCGGCAGCGCCTGGTCTGGTGGCGCCCGGCGCTGCGCGCGCGCTGGGAGGCCGCGCATCAGCAGCGCCGTGAGGCACTGCTGCAGCTGTTCCGCGCCCGGCGGCTCAAGCCGCTGTTCATCGAAGGTGGGTACGACGCCGAAGCCGTCACCCGCCACTTTCATTCATGAGCCGCGCCCGGCCGCCGGTAGGGGCTGATTCCCGCCCGACGGGACCGGCCGAGGGCCGAAGGGTGCCCGAATGATCCGACCCGCTTTGCTGGCCGCGGCCATGCTGCTGATCTTTACGCTGAGCCGCAGCGCTACAGCCGCACCGGACACGCTGGGCGCGAGCAGCGACGAGCCGCGCGCGTTCGGCTACACGGTCGGCGACGTGGTTTCGCGCCGCATCACGCTGCGCGTGCCGGCCGGGCTCGAGCTCGACCCGGACTCGCTGCCGCGGGCCGGCGCACGCGGTCGGGCGCTGGAGCTGCAGCGCGTCGTGCTGCACAAGTCCCTCGCCGGCGTGCCCGACGCGTTGCGGCTCGACTACCAGGTCTTTCTCGCGCCGCGCGAGTTGCGCGTGCTGGAGATGCCACCGCTCGAGCTGCGCTTCGACGGTTCGCCGCGGCCGCAGACCTTGCGCATCGATGCCTGGCCGGTCACGGTCGCGCCGCTCGCGCCGGTCGAGCCGTCGCCGCGCGAAGGCCTGGGCGAGATGCGGCCGGATCGCGAGCCATCGCGCCTGGCCACCGGCCTGGCGCGCATGCGTCTGACGGTGGAGGTCGGCGCGATGCTGCTGCTGCTCGGCTACCTCGCGCAGGTCTACCTGGTGCTGCCGTGGTCGGCGCAGCGGCGCCGGCCGTTCGGTCGTGCGTGGAAGACCCTCAGCGTACTGCCGACTCGTCCCGATGCGAAGCAACGACGCGCTGCGTTCGAGCGCGTTCATGCGGCGCTCAACGAGACGGCCGGCGAAGTCCTGTTCGAGCCCGGCGTGGATCGTTTCGTCGGGCGGCAGCCGCGCTTTGCGTCGCTGCGCGACGACCTCGTCCGCTTCTTCGCGGACTCGCGCGCGGAGTTCTTCGCCGGCGGCGACGACGCGGTCGATGCGCGCTGGCTGGTCGCGTTCGGCCGCCGCTGCCGTGATCTCGAGCGGGGGGCGGCATGAGCTTCGACCAACCGGCGTGGCTCTGGCTGCTGCCGATGGCGCTGCTGCCGTTATTCGCGCGCGTCCGCGGCGCCTTGCCGAACGCATGGGTCGCACTGCTGCCACCCGACCGCGCGTCGCAGGCGCTGCATTGCCTGCTGCGCGGGGCGGCGGTGCTCGGGCTCGCCGCCGTCATCGTCGCCGTCGCCGGCCCGTACCGCCCCGAGTTCGAGGTCGAACGGGTCGGGCGGGGCGCCGAGATCGTGCTCGTGCTCGACCGCAGCCGCAGCATGGACCAGAGCTTCGGCGGCGGCCGCAACCCGGCGATACGCGGCACCGGCCCGGAGGCACTGGACTACTACTCGAAGCTGCGCGCGAACGAGGCGCGCGAGACCAAGGGCGTGGTGGCGCGGCGCGTGCTGTCGGAGTTCGCGGCCAAGCGGCCCGACGACCGCTTCGGCATGATCGTGTTCAGCACCTTGCCGCTGCGCCTGCTCGAGTTCACGCAGAAGGGCGAGGTGATCCAGGCCGCGATCAGCGCCGGCAATATCGGGCGGGGTTTGGCGGAGACCAACATCGCGCTGGCGGTGGAGGCCGCGCTCGGCTACTTCGAGGACCGGCCCTACACCGGCTCGCGCATCGTCATGCTGGTCTCCGATGGCGGCGACCGCCTCGACCCGAGCGCGCGCGAGCGCATCGCCCAGCTCGCGCACGAGACCCGGGCCGCGATCTACTGGATCTACATCCGCTCCGCGCGCAGCCCCGGGCTGCTGCCGGAGCAGGCCGAGCCGCCGGAGAATGCCGACGCGGTGCCCGAGTACTTTCTGCACCGCTACTTCCTGTCGCTGGGCACGCCGTACCGCGCCTACGAGGCCGGCACGCCGGAAGCGCTGCAGCAGGCGGTCGACGACGTGAACCGGCTCGAGAACCTGCCGATCACCTACCAGGACACGATCCCGCGGCGCGACCTGTCCAGCTGGGGCTATGCCATCGCACTGACCGGCGTGCTGCTGCTGCTGGGCGCGAATCTGCTGGAGCTGCGGCGATGGGCCTAGCCACGCGGCGGCGCACGCGCTGGGTGTTCGGGCTGCTGGCGCTGCTCGCGCTGGCGGTGCTTTTCGATGCAGCGACGCTGTGGCGTGCCGCGCAGACCAATGCACTGATCGCGTCCGGTCAGACGATCCCGGACGCGCCCGGTCAGCCGCCCGAGCTGCGGTTTGCGCAGGCCCATGCGGTGGCCCAGGCGCAGGCCGCCAGCGGCGCGCGCGACGCGGCGCTGAACCGCTACCGCGCGTTGCAGAGCGATGCGCGTCTCGGCCCGGCGGCGCGCTTCAACAGCGCGAACCTGCTGGTGCGCCAGGCGATCGAGGTACGCGCGAGCGCGCAGCCGGGGCAGGCCATCGCACTGCTCGAACTCGCCAAGGAGTACTACCGCGACGTGCTGCGCGACGACCCGGCGCAGTGGGACGCGCGCTACAACCTCGAGCGCGCGCAACGCCTGCTGCCCGACCCGGACGAAGACGACGCCGCGCCGTCCGGCCAGGAGCACAACCGCGAGCGCGCCGTGACGACAATGCGCGGCTACTCGCCGGGGCTGCCATGAGCCCGTCGGGCCGCCCCAAGGGCGAATACCGCAGTGCGTAGCACGAAGGTACTCCAGTGAACGCGGCGGACCTGGCGAGCCGGGCTGCGGCGTCGTGGCGCACGCATGCCGAGCGCTGGCTGCTGGCCGGTGCCGCGACTGCGCTCGCCGCATGCCTGCTGAAACCGGGCTGGCCCGTCGAACGCGCACGTTTCGATCACGTGATCGTGCTCGACATCACGCAGAGCATGGACGTGCAGGACGAGTCGCTGGGCGGCAGGCCGGTCTCGCGCCTGCTGTATGCGAAGCATGCGCTGCGTCAGACCCTGCTGCGCCTGCCGTGCGGGTCCAAGGTCGGCTGGGGCGTCTTCACCGAGTACCGCTCGTTCCTGCTTTTCGAGCCGGTCGAGGTCTGCGCCAACCTGAGCGAGCTGCGTTCGACCCTGGCGCACATCGACGGCCGCATGGCCTGGAGCGGCAACAGCGAGATCGCGAAAGGCCTGCACAGCGGCATCGACGTGGCGCGGCAGTTGCCGGGCCGCCCGTCGCTGGTGTTCGTCACCGACGGCCACGAGGCGCCGCCGCTGAACCCGCTGCACCGACCGAGCTTCGACGACAAGCCGGGCGAGGTGGCGGGGCTGATCGTCGGCGTCGGCGATGTGCGGCCGTCGCCGATTCCGAAAAGCGATGCTGGCGGGCACCCGCTGGGCTTCTGGCAGGCCGACGAGGTCGCGCAAACCGATCTCTACGGCGACCGGCGCGGCGCCAGCGTGAGCGGCGAACGCATGACCGAAGACGGCGCCGCCGCGCCTGCGCCGGCGCTCGGGGCGACGCCCGGCAGCGAGCACCTCTCGGCCCTGCGCGAGCCCTATCTGCGTCTGCTCGGCCGCGAACGCGACCTGGGCTTCGTGCGGCTGGAGTCGCCCGAGGCGCTGGCCGCGGCGCTCACCGCGCCGGCGCTGGCGAAGCCGACGCTGGTGCGAGCCGACGGCCGGATCGGGTTCGCGTGGCTGGCGCTGGGCCTGTTACTGGCGCGCTACGCAGGACCGCTGACGCGCTGGCGTGGCGCGACGCCGGTTCGCAGTCTCCTGCTGTGCATCACTCTGTGGTGCGTGCTCGCGCCGCCCGTCGCATGGGCCAACGATCGGCCTTTCCAGATCGCGCGCACGGCGGTGCTCGATGACGACGAACACGTCTGGTCGTTCGAGTCGTGGGTGCAGCGCCTGGGCAGCGTGCGAGGGCTGTCGGTCGAGCCCGAATACAGCTTCGAGGCCGGCACCACGGTGCAGTTCGAACTGTCGCGCTTCGTCGATCCTCGCGGCGGCGAGACCGGCCACGAGGCCGAGGTCGAGTTCAAGCAGCGGTTCAACAACATTGCGCGCGACGGCTGGGGCTGGGGCCTGAGCGCGACGCTGGCGGTCGAGCGCAAGCGCGCCAGCGGCGGCAGCGTGCCGTCGGTCGGGATCAAGCTGCCGTTGTCGATCGCGTTGGGCGACGGCGGCGGCTTCCTGCACCTCAACGCCGGCATCGGCAAGACACGCGATGCGCGCCGCACCTGGACCGGCGCCGCCGGCATCGAGCGCGAACTGTTCAAGCGCACCGTGTTCTTCGCCGAACTGGCGCGCGACGGTGGCGTGACATTCGCACAGGTCGGGGCGCGCCACTGGTTGCGCCGCGACAAGCTGGCGATCGACTTCAGCCTGCAGCAGCAGCGCGCCGACGGCATTCGCGCGTCGGGCTTGATCGTCGGGCTCGGCTGGTACGACCTGTAGCCGCGGGCTTCGGCGACGCGGGCGTCTGCCCGAGCTGGCGCTGGGTCTCTGCCTGCCGTTGATCGCCGAGAAATTCCTCGAAGGCCGGTGCCACCTGCGACAACCGGCACGAGGCCTTTGCGCGCGGCGCGCCTGGAGGACATGAAGTTCCCGGTCGCCTACGTCAAGACCTTCGCCGGCCCGCCGACCGGCATCGTCGTCGAGCGCGAGCGGCTCGACAAGTTCGGGCGCCCGTTGCCGGGCGCGACGACCAAGCCGAAGCTGGGGTTGTCGGCACGCAACTACGGGCGCGTCGTCTACGAGGGACTCAAGGGCGGGCTCGATTTCATGAAGGACGACGAGAACATCAACTCGCAGCCCTTCATGCACTGGCGCGACCGCTTCCTGGCCGTGATGGACGCCGTGAACAGGGCGAGTGCGGCGACCGGCGAGGTCAAGGGCAGCGACCTCAACGTGACCGCCGGCACGATCAAGGCGACCCGATGACGGTGCAGGGCTACTATAAGGCCTGCCGCGACACGCATACCAAAGTTGATCTCCCGCACGGCATCTACTTCGACCAGGACTGGGGCGCGCTCAAGAAGGTCATGCCGGTGGCCTCGGGCGGCATCCACGCCGGCCAGATGCACCAGCTGCTCGACCTGTTCGGCGACGACGTGGTGCTGCAGTTCGGCGGCGGCACGATCGGCCACCCACAGGGCATCCAGGCTGACGCGACCGCGAACCGCGTCGCGCTCGAAGCGATGGTGCTGGCCCGCAACGAAGGCCGCGACATCAAGAACGAGGGCCTGGACATTCTTCGCGACGCGGCCAAGTGGTGCAGCCCGTTGCGCGCGGCACTCGACACCTGGGGCGAGATCAGCTTCAACGACGCGTCGACCGACACCTCGGCACTTCGTGCCCACCGCCTCGTTGGCGTGAGGAGAACCGCATGCGAATCACCCAAGGTACTTGCTCGTTCCGGTCCGACCTGAGCGACGCGCAGATCACCAGGCAGATCGACTACTGCCTCGCCAGGGGCTGGGCCATCGGTCTGGTCGTGATCCTGGCCGGCTACAGGGACCGGATGGACACCTTCTTCGCCAGCAACCCCGGGCATGGCCTCGCGCATCGCGCACCAGATCGACTTCCCCGACTACAGCGAGGCCGAGCTGATGCAGATCGCGCAGCCGATGCTGACGCAACTGAACTACCGCTTCGACGAAGCTGCCGAACCGGTGTTCACGCGCTACCTGAGCCTGCGCCGCCGCGCTGCGTGCGTCACACGTTACCTTGCCGGTCTGGACGACCGCCCGGTGCACCCCGGGCCCGACGCCCCGGGGCGTGCCGGGCGTCGGCCGCAATCGCGTCGTCATGGTGCCGGTGGACAGGCAGGGGCGCATGCGTGCCGAGCGCCTGCCGCGGCTGGCCGGGCCGAGCATCGTTTGTGCGCAGGCCGGCAAGGTCAACACCGGCGCGTTCGATCCGTTCACCGAGCTGTGCGAGCGGGCTCATCGCGACGGCGCGTGGGTCCACGTCGACAGTGCCTTCGGCCTGTGGGCACAGGCCGCGCCGGATTTTCGCCACCTGTGCGCGGGCGTGAACCAGGCCGATTCCTGGGCCACCGATGCGCGCAAATGACTGAACGTGCCCTACGACAGCGGCCTGGCGTTCGTGCGCGATGCGAACGCGCTGCGCGCCGCGATGTCGGTGACCGCGGCTGCCTGCCGATGGCGGGCGGGGCCCGGATCGCGTCGGACTTCACGCCCGAACTGTCGCGGCGCGCACGCGGCGTGGACGTGTGGGCCGCGCGGTCCGCGCTCGGCCGCAGCGGCGTCGCAGCGCTGGTCGAGCGCTGCTGTGCCCACGCGCAAGCCTTCGCGCAGGGTCGCGCGGCGCCGGTTTCGAGGTGCTCCACGAGGTGGAGTTGAATCAGGTCCTGGTGCGCTTCGGCGATGCCCAGACCACGCGCGACGTGATCGAGGCATTGCAGGCCGACGGCACCTGCTGGTGCGACCTCACGCAGTGGCAGGGTCACGCCGCGATGCGCATCGGCGTGTGCTCCTGGGCGACCACCGACGCCGACGTTCGGCGCAGCCTGGCCAGCATCGTGCGGCTGGCGAACCGTCGGGGGCGATAACCCGCGGGAACCGGGCGGCGAGCTTCATGCGGCTTCGATGCCGTGCCGGGCGACAGGCGCGTCGCACGTCGCCTTACGGTCGGAAACCATGTTGCTCGACCGGCAATGAAGTTGCCGGCCGGCGCAGGCGATGATGTTCATCTGCTCCTGTTCCACGGTTTTTCACACAAGGACTTACATCATGAGGTTAGCGATCGTCGCGCTGTTGGGCGCGATCTCTTCGGCCTGCACACTGGCAGCGCCCCCATCCCCGGAGCTTTCGGTCGTGCCGATGCCGTCGGCCGTCGAACATTCGGGCATGGGCCCGATGATCGACCGCGCGCTGATCCCGCGGGCGGCGAACGGCTTTGCCGACCGTCGCGTGCGCAGCGTGTGGCGAAGCCGCAGCACCGGCGCCGATTGCCGGCAGGGTGATGCCGGCTGCGCGATGCCGCAGGCGTTCGAGACGGTGCCGAGCACGCTCGGTGCGTTCCGTGTCGTTTGCTCGTTCGCGAAGATGGCCTACGACGACCCGATCGTGTTCCCCGGTCGGCCCGGGTTGTCGCACCTGCACACCTTCACCGGCAACGTCGGCGTCGACGCCTTCAGCACGGTCGAATCGATCGCCGGCGGCGGCAACAGCACCTGCGTTGGCGGCACGCTGAACCGCTCTTCGTATTGGTTCCCGTCGATGATCGACACCGCCAACGGCAAGCCGCTGGTTCCGACCGTGAACGTCGTCTACTACAAGGGCAGCTATGAGTTCGACATCAGCAAATCCGTGCAGGCGCTGCCGCCGGGTCTGCGCATGGTCAGCGGCAACGCGAAGAACACCGACCCGAACAAGGTCGGTGCGCGCTACATCTGCATGGGGCCGAAGGGCGAGAACCCGGGCTGGAAGAACACCATCGGCGCCGCCTATGCCGACGGCACCTGCAAGGTCGGTGGCGACTTCATCATGGAAATCGGCTTCCCGTTCTGCTGGGACGGCGTGAACCTCGATTCGCCGAACCACGCCGCGCACATCGTCGGCGCGGAACAGGACCGCACACCGCCGTTCGCCAAGCACTGCCCCGCGACGCACCCGGTGACCCTGCCGGTCATCTCGTACAACATCCACTACCTGATCACGGACAACGAGGCGGTCGGCCGCTGGCGCCTGTCGTCCGACATGGACCCATCGCTGCCGGCGGGCATCAGCGGGCACGGCGACTACTTCCTGGGGTGGGACAAGGAGACGATGCAGACCTGGATCGACGGCTGTCTGCGCGCGAAGAAGGACTGCCACGCCGACCTGCTCGGCAACAGGACAACGCTGTACTGAATCGCGGGCGATCGTCTGCTACAGGATCGGAATAGCGGTCGCGCGATCCACCGGCACCGCGCTGACGCTGTTTTGCGGCGAGCCCTCGATGACCCGGTCCGAGTAGCTCAGGTAGACAAGCGTGTTGCGCTTGCGGTCGACCATGCGCACCACGCGCAGCTTTTTGAACAGAATCGACAGGCGTTCGTTGAAGACTTCCTCCTGCACCGGTAGCGGCTTGCCGAAGCTGATGGCGCCGACCTGGCGGCAGGCAATCGAGGCCTCGGACTTGTCCTCGGCCAGGCCCACCGCGCCCTTGATGCCGCCGGTCTTGGCGCGCGATACATAGCAGGTCACGCCGGCCACCTTCGGGTCGTCGTAGGCATCGACGACGATCTTGTGGTCGGGGCCGATCAGCTTGAACACGGTGTCGACCGAGCCGATGGGCTCGGCGCGCGCCGCGGCCGCGAGGCTCGCCAGCATCAGGCCGGCAACGAGGGATGAAGTCTTCACGGCGGTTCCTTTTCTCGGTGCTTCCCGGTCAGTGCTTTTTGTACTGGGTGGCGCCGAACAGCGTCTCGCGCGCCCGGTCGTCCACCAGCGGCTTGCGCCGCGCCGCCAGCACCTCGACGCCGCGCTGCACTGCGGGCCGCGCTGCGATCTCGTCGAACCAGCCCTTCAGGTGCGGGAAGTCGTTCCAGTCGATTCCCTGGTTCTTCCACGAGCGCAGCCACGGGAAGATCGCGATGTCGGCGATCGTGTACTGCGACCCGGCGATGTACTTGCTGTTCGCCAGGCGCTTGTCCATCACGCCGTACAGCCGCCGCGCCTCGTTGGTGTAGCGGTTCACTGCGTACTCGATCTTCTCGGGCGCATACAGGCGGAAGTGGTGCGCCTGCCCGAGCATCGGGCCGATGCTGCCCATCTGGAACATCAGCCACTCGAGCATCGCGTAGCGCTCGCGCGTGCTCGCCGGCATGAACCGGCCGGTCTTGCCGGCCAGGTACAGCAGGATGGCCCCCGACTCGAACAGCGAGACCGGCGCGCCGTCGGGCCCCTGCGGGTCGACGATCGCGGGGATCTTGTTGTTCGGGCTGATCGCCAGGAACTCGGGTGCGAACTGGTCGCCGGCACCGATGTCGACCGCATGCACCCGGTACGGCAGGCCACACTCCTCGAGCATGATGTGAACTTTGTGCCCGTTGGGCGTGGCCCACGAATACACTTCGATCGTGTTCGCGTTCATGTTGCAGGTTCTCCGATGCGCAAGTGTGTGACTGGCAATTACTCTAGTTGATTGGGCGTTCCGATGCTCGAGTCGTTCAAGCGCTTGTTCGCCAAACCCGGGCATGACCGGGACTTCTCGCCGATCTCGGACTGGGCGCAGCGCCGCGGCTACGGCTTCAAGCGCGTGCGCGACCAAGACGGCTTCGTGATCGATGGGGCGTTCGACAACCGGCCCTGGCGCATCGAGTGGGGCCCGCCGCAGCGCGAGTACATCGAAGGGCACGAACTGCGCCTGCGCATGGAGCTCGATCTGCCGTCGGACATGCAGATGCTGCTGCTGTCGCGCCCGCTGATGGACGCGCTCGAGCGCCTGACCTTCGAGGAGTTCACCGACGACGTGCAGACCCAGATCGGCACCAAGACGCCCGAAGAGATGCGCTGGCTGGTGATGTTCCCGAAGGTCAACCTCTCGACGCTGAAGTCGCTGCGGCTGCGCTTCGGCGCGGTCGCGAGCGTGCCCGCATCGGGACTGGCGTGGATCGATGGCACGCTGGCGGAGCGGCTCGAGGCGGCGTCGATCGACCTGCTGCGCGACGAGCCGCCGTTCGTGTTGATGACCTTGCGCGGGCGCACCTACCTGCGCATGCAGCTGGAGTCACCCCAGCCGCAGGCGCTGGCCGCGGCGCTGACATTGTTCGAGACCGCGGTCGCGCAAGCGCTGCGCGCTGCCAGCGGAGCAACCGACAGCGGCGTCGACTGGCCCGCGACCGGTGCCACCACCGCGTGGCAGAGCTACGAGCCGGACCCGCCGGCGGTACCACCGAAACCGCGCTGAACGCGGTCAGCGCTGCCCACGCACTCAGTCGCGGGCATCGAGCCCGCTCCTTCGCCGATCGCGGCGCTGGTCGATCCCGAAGGGCCACGAGCTGGCCCCTTTCGTGGCCCCGCGAGGCCCCTCGTCCATCGCTTCGCGCTCTAAGCGTATTTGCCGAGCTCGAGCTTCGCGATTGCGTTGCGGTGCACTTCGTCCGGGCCGTCGGCGAAGCGCAAGGTGCGTGCGCCGGCGTAGAAGCCGGCGAGCGGGAAGTCCTCGCAGACGCCACCGCCGCCGTGCGCCTGCATCGCCCAGTCGATCACCTGCAGCGCCATGGTGGGTGCGACGACCTTGATCATCGCGATTTCGGCCTTCGCGGTCTTGTTGCCGGCCACGTCCATGATCCAGGCGGCCTTCAGGGTCAGCAGCCGCGCCATGTCGATGCGGCAGCGCGCTTCAGCGATGCGCTCGCGCGTCACGCCCTGTTCGGCGACGGTGCGGCCGAACGCGACGCGCTTCGACGCGCGCTTGCACATCAGTTCGAGCGAGCGCTCGGCCAGGCCGATCAGCCGCATGCAGTGGTGGATGCGCCCCGGCCCGAGGCGGCCTTGCGCGATCTCGAAGCCGCGGCCTTCGCCGAGCAGGATGTTGCTGGCCGGCACGCGCACGTTGTCGAACGTGATCTCCATGTGGCCGTGCGGCGCGTCGTCGTAGCCGAACACCGACAGCGGGCGCAGCACCTTGATGCCGGGCGTGTTCGCCGGCACCAGGATCATCGACTGCTGCGCGTGGCGTGGCGCCTCGGGGTCGGTCTTGCCCATGAAGATGTAGATCTGGCAGCGCGGGTCGCCGGCGCCGCTGATCCACCACTTGCGGCCGTTGATGACGTAGTCGTCGCCCTGGCGTTCGATGATTGACGCGATGTTGGTCGCGTCGGACGACGCCACGGCCGGCTCGGTCATCGCGAACGCGCTGCGAATCTTGCCGTTCAGCAGCGGCTCCAGCCACTGCTCCTTGTGCTCGGGCTTGCCGTAGCGCTCGATCGTCTCCATGTTGCCGGTATCGGGCGCCGAGCAGTTGAAGACTTCGGACGACCAGGGCACGCGGCCCATGATCTCGGCCAGCGGCGCGTAGTCGCTGTTGGAGAGGCCGAAGTCGCGGCCGTTGTGGGCCGAGCCTTCACCGCCGGCGGTGGGCGGCAGGAACAGGTTCCACAGCCCCGTCGCCCGGGCCTTGGGCTTCAACGCCTCGATCGTGTTCAGCGGCGTCCAGCGCTTGCCGGCGGCGGTGTTCGCGGCGATCTCGGCCTCGTACTTGGCTTCGGCCGGGTAGACGTGGTCGTCCATGAACTTCAGCACCTTGGCTTGCAGTTCGAGGGCGCGGGGCGAGTAGGCGAAATCCATGGCGGTGTCTCCTTCGTGAGTCGGTTGTCAGGCGCGCTGCGCGATCGCCCAGCCCATTTCGGCCAGGGGTCGCGCACCGGCGCCAGCTTGACGCGCTTGCGCGCTCGACGCTGTCCCCATCTCGACACGTTTCGCAATTCCTTGCAGGATGCCGGCCATGCGGAACAGGTTGTAGGACATGTAGAAGTTCCAGTCGGCCATGACCGCGTCGGGATCGACGCGGCCGGTGCGCTCGCAGTAGCGCCGCACATAGCTCTTTTCGTCGGGGATGCCGAGCGCGGCGAGGTCGTGCCCGCCGATGCCGCGGCCTTGTGTGTAGGGAATGTGCCAGGACATGCAGTGGTAGCTGAAGTCGGCGAGCGGATGGCCAATGGTCGACAGCTCCCAGTCGAGCACGGCGATGATGCGCGGCTCGGTCGCATGGAACACCAGATTGTCGAGCCGGTAGTCGCCATGCACGACCGAAACCTGGCTCTCGTCGCGCGCGCTCTCGGGCATGTGCGCGGGCAGCCACTCGGTGAGCCGGTCCATCGCCTCGATCGGTTGCGTGATCGAGGCTCGGTATTGCTTGGCCCAGCGGCCGATCTGGCGCTCGAAGTAGTTGCCCGGCTTGCCGTAGCCGGCCAGACCCGCGGCGTTCACGTCGACCTTGTGCAGCGCAGCAATGACGCGGTTCATCTCGTCGTAATAGGCTGCGCGCCGAGCAGTGGCAATGCCCGGCAGCGCCTGATCCCACAGCACTCGGCCTTCGATGAACTCCATGACGTAGAAAGCCCGGCCGATCACGGCCTCGTCTTCGCACAACAAGTGCATGGTCGGCACCGGCACATCGCTGTCGTGCAGCGCACGCATCACCATGAACTCGCGGTCCACGGCATGCGCCGACGCGAGCAGCTTCGCCGCGGGGCCGGGCTTGGAGCGCATCACGTACGCGCGCGACGGCGTCACCAGCTTGTAGGTCGGGTTCGACTGGCCCCCCTTGAACTGCTCAACCGCGAGCGGGCCTTCGAAACCTTCGAGACGCGGCTCGAGGTAGGCCTGCAATGCGGCAGCGTCGAACGCATGCGATTCTGAAACGGGCTTGGTGCCGGTCTGGGCTTCCATGTCATTCACCTCGGTGCGAACTGATCATTTGCTGGAGATCGCCAGCAGCTTTTCCTTCGAGAGCACCACCAGCCGCGTCGGCTCGATGCGCACGGCGCCGTCGCGCTCGAAACCCTTCAGCTCCTGGTTGACGTGCTGGCGCGAGGCGCCGAGCAGCTGCGCCAGGTCTTCCTGCGCGAGTTGCAGGCCGATGCGGATCTCCTCGCCCTGCGCCACGCCGTAGCTGCGCGCCAGCAGCAGGATCTGCTTGGCCAGGCGCGAGGCAAGCGGCCGCGTGTTCAGGTCCTCGACGGCGTCGAAGAGCAGGCGCAGGCGCCGGCAGTTCAGGCGCAGCAGTGCCTCGTAGAGCTCGGTGTGCTGCGCCAGCAGCTCCTTGAAGTCGGCCTTGCGCACCACCAGCAGCGTCGTCTCTCCGTGCGCGTTCGAGTCGTGGGTGCGCGGCAGGCCGTCGAACAGCGAGATGTCGCCGAACCAGGTGCCGGGCTCGACATAGGTCAGCGTGATCTGCTTGCCCGACAGCGAGACCGAGCTGATGCGTACCGCACCCTTGGCCACGCCGCACCATTCGTCGGCCGAGGCGCCGCGCGTGGACATCATCGCGCCGTCTTTCAGGCGCCGAACCGTCGCGCGCGACAGGATCGCGTTGCGCAGGGGTTGGGAGAGTCTGGCGAACCAGGAGCCGGCGTCGATGTTGGAGCGTTCGGCGATTGTAAGAACGGGGGTATTCATGTTTAGTCGCTGATGTGACAGCATCATGCCGCCGCGCCGGCCTATTGTGTATGACCCGCGTGCATGGGCCATCATCGACGCACTGCAGCCGCGGCCGCGACTCACGGAGACAACAACATGAACCCGATCACCCTCGAAATCCCCAGCCGCAAGGGCCAGGTCAGCGCCGAAGAATGGCAGACCCGTGTCGACCTCGCGGCGGCGTACCGGCTGGTCGCGATGTTCAAGTGGGACGACCTGGTCTTCACCCACATCAGCGCGCGCGTGCCCGGCAAGCACGACGAGTTCCTGATCAACCCGTACGGGCTGATGTTCGACGAGATCACCGCGTCGAGCCTGATCAAGGTCGACGCGCAGGGCCACAAGCTCGATCAATCGCCGTACGAGATCAACCCGGCCGGCTTCGTGATTCACAGCGCGATCCATGCGGCGCGCCACGACGCGCAGTGCGTGCTGCACGTGCATGCGCTGAACGGCATCGCGGTGTCGGCGCAGAAGGGCGGCGTGCTGCCGATCTCGCAGCAGTCGATCTTCGTGCTGTCGGGCCTGAGCTATCACGACTACGAAGGCGTGGCATTGCGCGACGACGAGAAGCCGCGCCTGGTCGCCGACCTCGGGCTCGACCACGATTTCCTGATGCTGCGCAACCACGGGCTGCTGACCCTCGGTGCCACGATCCCCGATGCGTTCATCGCGATGTACCTGTTCGAGACGGTCTGCACGATCCAGGTCCGCGCGCAGGCCGGTGGCGGCGAGCTGCTCCAGGTCGATCCGCGCATCGTCGCCGGTGCCAGGCAGCAGGGCAAGGCGGTCACGCGCGGCGCCGGCGCCGGCGCGCTGGCCTGGCCGGGGCTGCTGCGCCGGCTCGACCGCGCCGACCCGGGCTACCGCAGCTGAGCCCGGCGTTCAGCCGAACTTCGGCGCGCGCTTTTCGAGGAAGGCGTTCAGGCCTTCGGCGCCGTTGGCGTGGAACAGGTTCGCGACGAAGTGGTCGCGTTCAGCGTCGAGTTGCTGCGCCAGCGAGCGGCCGCCGGCGTGAGCCACCAGTTCCTTGCCGCTCGCCAGCGCGTTCGGCGCCATCGCCGCCAGGCGCTCGGCCAGCCGCAGCGCTGCGGCTACGGTGTGGCCCTGGTCGACCACCGAGCCGACCACACCCCAGGCGTGCAGCTGCTGCGCCGTCACCGGCTCGCCGAGCCAGACGAGCTGCTGCACCAGCGGGCGCGGCAGCGCCTGCATCAGCAGCCAGGTCGCACCGGCGTCGGGCGACAGGCCGATGCGGCCGTGCGACAGGATGAAGCGCGCGTCGTCGGCGGCGACGATCAGGTCGCAGGCCAGCGCGAGCGAAAAGCCGGCGCCGGCCGCCGCGCCTTCGACCGCCGCGATCACCGGTTTCGGGCAGACGCGCAACGCCTCGATGAACTGGTGCAGGTGTTCGAGCATCCGGACCTGCGCCGGCGCCCCGCTGCGTCGGCGCTCGAGCAGGGACTGCAGATTGCCGCCGGCGCAGAAGTGGCCGCCGGCGCCGCACAGCAGCACGCAGCGCAACTCGGGGTCGGACTCGGCCATGTTCAGCGCCTCGATGCCGGCGGCGATCACGCCATGCGACAGCGCGTTGCGCGTCGCGGGGTCGCTCAGGGTCAGCAGCAGCACGGCGCCGCGACGTTCGGTCAGGAGTTCGGCAGTCATCGGGATCCCCGAGGCGCAGCAGGGCGCGGGTGCCGACGCCGGCTTTCGCGAACGAAAGGCCAACACCGGTGCACGCGGCCGGAATTGTGTCACGCAAGGCGGCTCGGCTGCACCGCCCCGCGGCGCGGTGCAGTTGTTTCTTCATGCTAGAGTCCCTCGGCCATCCACAGCGACGACCAACCCCATCCGCATGCGCGCCGTTTCGACCCTTCTCGTGACCGGCACTGCGCTCTGGGTCGCCGCCATGCCGGCACATGCGGTCGGGTTCGGACGGGTCGTCAACGCGACCCAGTTGGGGCAAGCGCTGGACTTCGTCGCCGCGATTCGGCTCGACGCCGACGAGCAGCTGGCGCCCGAGTGCGTCTCGGCTGAAGTCCACTCGGGCGAGAACCGGCTCGCGCCGGGTCAGGTCCGGGTCAGCCTCGAAGGGCCCGTGGATTCGAACAACCGCAGCGTGCGGGTCACCACCGGGGCGTTTATCGACGAGCCGGTCGTCACCGTCAGCGTGACGCTGGGCTGCACCGCGAAAGTCACGCGCCGCTTTGTCGCCTTCGTCGACCCGCCGCTGATCAATGCCCCGCAGACCGCAGGGGCCGAGGCGCCGTCGGCGCCGCGCCCCGACGCCCCGGCGACCGCGCCGGTGGCGAC
>JANXZN010000331.1 GCA_025355545.1 Rhizobacter sp.
GGCGTGATCTGTGCCAAGGGCTCGGCCGGCATCATGAAGCAGGTCTCACCGGCGCGCCTGACGCGCCCGCTGTTGCGCAAGCCCGGTTCCGAGCGCGGCGCCGGCGAGTTCGAGCCCATCAGTTGGGAAAAGGCGTTCGACATCCTCACCGAGCGCCTCGCCAAAATCCGCGCCACCGACCCGAAAAAATTCGCCCTCTTCACCGGGCGCGACCAGATGCAGGCGCTCACCGGCCTGTTCGCGCGCCAGTTCGGCACGCCCAATTACGCGGCGCATGGCGGCTTCTGCTCGGTCAACATGGCGGCCGGCATGATCTACACCATCGGCGGCAGCTTCTGGGAGTTCGGTGGCCCCGACCTCGACCGCGCCAAACTGTTCGTGATGAAGCGCCCGCCGCTACGCTTGAATTTCGACAGCGCGATCTTCATCGGGTTGCTGTGATGGTCTTCGGCGGTGCCGATCATCACGAACAGCTTCGCGCGATCCAGATCGGGCCCGCCGAATTCCCAGAAGCTGCCGCCGATCGTGTAGATCATGCCGGCCGCCATGTTCACCGAGCAGAAGCCGCCGTGCGCGGCGTAGTTGGGCGTGCCGAACTGGCGCGAGAACAGGCCGGTCAGGGCCTGCATCTGGTCGCGGCCGGTGAAGAGCGCGAACTTCTTCGGGTCGGTGGATCGGATCTTCGCCAACCGCTCCGTGAGCATCTCGAAAGCCAGATCCCAGCTGATCGGCTCGAACTCGCCCGCGCCGCGCTCGGCTCCGGCCTTGCGCAGCAGCGGCTGCGTCAGCCGCGCCGGCGAGACCTGCTTCATGATGCCGGCCGAGCCCTTCGCGCAGATCACGCCCTGGTTCAGCGGGTGGTTCGGGTTGCCGTCGATGTAGCGCAGCTCGCCGTCGCGCAGGTGCACGCGGATGCCGCAGCGGCAGGCGCACATGTAGCAGGTGGTGGTCTTGACCTCGGTCACCGCGCCGGGCTTCGGCGCGGCGAGCGGATCGTGAAGAGGCTCGCGGGAAAGGAACTTGAACACGGGGTTTCCTTGTCAGTCGTGCCATCTGCACGCGAGTACCGCGAGCGCCACCGACGCGATGCGCGAGGGCAGCGAATCGGCGCGTGAGGTCAGCACCACCGGCACGGTCGCGCCGAGCACGAGCCCGGCGCTGTCGCCCCCGCCGATGTAGTTGAAGCTCTTGTACAGCATGTTGCCGGCGTTCAGGTCGGGCATCAGCAGCAGGTCGGCGTGGCCGGGCACGGGCGAGGCGATCTGCTTGATGCGCGCCGCCTCGGCCGAGATCGCAATGTCGAAGCCAAACGGGCCGTCGACGATCGCGCCGGGCCACTCGCCCCCACGCGAGAGTTCAACCAGCGCGCGCGCATCCAGGGTCGCCGGGATCGCCGGGTTCACGGTCTCGACCGCCGCAACGATGGCAACCTTCGGTTGCGCGATGCCGAGGTCCTGCAGCAGCCGGATCGCGTTCGTCAGGATGTCGCGCTTGGCCGGCAGGTGGGGCGTGATGTTGACGACGCAGTCGGCCAGCGCGAGCAGCTTGTGGTAGCGCGGCAGGTCGAACAGGAACGCGTGGCTGATCCGCGTCGCGCCGCGCAGGCCGGACGCCCTGTCGACCATCGCCGCCATCAGCTCGTCGGTGTGCAGCGAGCCCTTCATCAAGGCCTGCAGCGCGCCCGCGCGCACCAGCGTGGTCGCGTGCAACGCGGCTTCGGCCGGCGCGGCGCCGGTGTCGACGATCTCGAAGCGCTGCAGCTCGACGGCCGCGGCCCCGGCCGCACGCGCGATGCCCGCGCGCGGGCCGATCAGCACCGGCGTCGCGATGCCGGCCTCGAGCACGCGCGCGGCGGCGTCGAGCGCGAACGCGTCGCAGGGGTAGACGATACCGACGCGCGGTGCGCCGTGCGCGGCAGCGCGTTCGCCGGCGCGCGCGACCAGCGCCGCCAGAAGCGGGTGCGCCGGTGGCGGCAGCACGCTCAGACGTAATCCTTGTACTTCTCGAGGAAGCGCACCGGCTTGGCGAGCGCGTCGCGGCGGAACGGGTCGCCGAGCTCGCGCGTGCACATGATCTCGATCACGGTGGTCCTGCCCTCGTTCATCTGCGCGGCCACGGCCTTCTTCAACGCCGGACCCACGTCTTCGAGCTTGTCGACGACCACGCCTTCGGCGCCCATCGCGATCGCGATGCCGGCGAAGCTCTGGTTGTCGAGTTCGCCGGCGACGAAGCGACGGTTGTAGAAGTCGACCTGGTTCTTCTTCTCCGCGCCCCACTGGCGGTTGTGGAACACGACCGCGGTGACCGGGATGTCGTGACGCACGCAGGTCATCAGCTCTGCCATGCTCATGCCCCAGGCGCCGTCGCCGGCGTACGCGATCGCCGGCCGGTCCATCGCCGCACACTTGGCGCCGATGATGGTGGGCAGCGCGTAGCCGCAGTTGCCGAAGCTCATAGGCGCGAAGAAGCTGCGCGGCTCCTCGAAGCGCAGGTAGCTGTTCGCGACCGAATTGATGTTGCCGATGTCGGTGGACACCATGGCGCGCGGCGGCATCGCCTTCTCGAGTTCGCGCAGCACCTGGCGCGGGTGCAGCCAGCGGCCGGGCTCCTTCTTCTGCTCCTCGATCATGTCGAGGCTGAACGCGTCCTTCTCGTGCGTCCAGCCGTCGAGTTCCTTCTCCCACGCGGCCTTCTCGGCCTGGATAGTCCCGGCGCGCGCGCGCCGGGTCGCATCACAGGTCAGCGTCCGGCCTTCGAGGCGCTTCGTCAGCGCGATCGCCGCGGCCTTCGCGTCGCCGTGGATGCCGACGCTGATCTTCTTCACCAGGCCGAGGTTGGTGTGGTCGGCCTCGACCTGGATGATCTTCGCGTCCTTGGGCCAGTAGTCCATGCCGTGCTGGGGCAAGGTGCCGAACGGGCCCATGCGCGAGCCGAGCGCGACCACCACGTCGGCCTGCGCGATCAGCTTCATCGCCGCCTTCGAGCCTTGATAGCCCAGCGGGCCGGCCCACAGCGGGTGGCTCGCCGGGAACGCGTCGTTGCGCAGGTAGCCGGTGACCACCGGCGCGCCCAGCCGTTCGGCGAGAAGCCGGCACTGCTCGACCGCGTCGCCCATCACGACGCCGCCGCCGGCCAGAATCACCGGAAACTTCGCGTTCGCGAGCAGCTCGGCCGCGGCATTCAGGCTGTTCTCGCCGCCGGCGCCGCGCTCGACGCGCATCGGCTTCGGGATCTCGCAGCTGATCTCGCCGTAGAAGTAGTCGCGCGGGATGTTCAGCTGGGTCGGGCCCATCTCGGAGATGGCGCGGTCAAAGCAGCGCGCGGTGTACTCGGCCATGCGCTTCGGGTTGTTGACGTGGCCCTGGTACCTGGTGAACTCCTGGAACATCGGCAGCTGGTTCGCCTCTTGAAAGCCGCCCAGGCCCATGCCCATCGTGCCGGTCTCGGGCGTGATCATCACGACCGGGCTGTGGGCCCAGTAGGCCGCAGCGATCGCGGTCACGCAGTTGCTGATGCCGGGGCCGTTCTGGCCGATGACCACGCCGTGGCGGCCGCTGACGCGCGCATAGCCATCGGCCATGTGGCCGGCACCCTGCTCGTGCACGACCGGAATCAGCCGGATGCCGGCCGGCGCGAAGATGTCCATCGCGTCCATGAAAGCGGAGCCCATGATCCCGAACATGTCGGTCACGCCGTTCGCGACCATGGTCTCGACGAAGGCCTCGGACGGGGTCATCTTCTGCACGCCCTGGACGGCGGCGCGGGCGGCGGGAATGGGTGGCTTGCTCATGGCGTGGTCTCCGGTCGGGTGATTGGGGGATTTAGGCAATCCGGAACAGATGGTTCCGGAAAATGAAACTGATCCGGACTATAGGCGGCGCCGCAGCGGGCGTCAACAGAAATCAATAAATCGAGACGCCACGTACTATTTTCCGGAACACGTCTATGATGCCGTCACCATGAATGCCGTCCAAGCGCTCAAACCCGAAGCCGCCGAACCGGGCGGCGACAGCCCGACGATGCGGCTGTTCGCGCTGCTCGAGGTGATCGCCGCGAAAGACCAGCGCTACTCGCTGCAGGCGCTCGCCTCCGAGACCGGCCTGCCCAAGCCGACCCTGCACCGCATGCTGCAGCAGCTCGAAGGCGCGGGCCTGCTGCAGCGCGAGGACGGCGGCCGCCTCTACGGCACCGGCACGCGGCTGCGCCGCCTGGCCGAGAAGGTGCTGCTCAACGACACGCATCACGGCGCGCGCCACGTGGTGCTGCGCCGCCTCGTCGACGAGGTCGGCGAGAGCTGCAACATCACCGCGCTGTCGGGCAGCGAGGTCGTCTACCTTGACCGCGTCGAGACCGCGGCACCGCTGCGCTTCTACCTGCACCCGGGCTCGCGCGTGCCGGCGCACTGCTCGGCCAGCGGCAAGGTCTTGCTCGCGCAGATGAGCGCGGCGCAGCGCCAACGCCTGCTCGCCAACGCGCCGCTCGAGAAGTACACCGCGAAGACCCTGACCGATCTGGCCAAGCTCGAACGCGAGATCAAGCGCGTGCAGGCCGACGGCTACGCGGTCGACGACGAAGAGTTCCTGCCCGGCCTGCTGTGCCTGGCGGTGCTGGTGCCGGCGGCGGGCGGCGCGCCGAACCTGTCGAACCTTTGCGTCGCGGTGCAGGCACCGATCATGCGGTTGAGCGCCGCGAAGGCCAGGCTGCTGCTGCCCGCGCTGCAGCGCGCCGCGCTCGCGCTGAGCCGCATCGACAAGGCTGCCCCATGACCGAGATCACTGCGCTGCGCCCCGACCGCCTGGTCTGCGCACGCGAGGTCTTCGGCCTCGACAGCGACCTGCAGGTGCCCGCGTTCAGCGAACGCGACGAGCACGTGCCCGAGATCGACGCGGTCTACCGCTTCAACCCGGCCGTCACGCTCGCGATCCTCGCCGGCTTCACGAGAGACAGGCGCGTGATGGTGCAGGGCCTGCACGGCACCGGCAAGTCGACCCACATCGAGCAGGTCGCCGCGCGGCTGAACTGGCCCTGCGTGCGCGTCAACCTCGACGGCCACATCAGCCGCCTCGACCTGGTCGGCAAGGACGCGGTGGTGCTGCGCCACGGCCAGCAGGTCACCGAGTTTCTGGAAGGCATCGTGCCCTGGGCGCTGCAGCGGCCGGTCGCGCTGATCTTCGACGAGTACGACGCCGGCCGCCCCGACGTGATGTTCGTGATCCAGCGCATCCTGGAACGCGACGGGCAGTTCACGCTGATGGACCAGAACAAGGTGCTGCGCCCGCATCCGTTCTTCCGTCTGTTCGCGACCGCCAACACCGTCGGCCTCGGCAACCTGAACGGGCTGTACCACGGCGCGCAGCGGCTGAACCACGCGCAGATCGACCGCTGGAACATCGTCGCATCGCTGAACTATCTGCCGCGCGACGAGGAAGTCGCGATCGTGCAGGCGCGCGTGCCGTCGCGCGCCGATGCCGCCGGCACGGCGCTGGTGCAGCAGATGGTCGCGGTCGCCGACCTGACGCGCAAGGGCTTCGCGGCGGGCGACCTGTCGACGCTGATGTCGCCGCGCACCGTGATTACCTGGGCCGAGAACATCGAAATCTTCAAGGACCCGGCGCTCGCGTTCCGTCTGTCGTTCGTCAACAAGTGCGACGAGGCCGAGCGACCGGTCGTCGCCGAGTATTTCCAGCGCTGCTTCGACCGCGAGCTCGACGAGTCCTATCTGCTGACGGGTGATCCCGAATGAGTTCGCGGGCCGAGCGCCGGGCCGCCCCAAGCCGGCCCCTACCCCCCCGGAGGGGTCGTTCGATGTACTCATCGAACGGGGGCTCCAGTGACTGAGGCCCAGCGCCGGGCGCGGCACCAGGAGCGCATCGAGGAACTCTGCGCCGCGGCGATCCGCGCGCTCAGCGGCGTGCGCGACCTGCACTTCCGTGGCCGGCGGCTGCACCGCGGCCGGCGTGCGCTGCCGCTGTACGCGCCGCACCTGGCCCCGTCGCTCGAGACCGACGATTTCGCGTCGTTCCGCGGCGCCGCCGACGGCTTCGGGCTGCGCCTGGCGAACAGCGATGCGAAGCTGCACCGCGCGCTCTGCCCGAGCGACCCGGTCGAACGCATGGTGTTCGAGCTGCTCGAGCAGTTCCGCGCCGAGGCGCTCGTGCCCGTCGGCATGGCGGGTGTGCGCCGCAACCTGTGGCAGCGCTTCGAGGCCTGGTCGCTCGCGTTCCACCACGCCGGCGGCACCGACAGCGCGCGCGGGCTGCTGATGTACACGCTCGCGCAGATGGCGCGCGCGCGCATCACCGGCGACCCGGTCGTCGAGGAGACCGAGGACCTGCTCGAAGCCACGCGCGCCGGCATCGGCGCATCGATCGGCAGCGCGCTCGCCGGCTGCAAGCGCGAGCGCGCCGACCAGGCCGCGTATGCGCCGCATGCACTGAGCATCGCGCGCACGATCGCCGCGCTGCTGCACTCGGCCGATGAAGCCACCGACGCCGGCGACCGCGACACCAACGACGCCGACGCGTGGGCCGCGTTCAGTCTGCTGCTCGATCAGGGCGACGGGATCGACGACCGCGTCGCCACCGCGGTCTCGGGCCGCAGCCTCGTGCTCGAAGGTGCCGACGACGGCTACCGCGTCTTCACGCGTGCCTACGACCGCGAGCTCGCCGCCGCGTCGCTGGTGCGCGCCGATCTGCTGCGTGACTACCGCGAGCGCCTGGACCGGCGCATCGCCGGCCTCGGCGTGAATCTCGCGCAACTCGCCCGCGACCTGAAGGCGCTGCTCGCGGTGCCGCAGCGCGACGGCTGGGACGGCGGCCAGGAAGAGGGCCAGATCGACGGCCGGCGCCTCGCGCAGTTGATCAGCTCGCCGACCGAGCGGCGCCTGTTCCGCACCGAACGCGAGCAGCCGCGAGCCGATTGTCTGGTCAGCGTGCTGATCGACTGCTCGGGTTCGATGAAGGAACACATCGAATCGGTCGCGGTGCTGGTCGACGTGCTGGTGCGTGCGCTCGAACAGGCCGGCGTCGCGAGTGAATTGCTGGGCTTCACGACCAGCGCCTGGAACGGCGGCCGCGCGCAACGCGACTGGGTGCGCGCCGCTCGCCCACCGCACCCCGGCCGGCTGAACGAGACCTGCCACCTGGTCTTCAAGGACGCGGCCACCTCGTGGCGGCGCGCGCGCCCGCACATCGCCGCGCTGCTGAAGGCCGACCTGTTCCGCGAAGGCGTCGACGGCGAGGCGGTCACGTGGGCGCTGCGCCGGATGAGCGCGCGCGACGAATCGCGCCGCCTGCTGATCGTCGTCTCCGACGGCTCGCCGATGGACAGCGCGACCCGTCTCGCGAACGATGCGCACTACCTCGACCACCACCTGAAGGACGTGGTCGCGCAGGCCGAGGCGCAGGGTGCCGAGATCTACGGCGTCGGCGTCGGGCTGGACCTGAGCCCCTGCTACAGCCGCAGCCACGTACTCGACCTGTCGGGCCCGGTCGGCCGCAGCGTGTTCCGCGAACTGATCGCGATGATCGCGCGCGGTGCGCGGCGCTGAACCGCGGGTCGCCGGCGAGCGTTCGACCGCATTGACAGCGCGGGAGCGCGTCGCGTAGTCTCGTTCTGTATTCGGGTACGCTGTTTCATTTACTGGAACATCACTTTCTCGCCCGTCGCTTCTCCCATGGATTCCACCCTCGCCAAAGGTCTCGCGGTGCTCGAGTGGCTGGCGCGCCAGCAGCGCGACTGCCGCGCGATCGAGGTAGCGCAGGCCTTCGCCCTGGCGCGCAGCAACGCGCACCGCACGCTGCAGACGCTGGTCGAGTGCGGCTGGGCGACGCAGGACGCCGCGACCAGCGCCTACCGCGCGAGCCTGCGCCTGTTCGAGCTCGGCGCGCTGGTCGGCCAGGCCGCCGACATCGGCCCGCTGGTGCGCCCGCAGCTCGCGGCGCTGGCGCAGGCCAGTGGCGAGACCATTCACCTCGCCGCGCTCGACGGCGCCGAGATCGTCTACCTCGACAAGTTCGACAGCCCGTTGCCGGTGGCCGCATATTCGCGCGTCGGCGGGCGTGCGCCGGCCTATTGCGTGGCCTCGGGCAAGGCGCTGCTGGCCGCGGCCGGGCTCGACCCGCCCGCGCTGCGCGCGTTGCTCGGCAAGCTGGTCGCGCACACGCCGAACACCCTGACCGACTACGGTGCGCTGGGCGCCGAGCTGCAGCGCAGCCGCGCGCGCGGCTACGCCGAGAACCGCGAGGAGTGGCGCCTGGGCGTCTGCGGTCTCGGCGCGGTGCTGCACGACGCACGCGGCGCGGTGGTTGCGGCCGTCGGCATGAGCGTGCCGTCCACCCGCTTCGCGCGCGCCCGCGCACGCCAGCTCGCCGAGCTGCTGCTCGCCTGCGCCGCCGCGGCGAGCGCGGCGCTGGGCTATCACCCGAACCCCGTGCCGGCAGCCTTGCCGACGCCCCTCAGAAGGAGACCGGAATGAGCGTTCTGAATCGCTGGCTGGGCCGGGGCCTGATCGTCGCGGCCGCGTGTTTTGCGGCGCCGCTGGTGCAGGCGCAGGCCTGGCCCGACAAGCCGATCCACTTCGTCGTGCCCTACCCGCCCGGCGGCGGCACCGACGTGATCGCGCGCATCGTGCAGGAGCGCTTCCAGCAGCTCCTCGGCCAGCCGATCGTGATCGACAACCGCGGCGGCGCGGCCGGCTCGCTCGGCACCGACGTCGTCGCCAAATCCGCGCCGGACGGCTACACCGTGCTGTTCACGCTCTCGTCGCACACGATCAATCCGGCGATCTACGCCAAGCTGCCCTTCGACACCGAGAAGGACTTCGCACCGGTCGGCATGGTGGCCTCGCTGCCTCAGATCCTGGTCGCGAACCCGCAGTTCGCGCCGAACACGGTCGCCGAACTGACCGCGCTGGCCAAGGCCAAGCCGGGCACGATCTCGTTCGGCTCGGTCGGCAACGGCTCGCCCGGTCATCTGGCGGGCGAGCTCTACAAGCTGCGCACCGGCACGCAGCTGCAGCACGTGCCGTACCGCGGCGGCGGGCCGGCGATGAACGACGTGCTCGGCGGGCAGATCCCGCTGCTGTGGGTGTCGATCCCGGCCGCGGCGCAGTTCGTCAAGGTCGGCAAGGTCAAGGCACTGGCCGTGTCGACGCTGAAGCGCAGCGCGACCTTCCCGAACCTGCCGACGATGCAGGAAGCCGGTGTCGCCGACTTCAACGTCGACTCGTGGTACGCGATCTTCGTGCCGGCCAAGACGCCGCAGACCATCGTCGACAAGCTCAACCGCGCGCTGAACACCATCGTGCACGAACCCGAGATCCGCGAGAAGCTGCTGCAGCAAGGTGCCGAAGGCACCGGCGGCACGCCGCAGATCCTCGGCCAGACGGTCACGGCCGAGATCGCACGCTGGGCGAAGCTGGCCAAGGAAGCCAACATCCATCTGGACTAAGCGCGGCGACGCCGCGCGCCGGGCCGACGCCTCGCCCGGCTCTAAAAGCTCGGCCGCAGGCGCCCGCCGCGTGAGCCTGCGTCTGTCTGAACGCGGCACGCCGAGGGCATCTTCTCGACAAGTTCGACAGTCCGCTGCCGGTGGCACCGCGCGCGTTCCCGGATCGGCGCGCGCGCGCCGCGCACACGCGCGCGTTCTGCGAAGCCTGCGGTAATCCCCCTTGACGGACCCGAGGTCCCGTCCTAAGATTGTTCTAAATAGTCATACTATGTTCCATTATTTGGAACTCCTAAGTGACAGCATTCCGCAGCGCGCCCACTGTCACGGAGACAACATGAAACGAATTTTCAAGGTCCGACACCTGATCCTCGCGGTGATGTGCCTGCTCTATTTCGTCGCCTACATCGACCGGGTCAACATCTCCGTCGCCGCGCCCTTCCTGCGCAAGGAATTCGGCCTGTCGCCGACCGAACTCGGCGTGGTCTTCTCGGCCTTCGCCTACCCGTACGCCGCGATGCAGATCTTCGGCGGCTGGTGCGCCGACAAGTTCGGGCCGCGCCTGGTGCTGGCCGTGCTCAGTATCATCTGGGCGGTCGCGACCATCTTGTGCGGCTTCGCCTGGGGCCTGACCTCGCTGCTGATCTTCCGCTTCGTCTTGGGGGTCGGCGAAGGCGGCGCGTTTCCCACCGCGACCCGCGCCTTCACCTTCTGGCTGCCGGCGACCGAGCGCGGCTTCGCGCAGGGCATCACCCACAGCTTCGCGCGTCTGGGCGGCGCGGTGACCCCACCGATCGTGATCGGCATCGTCGCGCTGTACGGCTGGCGCGAGTCGTTCATCGCGCTGGGCGTGATCAGCCTGCTCTGGACGGCGCTGTATGTCTGGTTCTTTCGCAACACGCCGGTCGAGCACAAATGGGTCACGCCGGCCGAGCTGAAGGAAATCGGCATCGATACCGCGCGCATGAAGGCCACCGCCAAGGGCAAGACGCCGTGGGCCGAGATGATTCGCAAGATGTGGCTGGTGACCTTCGTCGACTTCTGCTACGGCTGGTCGCTGTGGGTGTTCCTGACCTGGCTGCCGTCCTACCTGAAGGACGCGCGCGGCTTCGACCTGAAGCAGCTGGCGCTGTTCACGTCGCTGCCGCTGCTCGCGGGCGTGGTCGGCGATACCCTGGGCGGGGTGGTGTCGGACACGATCTACAAGCGCACCGGCAACCTCAAGGTCGCGCGCCGCGCGATGCTGGTGCTGGGTCTGGGCGGTGCGCTCGTGTTCATGCTGCCGGTCGTGGGCGTCAAGGAACCGCTGACGGCGGTCGCGCTGCTGTCGGCGTCCTTCTTCTTTCTCGAGCTGACCAATGCAGTGTTGTGGAGCCTGCCGATGGACATCGCCGGCGCCTACGCCGGCACCGCGGGCGGCATGATGAACACGGGCTTCGGTGTGGCGGGCATGATCTCGCCGATCGTCTTCGGCTTCCTGATCCAGACCACCGGCAGCTATCAGGTCCCGTTCGCGGTATCCGCGATGCTGCTCGGGGTCGGCATCGTGGGCTCGCTGTTCATCGATCCGACCAACAAACTGGGGGACCCGCAGGAAGCCGCGCAAGCCCAGGCGCTGCGAGCCCTATCGTGAGCCCTGTCCAACCCGAGATCGTTCAAGCATGCAACGCCAGCCAGAGAACCCGATGAAGATTCCAACACCGATCGAGGCCGTGGTGCAGCGCGCACGCACTGCGCAGCGCGCCTACGAAACCTGGTCGCAGGAGCAGGTCGACATGGTCGTCACCGCGGCCGGCTGGGCCATCGTCGAGCCGGCGCGCAACCGCGAACTGGCCGAGCTCGCGGTGCTTGATACCGGCATCGGCAACGTCGAGGACAAGGTGCGCAAGAACCAGCGCAAGACGCTCGGCCTGCTGCGTGACCTGCAGGGCGCGCGCTCGGTCGGCGTGATCTCGGAAGACGCCGCGCGCGGCATCGTCGAGATCGCGCGGC
>JANXZN010000418.1 GCA_025355545.1 Rhizobacter sp.
CACTGGAACACGCGCGGCCCGAAGTGGCGGCCGATCGCGTAGTTGCTCTGGTTGCCCAGGATCGCCGCGGCAATCAGCAGTGCGATCACCAGCGGCAGGTTCATCAGCCCGGCACCGCACAGCGCGCCGACCACGAACAGCAGCGAGTCGCCCGGCAGGAACGGCATCAGGACGACGCCGGTCTCGACGAAGATGATCAGGAACAGCAGCGCGTAGACCCAGCCACCGTAGGCCTCGACGAAGCTGCGCAGGTGCACGTCGACGTGCAGGATGAAGTCGAGCAGGTGCTGAAGGATTTCCATGCGGCGCGATTATCGGCGCGGCGGCGCGGCTCCGCCGCCGGGCGCATCAGGCCTTGGCGTCGAGCGCCTCGACCTCGTCGAGCCAGGCTGCCACCGCCGCCGGGAACGGTTGTCCGCCCGAGGCCGCGCGCCAGCACCGGCGCAGCTGGTTCGCGCTCGCCAGCAGGTTCCAGCGCAGTTCGCCGGCCAGCGCCCACAGCTTGGTGCGCAGCAGCGCGTCGGGTTCGCTCGAGCCGGCGATGAAGTCGAGCTGCACGGGCGTGACGCCGGCCTCGAACAGCATGCGTTGCAGCGCCGCGGCCTGGTCGGCCATCGACTTCAGCACCGCGCGGCCGGCCGCCACCAGCGCGGGCGCCGCAGCCTGCGCCGCCTCGTGCCAGCGGTTCAGCAGTTCGGCCAGCGCGCGCAGCCGCGCGACCGACTCGGCGATGGGCGCGGCCACGTCGTCGGCGGGCGGCGGCAGTGCGCGCAGCAGACGGTGGATCGACGGCACCAGGCTCGGATCGAAGCGCCGCGCGCCGACCCGCAGCAGCAGCGAGACGCGCAGCTCGGGGCGCTCGCGCTCGCCGTCGAACATCGCGGTGACGACCTCGCACAGCAACAGCATGCGCCCGAGCGGGCTGATCGCGTCGCCGGCCAGGCCGCGCGGGTAACCCGAGCCGTCGAGCAGTTCGTGGTGTTCGAGGATCGCGCGCGCGACCACCGAAGGGTATTCGTGAAAGCGCTCAATCAGCATCGAGCCGGTCAGCGGGTGCGCGTAGAGCGGCCGGCGCTCGTCGCCGCTCAGGCGGGTGCCGGCGTCGAGCAGCTCGGGCGCGATGTGCAGCATGCCAAGATCGTGCAGCAGGCCGGCGCCGGCCGCCACCGTCATGTCGTGGATCGGCGCGCCGCCCTCGTGCACCAGGTGCGCGCACAGCAGCGCCATCAGGATGCCGTGCTCGAACACCGCGGGCCGGGTCTCGCGGGCCAGCGCCAGGTGCAGTGCGACCGGCCGCGGCAGCGGGATCGCCTCGACAGCTTGCAGCAGCATGCTGCGCACGCGCCCGGCCGGGCCCAGCAGCGCGAAGAACGGCCAGCGCGCCATCGCGGCCTCGCCGGCCTCGCGCAGTGCCGCGCCGGTGACGCCGGGGTCGCCGGGGTCGCCGTCCACGCTCTCGTCGAGCGGCGCCGCCAGGCGGTGCGAGAGCAGCCGGTCGTACAGGCCGGCGTCGACCTGCACACCGCCTTCGAGCAGCTTGATGCCCTGGTGGTTGTAGATCGCGCGCGAGGTCATCACCGTGCGCTGCTGTGCGAGCTGGGTGACCGCGCGAAGGAACGCGGGGCTCTCGGCGGCGGCGGTCGAAGTGCTCTGTTCCATCTTGGCTGCGGTGTTACTGCGGCGTTATTGTGAGCCTGCGCGGGGCGCCGCCGATCCGGCGATATGGCGCCGCAAGACTCGCCATTTGGCTGCGGGCACGGCGGCGCGCGCGCTTTCTACAATGCGCGGATGAACGCCGTCCTCCAGCCCCCGGCCCGCCGCCCGATCCGCGAGCTTCCCGACGAGCTCGTCAGCCAGATCGCCGCCGGCGAGGTGGTCGAACGGCCCGCGTCGGTGGTGCGCGAGCTGCTCGACAACGCACTCGACGCCGGCGCCACCGAAATCGCCGTGAAGCTGGTCGGCGGCGGCATCCGCGCGATCGTCGTCGAGGACGACGGCGCCGGCATCCCGGCCGACGAGCTGCCGCTCGCACTGCGCCGCCACGCGACCAGCAAGATCGCCTCGCTGCACGAGCTCGAAGGCGTCGCGACGATGGGCTTTCGCGGCGAGGCGCTGGCCGCGATCGCGTCGATCGCCGAACTCTCGATCGCGAGCCGCACGCCGCACGCCGCGCACGCGCAGCGGCTCGATGCGCGCTCCGGCGAGCTCGTGCCGGCGGCGCGCGCAATCGGCACCAGCGTCGAGGTGCGCGAGCTGTTCTTCGCGACGCCGGCGCGCCGCAAGTTCCTGAAGACCGAGGCGACCGAGTTCGCGCACTGCCTCGAGGCGGTGCGGCGCCACGCGCTGGCGCGGCCCGAGGTCGGCTTCACGGTCTGGCACGACGGCAAGCTCAGCGCACAGTGGCGCCGCGCGAGCGGCGCGCAGCGCGTGATCGACGTGCTCGGCCACGAGTTCGTCGGCCGCAGCCGTGAGCTGGCGATCGAGTCGGGCGTGTTGCGCGTCAGCGGGCGCAGCGGTACGCCCGAGGCGGCGCGCGCGCGCGCCGACCAGCAGTACGTGTATGTCAACGGCCGCTTCGTGCGCGACAAGCTGATCGCGCACGGCGTGCGCTCGGCCTACGAAGACGTGCTGCACGGCGGCCGCCAGCCGGCCTACCTGCTGTTCATCGAGATCGCACCGGACCGGGTCGACGTGAACGTGCACCCGACCAAGGTCGAGGTGCGTTTCCGCGACTCGCGCGAGGTGCATCAGGCGGTGCGGCGCGCGGTCGAGACGGCGCTGGCGATTCCGAAGTCCGGGCTCGCCGCGCCCGAGGCCGGTGGCCACACGCCGCCGGCGCCGCCCGGGCTGCAGCGCTACGACGCCGCACAGCAGGCCTCGCTCGGCCTGCAGCACGCGGCGACGCTGTACGCGCAGGAGCCGCCCGCGCGCTGGAACGCCCCGCCCGGGGCGTTGCCGGCGACGTTCGGCGCCGCCGTACCTGCCGCAGCAGCGGCCACCGACAGCTGGCCGCTCGGCAAGGCGATCGCGCAGCTCGCCGGCATCTTCGTGCTGGCCGAGAACGCGCAGGGGCTGGTGATCGTCGACATGCACGCGGCCCACGAGCGCATCGTCTACGAGCGCCTGAAGGCCAGCCTCGCCGAGCGCGGCGGCGCGACGATCGACGCGCAGCCGCTGCTGATCCCGGCGACCTTCTCGGCCACCGCCGACGAGATCGCGACCGCCGAGGCGCAGGCCGACAACCTGCACGCGCTCGGCCTCGATGTGACGCCGCTGTCGGCCAGCGTGCTGGCGCTGCGCTCGCACCCGGCGGCACTCGCCGGCGGTGACGTGATCGAGCTCGCGCGCAGCGTGCTCGCCGAGCTCGCGCAGTTCGGCGCCAGCAGCGTGATCCAGCGCGCGCAGCACGAGATCCTGTCGACCATGGCCTGCCACGGCGCGGTGCGCGCGAACCGCCAGCTGACGCTGGACGAGATGAACGCGCTGCTGCGCGACATGGAGCGCACCGATCGCGCCGACCAGTGCAATCATGGCCGGCCGACCTGGCGCCAGATCACGCTGAAGGAACTCGACGCCCTGTTCTGGCGCGGTCGCTGAGTGCCGGAGTCTGCGCCGATGCCGAACGTTCTGATCACGCTGCGCTGGCGCCGGGCGGCGCTCGCGCTGCTGGCGAGCGCGGCGCTGGCCGGCTGCGTCGGCCTCGACACCCGGCAGCGCAAGTGGATCTTCCAGGCCAGCGTGCTGACCACGCCGGGCGCCGGCGTGCGCGTCGACGGCTTCGACGATGTCTGGATCGACCTGCCCAGCGCCGGCAATGCGAAGCTGCACGCGCTGTGGATCGCCGGGCCGAGCCCCGATGCGCCGCTGCTGCTGTACCTGCACGGCGCGCGCCGCAACGTCGAGAGCAGCGCGTTTCGCATCAAGCGCATGCGCGAACTCGGCTTCGCGGTGCTGGCGATCGACTACCGCGGCTTCGGCCGCAGCAGCGACGAGTTGCCGTCGGAGGCGAGCGTGAACGAGGATGCACGCGCCGGCTGGGCCTGGCTGGCGCAGCAGTACCCGGGCCGCGACCGCTACATCTTCGGCCACTCGCTGGGCGGCGCGATCGCGGTGCGCCTGGCGAGCGAGGTGCGCGACGCGAAGGGGCTGATCGTCGAAGGCACGTTCACGTCGATCCCGGCGGTGTTCCAGACCATGAAGTGGGGCTGGCTGCCGATCACGGCGCTGATCACGCAGCGTTTCGATGCGGCCGACCGGATCGCGCAGGTGGGCGTGCCGGTACTGGTCGTGCACGGCGACGCCGATACGCTGATCCCGCCGGCGCTCGGCCGCGCGCTGTACGAGCGCGCGGCGGCGCCGAAGCGTTTCGTGCTGGTCGAGGGCGGCACGCACTACAGCACCAACGGTGTCGGCCAGCGCCAGTACCGCGACGCGCTGCACGAGCTGTTCGGCCTCGGCGCGTAGAGCGCCGCGGCGCTCGTGCTCCAATCGGACCATGGCCACGATCAAACTCAGGACGCCCGCCAAAGACGGCAGCGCGCCGGCAACGCTCGATCGCACGCCGGTGCGCGGCGCCGGTGCCGGCGTGAAGACCCGGCCGACGCTCGCACAGGCGCAGGCGCTGCGCGCCGAACGCGAGGCGCGCTACCAGGAGCAGCTGCGCCAGCGCTTCGGTGATCGCCCGCCGGAAGGCTTCGTGCGCCGCGGCGAGCACCCCGCGCCGAACCCACGCCGCGGCGATCCGCCGCCGCCCTCGCCGCGGCCCGCGAACAGCGCGTTCGGCGCGCGCTTCGATCCGCGTCCGCCGCCGCGGCGCGACACGCGCCCTGCCCCGCCTCAGAGCCACCGTGCGCGCGACCACGACGACGACCATTTCGAGCACCGTGAACACGCGCCCGGCAGCCTGCGCCTGTCCAAGCGCATGAGCGAGCTCGGCATCGCGTCGCGGCGCGAGGCCGACGAGTGGATTGCGAAGGGCTATGTGCGCGTCGACGACCAGATCGTCAGCGAGCTCGGCTCGCGCGTGCTGCCGCATCAGCGCGTCACGATCGACGCGAAGGCCAAGTTCGCACAGGCGCAGCGGGTCACGGTGCTGGTCAACAAGCCGGTCGGCTATGTGTCCGGCCAGGCCGAAGACGGCTACGAGCCCGCGGTCGTGCTCGTCACGCCGGCGAACCAGTGGCGCAACGACGCTTCAGGGACGCGCTTCCTGCGCGAGCACCTGAAGAGCCTGGTACCGGCCGGGCGCCTGGACATCGATTCGGTCGGCCTGCTGGTGCTGACGCAGGACGGCCGCGTCGCCAAGCAGCTGATCGGCGAGGACAGCGGCATCGAGAAGGAGTATCTGGTGCGCGTCGA
The DNA here is from genome assembly GCA_025355545.1 of Rhizobacter sp. Classification (GTDB taxonomy): domain Bacteria; phylum Pseudomonadota; class Gammaproteobacteria; order Burkholderiales; family Burkholderiaceae_C; genus LMDS01. Next base: position 5,359 of record JANXZN010000418.1, read on the forward strand.
CGCGCCACGAGAGGGCCGGCGCCTGAGCGACGAAGGCCTCGCGTTGCTGCGCCACGGGCTGGAGCTCGACGGCGAAGCGCTGCGGCCGGCACAGGTCGAGTGGGTCAACGAGGACCAGCTGCGCTTCGTGCTGACGCAGGGCAAGAAGCGTCAGATCCGCCGCATGTGCGAGGCCGTCGGCCTGCAGGTGCTGGGCCTGAAGCGCGTGCGCATCGGCAAGGTCATGCTCGGTGATCTGCCGGCCGGGCAGTGGCGCTACCTGGGCTTGTACGAGAAGTTCTGAGAGTCGTCAGGCCTGCGCGCGCCACTTCGCGGCCTTGACGACCAGCAGCAGGATCAGGCCCCACAGCAGGTAGACGCAAATCACCACCCCTTGCCGTAGAGCGGATGTCGCTGACGCCGGGCGCGCAGCAGCCGGTGCTGGTGCCGCGCGGCTCGTCGCGTCCGGTGCGGCTGCCGAAGTGAGGCGTGCGCCTGATAACCTCGGCCGATGCCACTCGACACGCCTGCGCACGATCTGAGCACCGCCTGCCTTTGCCTCGCGGGTCCGACCGCATCGGGCAAGTCCGCGGCCGCGTTGGCGATCGCCGCCGCGTGGGCGAGCACATGGCCGGTCGAGATCGTCAGCGTCGACTCGGCGCTGGTCTACCGCGGCATGGACATCGGCACCGCGAAGCCGAAGCGCGAAGAACGCGCGTTCGTGCCGCATCACCTGATCGACATCATCGAGCCGAGCGAGGCCTACTCGGCCGCGCGCTTCGTCGTCGACGCGCAGCGGCTGATCGGCGAGATCCGCGCGCGCGGCCACTTGCCGCTGCTGGTCGGCGGCACGATGCTGTACTTCAAGGCCTTGTTCGAGGGCCTGGACGCGATGCCCGCCGCCGATCGCGGTGTGCGCGCGGCGCTCGCCGAACAGCTGGAACGCGACGGCCTGCATGCGCTCTACCGCGAGCTGCAGCGTGTCGACCCCGTCACCGCGGCGCGGCTGAAGCCGGCCGACCAACAGCGCATTCAGCGCGCACTCGAGGTGTTCCGCGTCAGCGGGCAGGCGCTGTCGTCGTTCCACACCGAGAAGGTCGAGCGCGCGCTGCCGCCGTTGATCTCGCTCGAGCCCGACGACCGCGCGTGGCTGCACCGACGCATCGAGACGCGCTTTCACCAGATGCTCGACGGCGGTCTGGTCGACGAGGTACGGCGCCTCGGCGAACGCGGCGACCTGCACGCCGACCTGCCTTCGATGCGCTGCGTGGGCTACCGCCAGACCTGGGAGGCGCTGGTCGGCGGCTCCTTCAGCGAGTTGCCCGAGCGCGGCATCGCGGCGACGCGGCAACTGGCGAAGCGCCAGATCACATGGCTGCGCGGCATGCCGCAGCGCCATCGCGTGGCCTCCGACCGCAACGACCCGATCGCCGCGGTCGTGGCGCTCGCCACCACGCTCGCCGCCGAGTGGCGGCACGCCTAGGATGGGATCGGCGACGTTCGAGGATGGGTGGCGATGGCCAGGGTCGGCTTGCGGCCCGATGCTGCCGTTCGTGTTGCGCGTCGGCGCGTGCCAAGGCTGCCGGGTGGCCGACTCCGCTCATGCCCGGGGACAGTGCCCCGGGCGTTCGCCAGGCACAAACAGTCCACTGGACTGTTTGTGTCCGGGCTCACTCCCCCGGGCCGGGCTGCGCCCGACCCTCCTCCTTGACTTCGCTGCGTCGGCCACCCGACATCCTTGGCCTCCAGCATCGGCGATGTGCGGGCGTCGGGCCGCGCCGACGCTGCCGGATCAGGACGGTGGGGCGCTCTGCGCAGCGAAGTCAAGGAGGAGGTGTCGGCCACAGGCCGGCGCCGGG
>JANXZN010000444.1 GCA_025355545.1 Rhizobacter sp.
GCCAAGCTGCACGTGCGCGAGCACCTGCGCCGCGGCGCATTGCGCCTCGTGCTCGAACCCGTCGCACACGGCAAGGGCCGGCGCCGCGTGCCGGGCAGCCGGCGCGAATGCGTCGTCGTCCGACACGTCCAGGTCGATCACCAGACACGGCACGCGCGCCTCGTCCATTACGCGGTCGATCAGCGCACTGCGGCCGCCCGCTTGCACCGCGACCCAGGCGGAAGGCGCGTCCGAGGTGAACAGGCGATCCGTCCGCGGCGCCGGCGCGACGCTGGCCCATTCGAGCGCGACGCGCGCCAGCAACCGCTCGGTCGCGCCCGGCCCGCTCAACGGTGTGAGCAACTCGCGCGCCGCCGCCCAATGCGCCGCGCGCGCACTCGGCGCCAGCGCGGCGCCGGCCTGCAGCAGCGCTTGCGCAGTGAGCACAACGTCGTGCTCGGCCTGCTCGAAACCGCGCGCGTCGCGGCGCGCCCAGGCCGCCCCCAGGCCAGCGAGCGCAGCAAGGCCGATGCACTGAAGGCGTCGAGCGTCGGATCGAAGCTGAGCTCGCCGACCCGCGGCGCTGCCGCCGGGCCGAGACTCGCGGCCAGGGTTCGCGTGGTCTCGATGCGCGGCATCCAGCCGTGGCGCTGCGCGAAGGCGGCGCGCGCGTCGGGCAGCAGTTGCGCGAACGGCAGCAGCACGATGGCGTCGCGCAGCGCGATGCGGTTTTCGTCGGCCCAGGCCGCGGTGCGCGCCGCAATCACGGCCCAGCGTCGGGTGTCGGTGACGGCACTTTCAAGGGTCAGCCGCACTATTGATGCCATAGGAAGGAAGACGGCCGAGACGGTGTCGTGCACCACCGGTGGGAGGGCTTTGTGTCAGAATCATTGTGCCTTGCCACCCACTTCATGCGGTGCAGCTTTAAGGACAAACCATGAGCAGCGAACTGATCAAACACACCTCCGACGCCTCGTTCGAGGCCGATGTGCTGAAGTCCAGCAAGCCGGTGCTGGTCGATTACTGGGCCGAGTGGTGCGGCCCGTGCAAGATGATCGCGCCGATCCTCGACGAAGTCTCGAAGGACTACGACGGCCGCCTGCAGATCGCCAAGATGAACGTCGACGAGAACCGTGACGTGCCTGCGAAGTTCGGCATCCGTGGCATCCCGACGCTGATGCTGTTCAAAGATGGCCAGCTCGCGGCGACCAAGGTCGGCGCGCTGTCGAAGGCACAATTGACCGCGTTCCTCGACGGTCACCTATAATCCCGCCAAACGCGGCGGGAGCCGGCGCTTTGACAAAGCCGCCGGTTTCGATTGCTGAGAGCCCGCCGCCAGAATTCGCCACCACGCCCTGAGGCCTGCTGAGACTGTCTCAGCGGCCACAACGCCCGATCCGGCGGCGCGTGGACCCGGCACCCCACTCCCGCTGTTGTTCGCCGTTCGCTTCGCGTGCCCGTTTGCCCATGCCGGCACCGGCCTGTCGCCATCCACACCCAGGGTCATTCGCCCATGCATCTGTCGGAACTCAAGCTGATCCACGTCTCGGAGCTCATCACGATGGGCGAGGCGCTGGAGATCGAAAACGTCGCCCGCCTGCGCAAGCAGGAACTGATGTTCGCGATCATGAAGAAGCGCGCCAAGGCCGGCGAGCAGGTGTTCGGCGACGGCGTGCTCGAGGTGCTGCCCGACGGCTTCGGTTTCCTGCGCTCGCCCGATGCGAGCTACATGGCCAGCACCGACGACATCTACCTGAGCCCGAGCCAGATCCGGCGCTTCAACCTGCACACCGGCGACGCGATCGAGGGCGAGGTGCGGGTGCCCAAGGACGGTGAACGCTACTTCGCGCTGGTCAAGGTCGACCGGGTGAACGGCGTCGCGCCCGAGGAGAGCAAGCACAAGATCATGTTCGAGAACTTGACGCCGCTGTTCCCGAAGGAGCAGTTCAAGCTCGAGCGCGAGATCAAGTCGGACGAGAACATCATGAGTCGCATCATCGACCTGATCGCGCCGATCGGCAAAGGCCAGCGCGCGCTGCTGGTCGCGCAGCCGAAGACCGGCAAGACGGTGATGATGCAGCAGATGGCGCATGCACTGGTCGCCAACTACCCCGAGGTCCATCTGATCGTGCTGCTGGTCGACGAGCGGCCCGAGGAAGTGACCGAGATGGTGCGCACCGTGCGTGGCGAGGTCATCAGTTCGACCTTCGACGAGCCGGCGGCGCGCCACGTGCAGGTGGCCGAGATGGTGATCGAGCGCGCCAAGCGCCTGGTCGAGATGAAGAAGGACGTGGTGATCCTGCTCGACTCGATCACACGCCTGGCGCGGGCCTACAACAACGTGCTCCCCTCGTCCGGCAAGGTGCTGACCGGCGGCATGGACTCGAACGCGCTGCAGCGCCCGAAGCGCTTCTTCGGCGCGGCGCGCAATGTGGAGGAAGGCGGGTCGCTGACCATCATCGGCACCGCGCTGGTCGACACCGGCTCGCGCATGGACGAGGTGATCTACGAAGAGTTCAAGGGCACCGGCAACTGCGAAATCCACCTGGATCGCCGCATGGCCGAGAAACGCGTCTACCCGTCGATCCTGCTCAACAAGAGCGGCACGCGGCGCGAGGAGTTGCTGCTGCAGCCCGAGATCCTGCAGAAGACCTGGATCCTGCGCAAGCTGCTGTACCCGATGGACGAGATCGAGGCGATGGAGTTCATCCTCGAGAAGATGAAGGCGACCAAGAACAACCACGACTTCTTCGACATGATGCGCCGGGGCGGCTAGCGGTCTCCTGAGCTATACTCGCCGGTTTCCCGCATCGCGGAAAGTGTGCCGAATGGTTCGGCGTGGCTCCCGCAACGATTGGCAAGTGAAGGCGATGAGGCTCCCATGAAAGAAGGCATCCACCCCCAGTATCGCGAAGTCTGCTTCGTGGATCTGTCCAACGGTTTCAAGTTCGTGACGCGTTCGTGCGCGACGGCCAAGGAAACCATCAAGATGGACGACGGCCGTGAACTGCCGCTGTTCAAGCTCGAGTCCACCAGCGAATCGCACCCGTTCTACACCGGCACGCAAAAGAGCGTCGATTCGCTCGGCGGCCGCGTCGAGAAGTTCCGCAACAAGTTTGCGCACCTGGGCGCGAAGAAGTAATCGCGCGAACACCCGGAAAAGGCGGCCTCGGCCGCCATTTGGAAACAGGCAGCTTCGGCTGCCTTTTTTGATGCTCGAGTTGCTGCATCATTCGCGCCTGAGACCGCTCGCCCCGAATTGAACGCACCCAATCCAGCCCTCGTCACCCAGCGCGCCGCGCAGCCGCTGCCGCGTCTGGCGCTGCTGCTGTTCTGCGCGGCATACGTGATCCCCGGCGTGTTCGGGCGCGACCCGTGGAAGAGCGCCGACATCACCGCGTTTGGCTACATGCTGAACATCGCGCAGGGCCGGACCTCGTGGCTCGCCCCGACCGTCGCCGGCCTGCCGGCCGATGCCGCGCTGCTGCCGTACTGGCTCGGTGCGACGTTCATCAAGCTGCTCGGGCCCTGGCTCGACCCGGCGCTGGCGGCGCGCATCCCGTTCGCGCTGCTGCTGGTGCTGGTGCTGGTGCTGAGCTGGTACAGCGCCTACCACCTGGCTCGGACCGAGGCCGCGCAGCCGCTGCCGTTCGCGTTCGGCGGCGAGGCGAACCCGATCGACTATGCCCGCGCGATCGCCGACGGTGCGCTGCTCGCGTTGGTCGCCTCGCTCGGCCTGCTTCAGCTCGGCCACGAAACCACGCCCGAGCTCGCGCAGCTGGCGAGCGTCGCCCTCTTCATCTATGCGCTCGCGGCGAGCCCGTTCCGTGGGCCACAGCCCAAGCTTGCGGTGCTCGCCGCCCTGCCTGCGCTCGCCGCCAGCGGCGCGCCGGTCATTGCGCTCGCGCTCGGCGTCGTCGGCGGCTTCATCTGCCGTGCCTCGAGCTACGAGCCGGCGCGCCGCTTCGTGCCTTGGATCGCAGCCAGCGCGCTGCTCTCGGCCGTGCTCGCGTCGGAACTCGGCGCCTGGGGCTGGCGCGTCGGCACGGGCGCGCTGTCGTGGTCCGGCGCCTGGGAACTGCTGCGGCTGCTGGCCTGGTTCACCTGGCCGGCCTGGCCGCTCGCGGTCTGGACGGTCTGGCGCTGGCGCGGCCACCTCTCGGACCGCCACATCGCGATCCCGCTCGGCGCGGCCCTCGTCAGCGTGCTCGCCTGCATCGCGATGGGCGGCTCGGAGCGCGCGCTGATGCTCGGCCTGCCGCCGCTCGCGGTGCTGGCGGCGTTCGCGCTGCCGACCCTGCAGCGCAGCACCGCCGCGGCCATCGACTGGTTCTCGGTCTGCTTCTTCACGGTCGCCGCGGCGGTGATCTGGGTCATCTACACCTCGATGCAGACCGGCGTGCCGGCCCAGCCGGCCGCCAACATCGCGCGCCTGTCGCCGGGCTACACGCCCGGCTTCTCGCCCTTCGCGCTGGCGTTGGCGGTCCTCGCCACGATGGCGTGGCTGTGGCTCGTCAAATGGCGCACCGGGCGCAGCCGGCACCCGTTGTGGAAGAGCCTGGTGCTGCCCGCAAGCGGCGTCGCGTTGTGCTGGCTGCTGGTGATGACCTTGCTGCTGCCGCCGCTCGACAACGCGCGCAGCTACCGCTCGCTGATCCAGCGCATCGCGCCGCGCGTGCCGGCCGGTGCCTGCGTGGCCGCACCCGGCATGCCGCGGGCGCAGCTCGTCGCGCTTGAATACCTCGGCGGCTATCGGGTCGACGCGCTCACGCCGGCCGCGACGACGCGCTGCGAGTTCCTGCTGCAACTGGAGACCCGCGCGGCGCCGACCGAGCCCGGCCCGGCATGGCGCCTGCTCGCGCGCGAGCGGCGCAACACCAGCGAAGACGAGATCACCGCGATCTACCGCCGCCGCGCCGGCCCGGCGGGGCAGTAGCCTGCTTTCTCAGGGGAGCGCGCGCTCCTCGCGCGCCAGCGCGACCTGCACCGCTGGCGCGACCGCGCGCACCCGTGCGGCCGGAAAGACGAGCCGGAAGACCGAGCCGCGTCCGAGTTCGCTGTGGATGTCGAGCTCGCCGCCATGGCGCTGCGCCACATGCTTGACGATCGACAGCCCCAGGCCGGTGCCGCCGGTGTCGCGCGAACGGCTGCCGTCGACACGGTAGAAGCGCTCGGTCAGGCGCGGCAGGTGCTCGCGCGCGATGCCCGGCCCGGTGTCGGCGACACTGACCTCGCCGGCGCCGGCGGCCAGCAGCTTCCAGCCCAACTCGATGCGCCCGCCTTCGGGTGTGTAGCGCACCGCGTTGTTGACGAGGTTCGTGATCGCGCTGAGCAGTTCGTTCGGCGCGCCGGCGATCTGCGCGTCGACCGCCGCCGGGAACACGAGCGTGTGACGCCCGGCCGACAGCAGCTTCGCGTCGACCGCGACCTGCGCGAACAGCGGCCCGAGCGCGACCCAGCGATCGGCATGCGGGCGCGGGCTGCCCTCGAGCTGAGCCAGGGTCAGCAGGTCGCTCACCAGCGTGCCCATGCGATCGGCCTGCTGCGTCATCAGCGTCAGCACACGCCTGCGCTCGACCTCGGTGAGCGGCAGATTCGTCATCGTCTCGAGGAAGCCGGCCAGCACCGTCAGCGGTGTGCGGATCTCGTGCGAGACGTTGGCGACGAAGTCGCGCCGCATGCCGTCGCTGCGCTCGTGTTCGGTGATGTCCTGCGAAAGCACCAGCCGCAGACCATCGCCGTAGCCGCGCACCAGCACCGACAGCGTGCGCCGGCCGCGCGGGTCAGGGACCAGCACCTCCGCGTCGAAACGACCGGCCTGGAGGTAGCTGACGAATGCCGGCGCCCGCACCAGGTTCGTCACGGGCTGGCGCCGGTCGCGTTGCGGGTCGAGGCCGAAGTGATCGGCGGCGAGCGAGTTGCACCACTCGATCTGGTCGCGCGCATCGAGCAGCATCACGCCGTTCGGCGAGGCCTCGATCGCCGACAGGAACTGCGTCAACCGGTCGCGCTCGAGTGCGGCGCTGCGCTCGTGCAGCCGGATCGAGCGCTCGATGCGGTAGCCGAGCTCGCCCCACAGGCCGGCATCGCGTGGCGCCGGATCCTCCTGCGAACCGCGCAGCCATGCGATCAGGCGGTAACCGTTCAAGGTGTCGCGCACGCCGATCACGCCGAGTGCGCACGCGAAGCCGAGCAGCGCACCGAACAGCGGCACGCTGTGACCCGGGATCATCAGACCGGCGATACCGCCGAGCGCGGTCGCGATCAGCACCGCGATCAGGCGTGGCAGCAGCCAGTTCATCGCCGTGCGGGCCGCGCCCGTCGAGTCACGCCGACAGTGCCGGCGCCGGCACGTTGGAGCCGGCCGCGCCCTGTTGCGTCAGCCGGTAGCCGGCGCCGCGCACGGTCTCGATCATCTGCGCACACCCGACCGGCGACAGTGCCTCGCGCAGGCGCTTGACGTGCACGTCGACCGTGCGCTCCTCGATGAACACGTGGTCGCCCCAGACCCGGTCGAGCAGTTGCGCGCGGCTGTGCACGCGCTCGGGGTGCGTCATGAAGAAATGCAGCAGGCGGAACTCGGTCGCGCCGACCTTGACGTCGCGAGCCTCGCCGTTCAGCCCGCGGCTGACGCGGCGCGTCGCCGGGTCGATCTTCAGCGGCCCGACCTCGACCACCGCATCGAGCGCCTCGGGCGCCTTGCGGCGCAGCACCGCGCGGATGCGCGCCATCAGTTCGTTGGTCGAGAAAGGCTTGGTCAGGTAGTCGTCGGCGCCGGCGTCCAGGCCCTGCACCTTGTCGGCCTCGTCGGCGCGCGCCGTCAGCATGATGACCGGCAACTCGCGCGTGCGCGACTCGCCGCGCCAGCGCTTGGCCAGCGCCAGCCCCGACTGGCCGGGCAGCATCCAGTCCAGGATGATCAGGTCCGGCAGCACGCCGTCGACGGCCGCCTGCGCCTGCTCGGCGGTCGCGGCGAGGGTGACCTCGAAGCCGGCGTGACGCAGGTTGATCGAGATCAGCTCGGCGATCGCCGACTCGTCTTCGACGACCAGGATGTGGCTCATAGGTATGGCTCCAATATCAGCGGGCCGAGCGCCGGGCCGCTCCCAAGCCGGCCCGCGTCCCCTCGGGGGATCGGTCGACGTACTGGTCGCACGAGGGGCATCATCCTCACCGGACCAGCGACTCGACGTCGCCGACCGAGTTGTGGCGCACGTCGGTGCCCTTGACGATGTAGATGATCTGCTCGGCGAGGTTCTTCGCGTGGTCGCCGACACGCTCGATCGCCTTGGCGACGAATACCAGATCGATGCTCGACGAGATCGTGCGCGGATCCTCCATCATGAAGGTGATCAGCTTGCGCATCAGACCCTCGAACTCCTGGTCGATCAGGTCGTCCTGCTTGAGCACCTCGACCGCCTTGTCGACGTCGAGTCGCGCGAACGCGTCGAGCGCCTTGCGAAGTTGCGAGACCGCAAGTTCCGCTTCATACGCCAGGTCCTTGACCGGCAGGCGCAGTCGGCTCGACACACCAGAGTTCAGCAGCCGCTGCACGGTGCGCGCAATGCGTGCCGCCTCGTCGCCGACGCGCTCGAGGTTGGCGATCGTCTTCGAGATCGCGATCAGCAGTCGCAGGTCGCGCGCGGTCGGCTGGCGCCGCGCGATGATGGTCGACAGGTCGCGGTCGATCTCGATCTCGGTCTGGTTCACACGCTCTTCGATGGCCAGCACGTCCGAGGCGATATCGGCGCTGAAGTTGGTCAGCGCGTAGACCGAGCGCGCGACCTGCGACTCGACCATACCGCCCATCTCGAGCACTCGGGTCGAGATGCCGCTGAGTTCGGCGTCGAATTGCGTGGAAAGATGCTTGTCCGTCATGGAACCTCCCGATTGTCGAGAACGCCAATCGACCTCCCGAGGAGGTGTCGCCAGGCTTCGGGCGGCCGGGCGCTCGGGCTCCGAAACACGTTGTTCGCTTTCATCCAAATCTCCCGGTGATGTAGTCCTCGGTATCCTTCTTCTTCGGCTTCATGAACACGTCTGAGGTCGGCCCGAACTCGATCAGGTCGCCCAGGTACATGTAGGCGGTGTAGTCGGAGCTGCGCGCGGCCTGCTGCATGTTGTGGGTCACGATCACGACGGTGTAGTCGGCCTTCAGTTCGTGGATCAGTTCCTCGATCTTGCCGGTCGAGATCGGGTCGAGTGCCGAGCACGGTTCGTCGAGCAGCAGCACCTCGGGCTTGATCGCGATGCCGCGCGCGATGCACAGGCGCTGCTGCTGCCCGCCGGACAGCCCCGAGCCGCTCTGGTTCAGCTTGTCCTTGACCTCGTTCCAAAGCGCCGCCTTCTTCAGCGCCCACTCGACGCGCTCGTCCATCTCGATGCGCGGCAGGGACTCGAACAGCTTCACGCCGAAAGCGATGTTGTCGTAGATCGACATCGGGAACGGCGTCGGCTTCTGGAACACCATGCCGACCTTGGCGCGGATCAGCGAGACGTCTTCCTTCGAGGTCAGTATGTTCTCGCCGTCGAGCACGATCTCGCCTTCGGCGCGCTGCTCGGGGTAGAGCTCGAACATGCGGTTGAAGGTGCGCAACAGGGTCGATTTGCCGCAGCCCGACGGGCCGATGAAGGCCGTGACCTTGTTCTCGGGGATGTCTAGGTTGATGTTCCTCAGGGCCTGGAAGCTGCCATAGTAGAAATTCAGGTCGCGCACCGACAGCTTCGGTTTCTCGCCGACCGGGAAATCGAGTTTCTTGTCCATGGCGGGGCCCTTCGGCTCAGTCTTTGTTGCGCAGGAAGCTGCGCGCGAGGATGTTCAGCACCAGCACCCCCATCGTGATCAGGAAGACGCCCGCCCAGGCGAGCTTCTGCCAGTTCTCGTACGGGCTCATCGCGAACTTGAAGATCGTCACTGGCAGGCTGGCCACCGGGCCGCTGAAGCTGGAGGCCCAGAACTGGTTCGACAGCGCGGTGAACAGCAGCGGCGCCGTTTCTCCGGCGATGCGCGCGAACGCGAGCAACACGCCGGTCATCACGCCGGCGCGCGCCGCCTTCAGCGTGATGCTGGCGATAACCTTCCATTTAGGCGTGCCGAGCGCGTAGGCGGCTTCGCGCAGCGCATTCGGGATCAGCGAGAGCATGTTCTCGGTGGTACGGATCACCACCGGGATCACGATCAGCGCCAGCGCCAGCACGCCCGCGTAGCCCGAGAAGCTGCGCATCTGCGCCACCACCACCGCGTAGATGAACAGGCCGATCACGATGCTGGGGGCCGAGAGCAGGATGTCGTTGATGAAGCGCGTGGAAGCGCCGAGCAGCCCCTTCTGGCCGTACTCTGCGAGGTAGATGCCGGCGAACACGCCGATCGGCGTGCCCAGCAGCGTCGCCATGCCGACCATCATCAGCGAGCCGAAGATCGCGTTCGCCAAGCCACCTTCTTCGGACTGCGGCGGCGGCGTCATCTGCGTGAACAGCGACCAGCTCATCCCGCCGATCCCCAGACGCACGGTCTCGACCAGGATCCAGATCAGCCAGACCAGACCGAACGCCATCGCCGCCAGCGAGAGCGTGAGCGCGATGGCGTTGACCCTCTTGCGGTGGCGGTGCCTGGCGAGCTTGCTCGGGCTCAGGCTTGCGGCGGTTGCGCTCATGTCAACGGCTCCCCTCGCTCTTCTTCATGCGCGCCAGCAGCAGCCTGGAGAACGACAGCACGACGAAGGTGATGAAGAACAGCACCAAGCCGAGGTAGATCAACGAAGCCTTGTGCAGGCCTTCACCCGCCTCGGCGAATTCGTTGGCGAGCGCCGAGCTGATACTGTTCGCCGCCTCGAACAGCGACAGGTTGTTGAGCTGGTTGAAGTTGCCGATCACGAACGTTACCGCCATCGTCTCGCCCAGTGCACGCCCGAGGCCCAGCATGATCGCGCCGACCACGCCGGTCTTCGTGTACGGCAGCACGACCTTGAACATCACCTCCCAGGTGGTCGAGCCCAGGCCATAGGCCGATTCCTTCAACAGCACCGGCGTGACCTCGAACACGTCGCGCATCACCGAGGCGATGAACGGGATGATCATGATGGCCAGGATGATGCCTGCCGACAGCAGCCCGATGCCCACCGGCGGCCCCGAGAACAAGGTCCCGAGCAGCGGAACGCCAGCGAACAGCGACTGCAAGGGCTGCTGCACATAGGTCGACAGGATCGGGCTGAACACCAGCAGCCCCCACATGCCATAGACGATGGACGGCACGGCCGCGAGCAGCTCCACCGCCGTGCCCAGCGGGCGCTTCAACCACGCCGGCGACAGCTCGGTCAGGAACAGCGCGATGCCGAAACTCACCGGCACCGCGATCAGCAGCGCAATCGCCGAGGTCATCAGCGTGCCGTAGATCATGACCAGGCCGCCATAGCGGTTCTGCACCGGGTCCCACTCGCTGTGCCAGAGGAAGCTCAGGCCGTACTCCCGGATCGCAGGCGTCGCGCCGACGACCAACGAGCCGATGATGGCCGCCAGCAACAGCAAGGTCAGCCAGGCGGCCGCGTGTGCCAGCACGGAAAAGAGGACATCGGGCCAGGCCGCAAGGCGGCGCGGCGCGGCGGGCGCACCGTCAGGTTGGCTGCGCCTACGGGCCGGGTCGTAGGACGTTGCGGGCAAGGTGGCGGCCACGGTCTTTCCTTCGCGTCAAGCAGGGATCGGATGAACTCCGGCCGCGAGCGCAAGCTTCACTTGTAGGCGATGGGCTTGCCGGCAGCGTCCTTGATATTGTCGACCCAGGCCTTGTGGATCAGGCCCTTCAGGCTGTCGGGCAGGGCAACGTACTCCAAGTCAGCGGCCATCTTGTCACCACTGGTGTAGACCCAGTCGAAGAACTTCAGCGCGCTGGCGGCGCTGTCGGGCTTGGCCTGGCTCTTGTACATCAGGATGAAGGTGGCCCCGGTGATGGGCCAGGCGTCCTTGCCGGCTTGTTCGGTGAGGATTTGGTAGAAGCTCTTGCTCCACTCGGCGTTCGCGGCCGCGGCCTTGAAATTGTCGTCGTCCGGCGAAACGTAGTTGCCGGCCGCATTCTTCAGCTGGACATGGGCCATCTTGTTCTGCTTGGCATAGGCATATTCGACATAGCCGATCGAGTTCGGCAGGCGCTGCACGAACGAGGACACGCCTTCGTTGCCCTTGCCGCCCGCGCCGACCGGCCAGTTCACCGCGGTACCCTCGCCGGCCTTGGCCTTCCATTCGGCATTCACCTTCGACAGGTAGTTCGTGAAGATGAAAGTCGTTCCAGAGCCATCCGCACGGCGCACCACCGAGATCGCGGCATCCGGCAACGGCACGCCCGGATTCAGCGCGGTGAGCGCGGCGTCGTTCCACTTCGTGATCTTGCCGAGGTAGATGTCGCCCAGCAATGCGCCAGTCAGCTTGATCTGGCCTGGGTTGATGCCCTTGATGTTGACGACCGGCACCACGCCGCCGATCACCGTCGGGAACTGCATGAGACCGTCCTTGGCGAGGTCTTCATCCTTCAGCGGCATGTCGGACGCGCCGAAATCCACCGTCCTGGCCCGAATCTGCTGGATGCCAGCACCCGAACCCACCGACTGATAGTTGACACGAACGCCGCTCGCCTTGTTGTAGGCGTCCGCCCACTTGGCGTAGATAGGGGCCGGAAACGTCGCGCCGGCACCGGTGATTTCCTGGGCGAATGCGGTCGAACCGAGTGCGCCGAGCGCAGCCACGAGGATCGCGGAACAAAGTTTGGAGAGCTTCACGGGCACACCTTTCAGAGTGAGTCAAACGACTGGATGCCGGTGACTTTATGAGCGGCGCGTGACAGGTCTGTGACAGCTCGGCACGCCGTTGTCATATTGGCGATGCCCATGGCGCGGTTGCGACTCAGCGAAGCGTGTCGGCGAGACGCTCGGCGCAGCGCTGTGCCTGCGCCGCATCGCGCGCCTCGACCATCACGCGCACCACCGGTTCGGTGCCGGAGGGGCGGATCAGCAGCCGGCCCTGATCGCCCAGCTCGCGCCCGACCTCGACCTTCGCCTGGGCGAGCCGCGGGTTGCCGGCCCAGTCGGTGCCGGGGGCCAGCCGCACGTTGATCAAGGTCTGCGGGAACAGTGCCACGCCTTCGAGCAACTGCGCCAGCGTGCGACCGCTGCGCGCGACCGCCTGCAGCACCAGCAGGCTGCTGACGATGCCGTCGCCGGTCGTGTGCTTGTCGAGCGCCAGCAGGTGACCGGAGCCCTCGCCGCCGAGCTGCCAGCCGCGTGCGACCAGTTCCTCGAGCACGTAGCGGTCGCCGACCTTGGCGCGCACGAAGGCGACGCCCCGATCCCGCAGCGCGACCTCGACCGCCAGGTTGGTCATCAAGGTGCCGACCGCGCCCGGCACCGGCAGGCCCTGCGCGAGGCGATCCGCCACCATCAGGTAGAGCAGCTCGTCGCCGTTGTACAGGCGCCCGGCGGCATCCACCAGCTGCAGCCGGTCGGCATCGCCGTCGAGCGCGATACCGTAGTCGGCAGCGTTCTCACCGACTGCCGCGACCAGCGCCGCCGGGGAGGTGGCGCCGAAGCCGGCGTTGATGTTGGTGCCGTTCGGCGCGCAGCCGATCGCGACGACTTCGGCCCCGAGTTCGTGGAACACGTCGGGCGCGACGCTGTAAGCAGCGCCATGGGCCGCGTCGACGACGATCTTCAGGCCCTTCAGCGACAACTCGCTGCCGAACATGCTCTTGCAGAACTCGGTGTAGCGCCCGCCCGCGTCGTCGATTCGCCTGGCCTTGCCCAGCTGCGCCGAATCGACCCACTGCGGCGGCTGTTCGAGCGCGGCCTCGACCTGCAGCTCCCAGGCGTCGGACAGCTTCTCGCCGCGCGCCGAGAAAAACTTGATGCCGTTGTCGCCGAACGGGTTGTGCGAGGCGCTGATCACCACGCCCAGGCTCAGGCGCAGCGCGCGCGTCAGGTAGGCCACCCCGGGCGTCGGCAAGGGCCCGGTGAGCAGCACGTCGACGCCGGCCGATGCAAAACCCGCTTCCAGCGCCGATTCGATCATGTAACCCGAGATCCGGGTGTCCTTGCCGATCAGCACCGTCGGTCTTGCTTCGGTGGCCTTCAGCACGCGGCCGACGGCGTGGCCGAGGCGCAGCATGAAGTCGGCCGTGATCGGCGCCTGACCGACTGTGCCGCGAATGCCGTCGGTGCCGAAATGCGCTCTGCTCATGGTCTCGTTCCTGGTTGCCGTGGCCTTCTCGGGCCGACGGATTATCCGTGCACCAGGCCCGCGGCCTGCCAGACCTTCAGGGCGTCGACCGTCGCAGCGACATCGTGCACGCGCACGATGCGCGCCCCCGCCTGCACTGCCGCGAGCGCCGCGGCCAGGCTGGCCGCTTGGCGCTGCCCGACCTCGCGCCCGGTGATCGCGCCGAGCGTGGACTTGCGCGACCAGCCGACCAGCAATGGTCGCCCGAGCACAAGCAACTCGCGCTGGCGTCGCAGCAGCTCGACGTTGTGGGCCACGCTCTTGCCGAAGCCGATGCCCGGGTCGACGACGATGCGCCCGGGCGCGACGCCGCGCGCAGCCAGCGCCGCCTCGCGCTCGCGCAGGAACGCGGCGACCTCGTCGATCACGTCGTCGTACTGTGGGCGGCGCTGCATCGATTCGGGCTTGCCGCGCATGTGCATCAAGCAGACGCCGCAGCTCGGGTGAGCGGCGACCGCGTCGAGCGCCCCCGATGCCTGCAGCGCGTTGATGTCGTTGACGATGTCGGCGCCGCGCGCGAGCACGGCCGCCATCACCTCGGCCTTGTTCGTGTCGATCGAGATCGGGCAGCCGAGCTTCAACGCGGCATCGAGGACAGGCAAGACGCGCGCCAGTTCTTCGTCGACCGAAACCGGCAAGGAGCCCGG
>JANXZN010000006.1 GCA_025355545.1 Rhizobacter sp.
ACTCGGGCATCGACAGACCGGGCTGAAATTGGATTCGATTCATCGCCACGGGCGCACTCCTTCTTGATGAGATGGAGTGCAGAGTGAACCGCCACTGGCTCACCAGGTGAGCCTGGCTGACGATCATTGCTAATCAGGAACGAGATAGGCCAGTGCTCCTTTGTTATCGTGGGTTTGCGAAGACAACACGACACAGAGTAGACCGGCCTATGCACCGAATTGTAGCGAGCATCACCACCCTCGATCAGCATTTGGAAGCGGTCGGCGCGACCCCTGAGATCTATCGCCCGGATGCGTGCCCGCACTGCCGTCTGAGCGGGCTGTGGCGACACGGCTGCTACCACCGCAAGGCTGATCGCAGCGCCGGCGCGCAGTCGTGCAATCCAGTTGCAGTGCTGCGCTTCTTGTGCCGTCAGTGTTTGCGAACGTGCTCGCGGCTGCCGTTGTGCATTGCGCCCCGGCGCTGGTACGACTGGGCCGTGCAGCAGTTGGTGTTGGCGCTGTTGCTGGCCGGCTGTTCGGTGCATCGGTGCAGTCGCTGCACGTGCCGGGCGCGGCGAACCGTGCGTCGCTGGCGAGATTGGCTCGATGCGCGCGGCGAGCACTTTGCCTTCGTGCTGCGCAGCAGGTTTCCCGAGCTGGGTCGATGGCCGGATCGCAACTCGTTGTGGCGCCACGTGATCGACGCCATGCCCTTGGCTCGGGCGATGGCCTGGCTCGATCGGGAGCTGAGTGTCCCGTGATGAGTCGCACCTCAATCGATGCAGGATGCCCCTGGCCCCCGCCCGGGCGGGGGCCCCACACACTTTGCCCCCTGCCGCCGAAGGCGCATCAACGCTCTCATCGGCACCTCCACAACACACGAGGTGCACGAGATGAATCAGATCGATCCGTTGGCGCTGTTCCGGCTGTCGGTGCTGGGCCCCATGGTCAGTCGCGAGCGGTTGGCCCGGGGTGAGCTGCAGCCATTGATCCGCGAGCTCAGCGCACGCGAGTACGCCATTCCCGGGACCCAGCGTCGCCACATCGGCGAGAAGACCATCGAGGCTTGGTACTACGCCTGGCGGCGCGATGGCATCGCGGGCCTGGTACCCAAGGCCCGGCTCGACCGTGGCCAGTCGCGGATCGCTGTGCCGATCCAGCAGGCGGTGATGGCCGCCAAGCGCGACAACCCGCGCCGCTCGGTGCGCCAGATCGTGCGCCTGCTCGAAGCCGCCGGCACCGTCCCGAGCGAGAGCCTGTCGCGCTCGGCGGTGCATCGGTTGCTGCAGCACAGCGGCCTGTCCAGGCTGGCGGGCTCGGCCAGCCTGCCCGAAGAAAAGCGCAGCTTCGCCGCCGAGTTCGCCGGCTCGGTCTGGTACGGCGACGTGATGCACGGGCCGCGCGTGCGCGTGAAGGGACAACTGCGCAAGACCTATCTGGTGTCCTTGATCGACGACGCTTCGCGCCTGGTCGCCCACAGCGCGTTCTGCCTGGGCGAGACGGCGCTCGATGTCGAAGGGGTGCTCAAGCAGGCGTTGCTCAAACGCGGCGTGCCCATCAAGCTGGTCGTCGACAACGGCGCGGCGTACCGCGCCAACACGCTGCAGGGGATCTGTGCCCGGCTGGGCATCCACCTGATCTTCTGTCGGCCCTACGCCCCCGAGGGCAAGGGCAAGCTGGAGCGTTGGCACCGTACGCTGCGCGACCAGCTCCTTCAGCGAGCTCGACGAGCGGCGCATCACGGATCTGGATGACCTCAACGCGCGGCTGTGGGCCTGGCTGGAACAGGTCTACCACCGCACCGCGCACGGCGGCCTGGGTGGCCTGACCCCGCTGGCGCGCTACCAGCGCGACTTGCCCCGCATCCGCAGCCTGGGCGCCAAGGCCACAGGGCTCGACGCGCTGTTCCATCACCGGGTCCCGCGCTTCGTGCGCAAGGACGGCACGGTGTCGTACCTGGGCGAGCGCTTCGAGGTGCCCTACGAGTTGTCGGGCAAGACGGTGCGGCTGGTCGTGGATCCGCACGCCGCTCGCGTCGTGGGGGTCGAGGACGAGGCCGGCAACTCACTCGGCCAGGCCACGGCGCTGGACGCGATTGCCAACATCAGGCGCGTGCGGCGCAAGCCTGAGCCGGCTGCGGCCCCCGGCGAGCGCACCGGGCCTAACCTGGTGGAGATCGCGCACGCGCAGTATCACGGCATAAAGGACCACAGCGTGAAGGCCCACGACGTGAAGAAGGGAGACTGACATGTACCTCCAACACTTCGGCCTGCGTCACGCTCCGCTGGGCAAGGAGCTCACCGAGCCCTGGGATGACGGAGCCCTCGCGCAATTGACCCAGCGCTTCAACTGGCTGCTGCAATCGCCCGGACTCGGCCTGCTCACCGGTGAGCCCGGCGTGGGCAAGACCGCCGCGCTGCGCAGCATCACCAGCGCCCTGAACCCGCATCGCTACCTCGTGCTCTATCAAGCCGAGACCGACTTCGGCCGCATCGACATCTACCGCGGCCTGGCGCGCGCTCTCGGCCTGGAGCCGAGCTACCGCCGCGCGCAGCTGTGGCGCGACATCAAGCAGCGCGTGCACGAACTCGTCGACACGCGCCAGGTCACGCCGTTGTGGATCATCGACGAGGCGCAGAACCTGCCAAGCGAGTTCTTCCGCGACTTCCCCGCCTTCTTGAACTTCGCGTTCGACTCGCGCGACCTCATCAGCGTCTGGCTGGTCGGGCATCCGGCGCTGGCGCAGACCCTGGACCGCGCCCCGTACGCGGCGCTCGCCAGCCGCATCCAGGTCCGTGTTCATCTCAAACCCGTGGTCGAGCGCGAACGCTTCGGGCTTCTGATCGCGCACGCCCTGAAGACCGCAGGCTGCCAGCACACCTTGCTCGCCGACTCCGGCATGGAGCTGTTGCGCCAGGCCTCCAAGGGCCTGCCTCGCCAAGCCGGGCGCATCCTGTGCACAGCCATGCGCCTGGCCATGCACAAAGGCCTGAACCACCTGCCCGACGAGATCGTGCAACAAGCCATCGCGGAGCTGCTATGAACTCGAGCCCCGATCCGACCGCCACCGATACGCCCAGCGCTGACCTCCTGAGCACCGGCAACATCCCGATGCCCAGGCTCAGCGACGACGCCGTCGTGCAAATCCACGACTTCATCCATCACGTCATGGACCTCTTCGAGGCACGCTACGGCGATCAGATCCATCGCTTCTACGAAGACCTGTGCGGCGACACTCTCATCGACTCCGACAGCGCCCTGAACCTGGACGATCCACCCTTCTGAGGCCAGTTCCCTCACCGACCGTACACGCCGCCAGCGCACACCGCTGGCGACGTCGTTCTTGGCGTCCCCTATACCCGCTGCGCACCTTGGCGTCCCGCATTGCCTTGGGTCCGAGTCCCGCCGAAATTGCCGTGGGACACACCGCCTTGTTCACCCTCAGATAGGGTGGGGCGATGAATCGAAATTAGCGCGGGTCGTAACAACTGCGCGCGGCGCGGGTCTGGTAGAGGTTGCACACGGCGGTGTGCTTGATCGCACCAGAGGGGCCACGGACCCGCAGGAACAACTCCGGCCGGATGCTGCCGGTTCTGCCTGCGTTCAGGTAGCGCTTGATGACGCGCAGGGTCCGATCGGCCAGCGGCAGCAGCAAGACCGACCGGGTCTTGCGCTGCTCGACACGCAGGGTCTTCGCCTGCCAGTCGATGGAGTCCAGGCGAAGCGAGGCAACCTCACATGGTCGCAAGCCGTAGTGCGCCATCAAGTACAGGATCGTGTAGTCGCGCCAGCCCGTCGACCGCTTGCGGTCAATCGATTGCAGCAGTGCTTGCACGGTCGCCCACGGGATCGCTCTTGGCGGCAACTCGCCGCGATACACGCGCGGCGAGTCGATGGCGTCCAGGCGTACGGCCAACAGGCCCAGCATGTGACAGAACCGAAGAAACGAGCGCAGGCGCGCGACCCAATGCTGCAGGCTCTGGCGGCTGATGCGCTTGCCGGTTGCGACCACGTGGCGCTCGATCTGCTCTCGCGTCAGATCGCTGACATCCAAGCCGGCTGACAGGGTCTCTTCGAGGAAGGCCGCAACCGTCGAGACGTGTCGCGCCACCGTTGGTGGACTCAACCCGCGAACGGCATTGAGGTGGTCACGATAGGCATCGAGAACCTGGGCATGCGGCCGGACGTCGGTCTCCGGCCGCCACCTGCCTTGATCTGCCAGACATCGCGCGAACGCACGCCGTGTGGCGGCGAACAATACCCCGCCCGGTGCGGCAGCGAAGACCTGATCCAAATCGGCGCGGTCCAGCATTGAAGCCAGAGGTTCGTCCCCCAGTTCCAGAACCTGTCGCAGCCTGCGGACATGGTCCTGGACCACATCGTGACGGTAGCCAGTGTCGG
>JANXZN010000015.1 GCA_025355545.1 Rhizobacter sp.
AAGTTGTCGACCGAATCGTCCAGTTCGGCCAGGAACGGGATGCCGGCCTCGGCACCCGCGAGCAGCGCGATCGAGAAGAGCGACCTGATCGCTGCGCTCGAGAAGACCGCGCGCCAGGCGCAGCGCGCCGGCCAGATCATCCACCGCATCCGCTCGTTCGTGAAACGTAGCGAACCGCAGCGCCAGCCCTCGCGCGCGCACAGCATCGTCGAGGACGCGGTGGAACTCGCCGGCATCGAGCTGCGCCGGCGCAACGTCGCGATCCACACCTACGTCGCGCAGCGCCTGCCGGTGCTGATGGTCGACCCGATCCTGATCGAGCAGGTGGTGCTGAACCTGCTGAAGAACGCCGCCGAGGCGATCGACAACGCCAAGCTGCCGCCGGCACGCCGCAACATCGAGCTGCGCGTGGTGCCGCGCCACACGCCCGACGAAGGCGAGGTGATCGAGTTCAGCGTCACCGACATGGGCCCGGGCCTGGCGCCCGAAGTGATCGCGCGCATGTACGAGGCGTTCTTCTCGACCAAGGTCGAGGGCCTGGGCATCGGCCTGAGCCTTTGCCGCTCGATCATCGAGAGCCACCGCGGCCGGATCAAGGCGCAGAACCTCTACAATGCCGCGACCGCAGTGGGCTGCCGTTTTTCGTTCACGCTGCCGGTCCAGAGCTCGCGCGCCGAGCCCCTCCCGAACTCCAAGGCGACTGTCACCACATGAGCTTGATTCCGAAGAAAGGCACGGTCTATGTCGTCGACGACGACGAGGCGGTGCGCGACTCGCTGCAATGGCTGCTCGAGGGCAAGGACTACCGCGTCAAGTGCTTCGATTCGGCCGAGTCGTTCTTGTCGCGCTTCGATCCGCGCGAGGTCGCCTGCCTGATCGCCGACATCCGCATGGACGGCATGAGCGGCCTCGAACTGCAGGACCGTCTGCTGGAACGCCGCTCGCCGCTGCCGGTGACCTTCATCACCGGCCACGGCGACGTGCCGATGGCGGTCACGACGATGAAAAAAGGCGCCGAGGACTTCATCGAGAAGCCCTTCAAGGAAGACGAACTGGTCGCGCTGGTCGAGAAAATGCTCGACCGCGCGCGCGTCGATTTCTCCAAGCACCAGGAGGCCGCGAGCCGCGACGCGCTGCTGTCGCGCCTGACCACGCGCGAGGCGCAGGTGCTCGAGCGCATCGTCGCCGGCCGGCTGAACAAGCAGATCGCCGACGACCTCGGCATCAGCATCAAGACGGTCGAGGCGCACCGCGCCAACATCATGGAAAAGCTCAATGCCAACACCGTGGCCGACCTGCTGAAGATCGCGCTCGGCGCGCAAGCGAAGGCTTGAGCCCGTCGCAGCACCGAAAGGCCGCCTGATCGGCGGCCTTTCCGTTTGAGGAACGTCAATGACCGCACAACTGATCGATGGCAACGCCCTCGCCAAGAGCATCCGCGCCGAAGTCGCCGAACGCGCGGCGGCCCTCGGCGCGCGCGGCCACCGGCCCGGCCTGGCGGTGATCCTGGTCGGCGACGACCCGGCCTCGCAGGTCTACGTCAAGCACAAGGTCAACGACTGCGCAGTCGCCGGCATCCGCTCGGTGCTCGAGACCTACCCCGCTGCGTTCAGCGAAGCCGCGCTGCTGGCGCGCATCGCAGCGCTGAACACCGATCCGACGATCCACGGCATCCTGGTGCAGATGCCGCTGCCCGGGCATATCAACCCGCACCGCGTGATCGAGGCGATCTCGGTCGCGAAGGACGTGGACGGCTTCTCGACCCTGAGCGCCGGCGAGCTGATGTCCGGCCTGCCGGGCTTTCGCCCCTGCACGCCCTACGGCTGCATGAAGTTGATAGCGACCACCGGCGTCGCCTTGCGCGGCAAGCACGCGGTCGTGATCGGGCGCAGCAACACCGTCGGCAAGCCGATGGCGCTGCTGCTCCTGCAAGCCCACGCGACCGTCTCCATCTGCCACAGCGCTACCCCGGACATCGGCGCGTTGACCCGACAGGCCGACGTGGTTGTCGCCGCGGTCGGCAAGCGCGACGTGTTGACCGCGGATATGGTGAAGCCCGGCGCGGTCGTGATCGATGTCGGCATGAACCGCCAGGCAGACGGCAAACTCTGCGGCGACGTCGACTTCGCTGGCGTTTCGCAGGTGGCCGGCTGGATCACGCCGGTGCCGGGCGGCGTCGGCCCGATGACGCGAGCGATGCTGCTGGTGAACACGCTGGAATCGGCCGAGCGCGTCGCGAAGGCCTGAACCGGACACACAGAGAATGGGCGACCGAATGGACACGAACCCCCTGCTCAGCAACGAAGGGCTGCCGCGCTTCGACGCGATCCGCCCTGCGCACATCACGCCGGCGCTGGACGAATTGCTCGCCGCCGCCGATGCGGCGCTCGAGCGCGCCACCGGTGCCGACGTGCCGGCGAATTACGACGCGCTCTCGGCGGTGCTCGACGTCGCGACCGAACGTCTGGGCCGCGCCTGGAGCGCGGTCGGTCACCTGCATGCCGTCGCCGATTCGCCCGCGCTGCGCGCCGCGTACACCGAGAACATGCCGCGCGTCGTCGACTTCCACACCCGCATGGGCGCCGACGAGCGGCTTTTCGCGAAGTACCGGGCGGTGCTTGCCGACCCGAGCTCGGCGCGGCTGCCGGCGCCGCGCCTGCGCGCGCTGACGAACGCGCTGCGCGACTTCAGGCTCTCCGGCGCCGAACTCGTGGACGCGGCGAAAGAACGCTACGCGGCGCTGCAGGACCTGCAGGCCGAGACCGGCCAGAAATTCTCCGAGCACGTGCTCGACGCGACCGACGGCTACGCCTATTTCGCGAGCGTCGAAGAGTTGACCGGCGTGCCCGCCGACGTGGTGCAGGCCGCGCGCAATGCCGCCGCGGCCGAGGGCCAGCCCGGCCACAAGCTGACCCTGCACGCGCCGCGCTACTTCCCGGTGATGCAGTACGCTCAGGACCGGGCGCTGCGCGAGCGCCTGTACCGCGCCTACTCGACACGCGCCAGCGAGTTCGGCCCGGCCGCGCTCGACAACGGCCCGCTGATCGGCGAGCTGCTCGCGTGGCGCCAGGAAGAGGCCGCGCTGCTCGGCCACGCCAGCCCGGCCGAGCAGTCGTTGGTGCCGAAGATGGCGAACTCGCCGGCGCAGGTGATCTCCTTCCTCGAAGATCTGGGCCGGCGCGCACGCCCTGGCGCGCTGCGCGACCTGGCCGAGTTGCGCGAGTTCGCGCGCACCGAACTCGGCCTGCCCGAGTTGCAGGCCTGGGACATGCCGTACGCGAGCCAGAAGTTGAAGGAGCAGCGCTACGCCTACAGCGAACAGGAGGTGAAACAGTATTTCACCGAGCCGAAAGTGCTCGAGGGGTTGTTCCGCATCGTCGAGACCGTGTTCGAGGTGCGCATCCGGCCCGACACCGCACCGGTGTGGCACCCGAGCGTGCGCTTCTTCCGCATCGAGAAGGCACCCGGGCAGAGCGACGACCCGAACGCGACCGAGGCCGCGCCGCGCCTGGTCGGCCAGTTCTACCTCGACCCGTTCGCGCGTCCCGGCAAGCGCCCCGGCGCCTGGATGGACGACGTGCGCGAGCGCTGGCTGCGCCCCGAGGGCGAGTTGCAGACACCGGTCGCGCACCTGGTTTGCAACTTCGCGCCGCCGGTCGTGACCGACGGCGTCGCACGCCCGGCGCTGCTGACGCACGACGACGCGACGACCCTGTTCCACGAGTTCGGCCACGGCCTGCAACTGATGCTGACGCAGATCGACGACATCGGCGTCTCGGGCATCTCCGGCGTCGAATGGGACGCGGTCGAGCTGCCGAGCCAGTTCATGGAGAACTTCTGCTGGGAATGGGACGTGGTCAAGCGCATGACCGCGCACGTCGACACCGGCGCGCCGCTGCCGCTCGCCCTGTTCGACCGCATGCTCGCGGCCAAGAACTTCCACAGCGGGCTGGACACGCTGCGCCAGGTCGAGCTCGCGTTGATCGACATGCGGCTGCACACCGAGCCGCTCGCCGAGCAGCGCGTCGCGGAAATCGTCGACGCGGTGCGCGCCGAGGTCGCGGTGCTGACGCCGCCCGCGTTCGCGCGCTCGCTGAACACCTTCACGCACATCTTCGATGGCGGCTACGCGGCCGGCTACTACAGCTACAAGTGGGCCGAGGTGCTGTCGGCCGACGCCTGGAGCGCGTTCGAGGAATCCGCGGGCGGCGCTGCGGGCGTGCTCAACGTCGAGATCGGCCGGCGCTACCGCCAGGCCGTGCTCGAGACTGGTGGCAGCCGCCCCACGCTCGACAGCTTCAAGGCCTTCCGCGGCCGCGAGCCGCGCATCGACGCGCTGCTTCGGCACCAGGGCCTGGGTTGAGCCGCGGCGTGGCGCCGGCAGGCCGTGCGTTGCGACACACGCACTCGGGGGGGGGTACGCGCACTCGCGCTTGAAGGCCCCTGCCGCGTGCGGTAGATTCAGGAATGAATGCCGAACCCGGAGCCCCCATGAAGCATGACCGCGCGTTGACGACCCGGCTGGCCCGGCGGTGCTGGGCCCCTCTGATCGTGTTGCTCGCAGCGCTGCCGGCACATGCCCAGTACAAAGTGGTCAGCGCCGACGGCAAGGTCACCTACACCGACCGACCGCCCGCATCGGGCAAGGACAAGGTCACCGCGATCAGCAGCCGCGGCGTCAGTAGCGGGCCGGTCGACGTCACGCTGCCGCTCGAGTTGCGCCAGCCGGTCGCCCGCTACCCGGTCACGCTGTACACCGTCACCGGTACCTGCGCACCGTGCGAATCGGCGCGCCAGCTGCTGCGCCAGCGCGGCGTCCCGTATGCGGAGAAGCAGGTGCAGACCCCCGAGGACAGCGAGGCGCTCGAGCGCCTGTCGGGCGCGCGCGATGCGCCCGCCCTCGCGATCGGCACGCAGATGATGCGCGGCCTGGCACCCGAAGTCTGGGGGTCCTACCTCGACGCCGCTGGCTACCCGCGCGAGTCGCGCCTGCCGGCGAGCTATCAGTACGCGGCCGCGGCGCCGATCGTCGAGCGCCGCGAGGCCAGCGCGGCGCGTCCGGCCGCGTCGGCAGCCCAGCCCGCTCCGGCCGACGCGACGGTGCCGGCACCCGCCATCCCGTCGGGCATCAGATTCTGAGCGGGCCGCGCGGCGGCGCCACCGGCGCCCCAGCGATGCGCCGCGCCTGAACGCTGCCGGCCACGACCAGCACCCCCATCACCCAGAACAACGCGGCCGCGCCCAGCGCGGCGCCCGCCACCCCGAACGCCAGCGGCATCGCGGCGCTCGAGAAATTGATCGTCATCGAGCGCAGCGCGATCGCCTCGCCGTGACGCTCGCGCGGCGTCAGCTGGTGCAGGGTGGCCATGATGATTGGCTGGACCGAGCCCAGCGCCAGGCCGAGCAACACCGCGCACAGCGCCATCGTCCAGGCCGAGCGCACCAGCGGGTAGACCGCGAACACCGCGCCGGTGCACAGCATCGCGCCGACCAGCACCTGCGACTCGCGCAGCCGGTGCGCGAGCACCGGAATCGCGAGCCGCACCAAGGCAACCGCGGCGGCGAACACGCCCAGCACCAGCCCGATCGCCGAGGCGCTGAAGCCGCGCTCGTGGCCGAGGATCGGGATCACGAAAGTGTGCACGTCCCAGCTCGCCGACAGCAGCCAGTTGACCAGCAACAGGCGCCGCAGCCCCGGCGTGCGGAGCAGCTGCCACGAGCTGCGCGCGTGCCGCAACGCCGGCTGCGCCGGCGCCAGCCCGACCGGCACGCGCCGCGCCCACCACAGGCCCAGCAAGGGCAGCAAGGTCAGCGCACCGAACGCGACGCGAAAGCCGCCCAGGTCGATCAACGCGCCTGCGAGTACCGGCCCGGCGACATTCGCCAACGCCGGCGCCAGGCCGAGCCAGCTGAACACGCGCTTCAGCTCGGTCGCGTCGCGGGCGCTGCGCCCGGCGGTGCGCTGAATCGCGATCAGGCCGTAGTTCGCGCCCGCGCCGGCGAACACCGCAGCCATGCACAGCAGCACGAAGTCGTGCGCGGTGGCCCAGGTCGCGAGCACCGCGAGCACGCCGCCGATCAGCGTCAGCGCGACCGCCACGTACAGCGGCCGGTGGTAGCCGTGACTATCGGCCATGCGCCCGGCCTGCAGCGCCAGCTCGATCGGCGCGGCCGCGAACAGGCCCATCAGCTCACCGACCGCCCACTCGGTGTGGCTCTGGCGCAGCACCCACAGCGGCGCGGCCGTGCGGATGCCGGCCATCGTCGAGTGCAGGCAGATCTGGCCGACGATCAGCGCGACCAGCACCGTCGCCAGCGGTAGCGCGCTCGTGCGGGCAGCCGGCAAGGTGCGGGGCGGCTCAGGCGCTCTCGTCATCGGCTAGTTCGGCCTCGGCCCCGGTCGTGGCGCTCGGCAGCAGCACTTGCGCACGCGTGTCCGACAAGGCCTCGACCGACTTCAGCTTGCGCGCCATCTGGTTCGTGCGCGTCTGCGCCAGGTCGATCGTGCTGCTGGCCTCGTCGAGCTTCTTCTTGGTCTTCGCGAGCACTTCGCCGAACTTCGCGAACTCGGTCTTGACCGCGCCCAGCACCTCCCAGACCTCGGCGCTGCGCTTCTCCAGCGCGAGCGTGCGAAAGCCCATCTGCAGGCTGCTCAGCGTGGCCAGCAAGGTGGTCGGCCCGGCCAGGGTGACGCGGTATTCGCGCTGCAGCGCTTCCATCAGCCCGGGGCGGCGCAGCGCCTCGGCATACAGGCCCTCGGTCGGCACGAACAGGATCGCGAATTCGGTGGTGTGCGGCGGCGCGACGTACTTCTCGCGGATCGTCTTCGCCTCCATGCGCAGCCGCTGCTCGATCGCGCGACCGGCAGCCTCGGCCCCGGGCTTGTCGGAGCGTTCCTGCGCGTCGAGCAGGCGCTCGTAGTCGTCGCGCGGAAATTTCGCGTCGATCGGCAGCCACAACGGCGCGCCGTCGTCGCGCCGGCCCGGCAGCTTGATCGCGAATTCGACGCGCGCACCGCTGCCCGGAACGGTCTCGACATTGAGCGCGTACTGGTCGGGCGTGAACACCTGTTCCAGCAGCCCGGCGAGCTGCACTTCGCCGAAGATGCCGCGGGTCTTGACGTTCGTCAGCACCCGGTTCAGCGAGCCGACGTCCTTCGCGAGCAGCTGCATCTCGCCCAGTCCGCGGTGCACCTGTTCGAGCCGGTCGGCGACCTGCTTGAAGCTTTCGCCCAGGCGCTGTTCGAGCGTGGCATGCAGCTTCTCGTCGACGGTGGCGCGCATCTGCTCGAGCTTCTTCTCGTTGTCGGCCTGGATCGCCGCGAGCTTCTGCTCGACCGTCGTGCGCACCTCGGCCATGCGCTGATCGTTCGATTGTGCGAGCGCGCGCAGCTGCTCCGTCAGCGTCTCCGAGAAGCGCTGCAACGACAACGCCTGCTGCTCGCCGGAGCGCCCCAGCGTGTCGGCCTGGTGTTGCTGGGTCGCCGCGAGCTGGGTGCGGAAACTGTCGATCTGCTCGTTCTGCGTGCGCGCCACGTCGCCCTGCTGCGTGAGCAGGGTCTGCTGG
>JANXZN010000019.1 GCA_025355545.1 Rhizobacter sp.
CCCGCTGTGCTGGGACGGGGTGAACCTCGATTCGCCGGACCACAAGGCGCATGTGATCTCGCCGCCGCAGCAGCAGTCGGCGCCGTTCCTGCGCTACTGCCCGGCCGATCACCCGGTGCACCTGCCGCAGATCAGCTACAACATTCACTACACGATTCCCGACTCGACCGCCGTCAGCCGCTGGTATCTGGCCTCGGACCATTACCCCGCGCCGGCCGGCACGTCTGCGCACGCGGACTACCTGATGGGTTGGGACAAGGCGACGGTCGACACCTTCACGAAGCACTGCCTGAACGAGCAGCGCGATTGCCACAACTACCTGTTGGGCGACAACGTGAACATGCTGTACTGAGCCGGGGCGCGACCATGATCGACGAACGCATCGTGCCCGCCTTCTGGCTGTCCGAGTTCCTGCAGTCCGACACGGCCTCGCGCCTGCGACTGGACAACACGCCGCTGCCGAGCGAGCTGGCGAACATCCGCAACCTGCTCGCGCCGGGCATGCAGTCGGTGCGCGACTGCCTGGGGCAGCCGGTGTTCGTCAGCAGCGGCTACCGCTCGCCCGAGGTGAACCGCGCGGTCGGCGGCGCCGTCAACAGCCAGCACACGCAGGGCCAGGCCGCCGACTTCAAGTGCCCGGCCTTCGGCATGCCAAGCACGATCGTGCAGTACCTGATGCGCCACAGCACGCAGGTGCGCTACGACCAGCTGATCTGCGAGGGCACCTGGGTGCATATCAGCTTCGCGGCCCGGCCGCGAGGCGAGGTGCTCACCGCGCACTTCGGCGCCGGCGGGACGACTTACACGCCTAGGCTCGTCTGAGTCCTCAACTTTCAACCACCAGGAGAACACCATGACCGTGAGAGCGAAATTCTTCGTGACCCGCCTCGAGACCACGATGGGCAGCCGCGCCGTCACCGGCGCCGGCGCGATCATGAACGGGCGCCAGCAGTTCGAGCACTGCGAGATGAAGACCGTCGTGATGGCGCCGGTCTATGCCAACGGCGACCTGGAGCACGAGAACACGAAGTTCTGGCAGGCCTCGCCGCAGGGCGAGGTGCGCCTGGGGACAGTGAACGCCGAGGCCGCCGCGCAGTTCGCGATCGGCAAAGCGTACTACATCGACTTCACGCCGGCGGAGTGAGCGCCATGGACTGGAAGGACATCGCCGGCGCGGTCGGCAAGGCCGCGCCGATCCTGGGCACGTTGGTGGGCGGCCCGGCCGGCGCGGCGATCGGCGGCCTGATCGCCGCGGCGCTCGGCACGGGCAACACGCCGGATGCGATCACGAACGCGATCGCGACCGACCCGTCGGCCGCGCTCAAGCTGGCGCAGTACGAGAGCGACAACCGGGTCAAGCTGCAGGAGATGCTCTACGCGCACGCCGACAGCCTGGTGGCGGCCGGGACGGCGGCGATCCAGTCCGATGCCGCCGACCGGGACAGCGCGCGCAAGTCGGCCGTCACTGGCGGCACGGCGAGCGAGCTGTTCTGGCTATCGATCATCCTGATCGCGGTGACGCTCGGATGCGAGATCACCGTGCTGTTCGTCGGGCTGCCCGACACGATCAACCCGCTGATCGTGGGACGCGTGCTCGGCCTGATGGACTCGGTCGCGCTGATGGTGCTCAATTTCAACTACGGCTCGTCGACCGGCAGCAAGCGCGCGACCGAGCTGCTCGCGCAGTCAGCGCCGGCCGCGGCGGCGCCGCCGAGCAGCTCGACGGTGCCGTAGAAGGCCCCCATCGAGGTGGGCGGGGTAGCCGTGCGGACATTTGGCAGCCTCGAGGCGGCTCGCGCCGCGGCACACCCTGGCCAGTTCGTGATGGCCTCGACGCGCCTGGCGGCGTGGGCCGTCGCGACGGTGGGCGAGCGGCAGCAGCTGCGCGCCGGCGACGCGTGGCGGACCGTGGAGCGCGTCAAGCCGTTCCACGACGTGGCCGCGGAGGTCACGACGGGCTGGCACGCAGACGACATCGCGGACGCGCAGGACGGCCCTGCAGCGCACGATCGCGCAGCCGCCGCGGGGTAGACTGCGGCTGGACGAACGGGCGCCCCATAGGCCGTTCAGGCGACGCGATTCGGTCGTAGGCTTCCAAGTCATTGATTTCATTGACGTGCGTCGCCTTGCAAATCCGTACAGCCCGGTTCGACTCCGGGTCGCGCCTCCATCGCCCGCCTGGGTGGTGAAACTGGTAGACACAGCGGACTTAAAATCCGCCGCTTCTCGAAAGAGGGCGTACGGGTTCGATGCCCGTCCCAGGCACCACGGGCGCCGCGCTTAGCACGCGAGCGATTCGACTTCCACCTGGTCCAGACCGGCGCAGCGCGCCAGCAGCAACTGCATCGTGTCGAGTGCGCCGGTGCTCAGCACGTGCACGCTCGGTGCCGCGTCGAACGCTGGCGGGCCCTGTTCCCACAGCGATCCGGTTCGCTCCGCAATCGCCGTGGCGGTGTCGATCAAGGTGAGTTCCGACCCCAGCAGATCCCGGATGGCTTCCTCGACGAACGGGTAGTGCGTGCATCCCAGCACCACGGTGTCGACTTTGGCGGCGAGGATCTCGTCGCAATACGGCTGCAGGATTTCGCGCAGCGCCGGCCCGCCGAGCACGCCGCATTCGATCGCGCCCGCGAGCGCCGGGCACGGTTGCACATGAACGTGGATGCCTTCGGCGTAGCGCGCGATCAGATGGCGAAGACGATCGCTGGTCGCGGTCGCGGCCGTCGTCATCACCGCGATGCGCCGCGAGCGCGAACGGGCCGCCGCCGGCTTCACTCCCGGCTCGACGCCGACGAAGACCAGCGTCGGCCAGCGCGCGCGCAGGGTCTCGATGGCCAGCACCGTGGCGGTGTTGCAGGCGATCACGATGACGCGCGCACCCGCGGCGGCGAGGTGTTCGACGATCAGTGCGCAGCGCGCGACGATCTCGTGCGTCGCACGCTCGCCGTAAGGTGCATGCGCGACGTCGCCGATGTAGATCATCGACGCGTCAGGCAGGCGCTGATGCAGCGCGCGCAGCACCGACAGGCCGCCGACACCCGAATCGAACACGCCGATGCAATCGGTCGACGATGCGGCGGCGTCGAGTTCGGCGAAGTCAGTGCGTTCGTTCATGGCGTGCGCAGTCTAGCGGTGGCGTTCAGCTAAAATAGCACGATCGTTCGCTTTTGCGGGGCGCGTCACCTTCGCGGCAAGGCAATCGTTCGCTCGCGAACTAGAATCTGCCGAACCCCGAATCCCTGCTTGAGGAGACAGCTGAATGAAGGTTCTCGTCCCGGTCAAACGAGTCGTCGACTACAACGTCAAGGTTCGCGTCAAGAGCGACGGCATCGGCGTGGACATCGCCAACGTCAAGATGAGCATGAACCCGTTCGACGAGATTGCCGTCGAAGAAGCAATACGTTTGCGCGAGAAGGGCCTCGTCACCGAAGTCATCGCCGTCTCGTGCGGCGTCACGCAGTGCCAGGAAACGCTGCGCACCGCGATGGCTATCGGCGCCGACCGCGCGATCCTGGTCGAGACCACCGACGAGTTGCAACCGCTGGCGGTCGCCAAGCTGCTGAAGGCGCTGTTCGACAAGGAACAACCCGGCCTCGTGATCCTCGGCAAGCAGGCTATCGACGACGACTGCAACCAGACCGGCCAGATGCTCGCCGCGCTGTGCGACTTGCCGCAAGCCACCTTCGCCTCCAAGGTCGAGTTGAGCGCCGACGCGGTCAGCGTCACCCGCGAGGTCGACGGCGGTGCCGAGACCTTGAAGCTGACCCTGCCCGCGATCATCACCACGGATCTGCGCCTGAACGAACCGCGTTACGTTACCTTGCCCAACATCATGAAGGCCAAGAAGAAGGTGATGGAGGTGCTCAAGCCCTCCGACCTCGGCGTGGACGTCAGGGCGCACCTGAAGACCCTGAAAGTGAGCGAGCCACCCAAGCGCAGCGCCGGCATCAAGGTGCCCGATGTCGCCACCCTGGTCTCCAAACTCAAGAACGACGCGAAGGTGATCTGAGATGGCTTCCCTTGTAATTGCCGAACACGACAACGCCACCGTCAAGGGCGCGACGCTGAACACCGTGACCGCCGCGCTGCAGTGCGGCGGCGACGTGCACGTGCTGATCGCCGGCGCGAATGCCGGCGCCGCAGCGGCCGCCGCTGCGCAGATCGTCGGTGTCGCGAAGGTGCTGCACGCCGATGCGGCGTACTTCGGGCACGGCCTGGCCGAGAACGTCGCCGCACAGGTGCTTGCGATCGCGAAGGACTACAGCCACATCCTGTTCCCGGCGACCGCCGCGGGCAAGAACGTCGCGCCGCGCGTCGCGGCCAAGCTCGACGTGGGCCAGATCTCCGACATCACCAAGGTCGAAGGATCGGGCCAAGAGAGTGCCGACACGTTCGAGCGCCCGATCTACGCCGGCAATGCGATCGCCACGGTGCAGAGCCTGGATGCGGTCAAGGTGATCACCGTGCGAACGACCGGCTTCGACCCCGCGGCGGCTACCGGCGGTTCGGCTGCGGTCGAGACACTCACCAGCGTGGCCGACTCGGGCAAGTCAGTGTTCGTCGGCAGCGAGATCGCGAAGTACGACCGACCCGAATTGACGGCCGCGAAGATCATCGTCTCCGGCGGTCGTGCGATGGGCAGCAGCGAGAAGTTCAACGAAGTGCTGACGCCGCTGGCCGACAGGCTCGGTGCGGCACTCGGAGCGAGCCGCGCCGCGGTCGATGCGGGCTACGCACCGAACGACTGGCAAGTCGGGCAGACCGGCAAGATCGTCGCACCGCAGCTCTACATCGCGGTCGGCATCAGCGGCGCGATCCAGCACCTCGCGGGCATGAAGGACAGCAAGGTCATCGTCGCGATCAACAAGGATCCCGAGGCGCCGATCTTCAGCGTCGCCGACTATGGCCTCGAGGCCGACTTGTTCATCGCCGTGCCTGAACTGGTGAAAGCACTCGGCTGACATCGCGTGCCATGAGGCCGTGACATTCGGGGCGCGCAACGCAGGTTGTCGCGCCCTCGTTCCATCTGGAGACAAACCATGACCTACCGCGCCCCCGTCAACGACATGCTGTTCTGCATGAAAGAACTCGCCGGCCTCGAAGAGGTGGCCAAGCTGCCGGGTTTCGAAGAGGCTGGCATCGAGACCGCACAGGCGGTGCTCGAGGAGTGCGCCAAGTTCAACGAAGGCGTGGTCGCGCCGCTGAACTGGGAAGGTGACCGCAACCCCTCGTCGTGGAAAGACGGCGTGGTCACCACGACGCCGGGCTTCAAGCAGGCATTTCGCCAGTTCGGCGAAGGCGGTTGGCAGGGGCTGCAACACCCGGCCGACTTCGGTGGTCAGGGCTTGCCCAAGACCATTGGTGCGGCCTGCATCGAGATGCTCAACAGCGCGAACCTGAGCTTCGCGCTGTGCCCGCTGCTGACTGATGGTGCGATCGAAGCATTGCTCACCGCTGGTTCGCCCGAGCAGCAGGCACTGTACCTGCCCAAGATGATCTCGGGCGAGTGGACCGGCACGATGAACCTGACCGAACCGCAAGCCGGCTCCGACCTGGCCCAGGTTCGCACACGCGCCGAGCCACAGCCCGATGGGACGTTCAGGGTCTTCGGCACCAAGATCTTCATCACCTACGGCGAGCACGACATGGCGTCGAACATCGTGCACCTGGTGCTGGCGCGGGTCGTCGGTGCGCCCGAAGGCGTGAAGGGCATCAGCCTGTTTATCGTGCCCAAGTTCAGGGTCAACGCAGACGGCTCGCTGGGTGCGCGCAACGATGCGCACTGCGTCAGCATCGAGCATAAGCTCGGCATCAAGGCCAGCCCCACGGCGGTGCTGCAGTTCGGCGATCACGGGGGTGCGGTCGGCCAGTTGATCGGTGAAGAGAACCGCGGCCTCGAGTACATGTTCATCATGATGAACGCGGCCCGTTACGCCGTCGGTATGCAGGGCATCGCGGTGGCCGAGCGCGCCTACCAGAAGGCCGCGGCGTTCGCGAAAGAGCGTGTGCAGTCGCGCCCGGTCGATGGCTCTTTGCCGGACAGCGGGGCGATCATTCACCACCCCGACGTGAAGCGCATGCTGATGACGATGCGCGCCTACACCGAAGGCTGCCGCGCGATGGCGATCACGGCCGCTGCGGCATTCGATGCTTCGCACCATCACCCCGATGCCGAAGTGCGCAAGCAGAATCAGGCCTTCTACGAATTCATGGTGCCGCTGATCAAGGGTTACAGCACCGAGATGAGCGTGGAGGTGGCCAGCCTGGGCGTGCAAGTGCACGGTGGCATGGGCTTCATCGAAGAGACCGGCGCGGCGCAGTACCTGCGCGATGCACGCATCCTGCCGATCTACGAAGGCACGACCGCGATCCAGGCGAACGACCTGGTCGGGCGCAAGACCGCGCGCGATGGCGGGCGCACGCCGAAGGCGATCGCGGCACGGATGGCGGTCACCGAAGGCGAGCTGGCCCGGCACGACAGCGCCGCTGCACGCTCGATGCTCAAGCGCCTGCGCGCCGCACGCGCGGCGTTCGAGCAGGTGGTGGACTTCGTCGCCGGCAATGCGAGCCTCAATGCGAAATACGCCGGCTCGGTGCCGTACCTCATGCTCGCCGGCAATGTGGTCTCAGGTTGGCAGATGGCGCGTGCGCTCGTTGTGGCCGAAGACCAGCTCGCGAAAGGCGAGGGCGATGCCGTCTTCCTGAACGCCAAGGTCGCCACCGCGCACTTCTACGCCGAGCACCTGCTGACCAAGGTGCCGGGGCTGCGCGACTCGATCGTGGACGGCGCCGACAGCGTCACCGCGCTGGCGCTCGATTCGTTCTGACGTCGGCTCCAACTTCAAATCAACGACCCGCGCCGCGGGTGAAAGACAAGACCATGCCCTTGCCCGGAGTTCTCGGTTCCTTGCCGCTGCCCATCATCGGCGCGCCGCTGTTCATCATCAGCAACCCCAAGCTCGTGATCGAGCAGTGCAAGGCCGGCGTGGTCGGTGCGATGCCCGCGCTCAACGCGCGCCCGGCCGAACAGCTCGACGACTGGCTGGCCGAGATCACCGAAACACTGGCGGCTTACAACACGTCCCATCCCGACCGGCCCGCGGCGCCGTTCGCGGTCAACCAGATCGTTCACAAGAGCAACGACCGGCTCGACCACGACATGCAAGTGTGTGCCAAGTACAAGGTGCCGATCATCATCACTTCACTGGGCGCACGCATCGATGTGAACGATGCGGTTCACGCCTGGGGCGGGGTGGTGATGCACGACATCATCAACAACTTCTTCGCGAAAAAGGCGATCGAAAAAGGCGCTGACGGCCTGATCGCGGTGGCCGCGGGTGCGGGTGGCCATGCTGGCGTGAAGAGCCCGTTCGCCTTGATCCAGGAGATCCGCGAGTGGTTCGACGGCCCGGTGGCGCTCAGCGGTTCGATCGCCAGTGGTGGCGCGGTGCTGGCGGCCCAGGCGATGGGTGCCGACTTCGCCTACATCGGCTCGGCCTTCATCGCGACCGCCGAAGCGCGTGCGGCCGAGGGCTACAAACAGGCCATCGTTGAAGGCAGCTCCGACGACATCGTCTACAGCAACCTGTTCACCGGCGTGCACGGCAACTACCTCAAGCCCTCGATTCGCGCGGCCGGGCTCGACCCCGACAAGTTGCCCGAGAGCGACCCCGGCTCGATGAACTTCGGCGGCGACGCCAGGAAGGCCTGGAAAGACATCTGGGGCTGCGGGCAGGGCATCGGCAGCATCAAGGCGGTGACGCCGGCGAGCGAGCTCATCGCCCGCCTTGCGCGGGAGTACCGCATGGCCCGCGAACGCCTGGCTCTGTGCCAAGCCGCGTGACCGTTTTTGCGTAAAGCTTCGGTCAGGTCACGGTGCTAAAGTCGCGCCCTTGACTCATAAGGCAAGCCCCCGGCTATGCCGGGGGACTCGCACAGGTTTGACCGTGTGGAGCGGTCGTGGATGCTTCTTATCCGACCAAGGAAAGGAGCTTCCAAATGAAAGAGTACCAGAGCCTCGCGCACACCCGT
>JANXZN010000103.1 GCA_025355545.1 Rhizobacter sp.
GTCGCGAGCGCCAGCGTTGCGCCCTGCATCGTGAACAGGTAGATCAGCGAGCAGTTCGACAGCCTGGACATCCGCAACCTCGAGAAGTTGAAGGAAGACTGAGTTGAGCTTCGAGTTGAATCCGCTGGCCTTTCTGCTCGCCTGCCCTTTGATGGGTGGGGTGGTGCTTGCGCTGTTCGGCCACCGCGACAACGCACGCGACGTCAATGTGGGCTTCAGCTTCGGCACGTTCGTCGCGGCCTGCGTGCTGACGGCGCGAATCATCGAGAGCGGGCCGATGCTGGTATGGGATCGCGAGTTCTACATCGACCCGCTCAACGTCTTCCTCGTCACGTTGACGGCCTTCGTCGGGTTGACCACCTCGATCTTCTCTAGGCCGTACATGCGGGTGGAACGTGACCACGGCAAGATGACACCGCCGCGGCTGCGCCTCTACCACAGCATGTACCAGCTGTTCAGCTTCACGATGCTGCTGGCGCTGACGACCAACAACATGGGCATCATCTGGGTCGCGATGGAAGCCGCGACGCTGACCACGGTGCTGCTGGTCAGCGTTTACCGCACCGCGGCGAGCCTGGAGGCCGCGTGGAAATACTTCATCCTGTGCGGCGTTGGCATCGCCCAGGCGCTGTTCGGCACCGTGCTTCTCTACATGGCGGCCGCGAAGGTCATCGGCCCCGAAGGCGGGGCCCTGCTCTGGACCAACCTCGATGCGGTGAAGGGCCAGCTCGACCCGAACATCATCACGCTGGCTTTTGCGTTCCTGTTCATCGGCTACGGCACCAAGGTCGGCCTGGTGCCGGTGCACAACTGGTTGCCCGATGCGCATGCCGAGGGCCCGACACCTGTGTCCGCGGTGCTCTCGGGCCTGCTGCTGAATGTGGCGCTGTACGCGGTGCTGCGCTGCAAGGTGCTGACCGACGGCGCGTTGCACAGCCGCGCGCTGTCGGGCCGGCTGATGATGGGCTTCGGCCTGCTGTCGGTGGTGGCGGCGGTGTTCTTCCTGATCCGGCAAAAAGACGTGAAGCGCATGTTCGCGTACTCATCGATCGAGCACATGGGCATGATGACCTTCGCCTTCGGGATGGGGGGGCCGATCGCCACCTACGCCGGGCTGCTGCACATGACGGTGCACTCGCTGATCAAGTCGGCGATCTTCTTCGCTGTCGGCCACGCCACGCAGAAGGCCGGCACACAGGTCATAGAGAACATCCGCGGGCTGATCAAGGTGAGTCCGACGGTGGCCTGGGGCTTGATGCTGGGCGCGCTGGCGATCCTGGGCATGCCGCCGTTCGGCGTCTTCGCCAGCGAGTTCCTGATCGTCACCACCGCGATGCGCGATCAACCCTGGGCGACACCGTTCCTGCTGATCGCACTCGGGCTGGCGTTTGCGTCGGTCTTCAGCCGGGTCCAGCCGATGGTGTTCGGCGACACCAACGTCAAGCCGCTGGCGCATCCGCCGGCGCTGATCCCGGTGTTCCTGCATCTGGCGCTCGGGCTGATGCTGGGCCTGTACATCCCGCCGTACCTGGATGCCTGGTACCGCCAGGCCGCTGCGATGCTGGGGAACTGACGCCATGGCGCTCTCGGACCTCCGACTCGACCTGCAGCGGCTGCCGGCACCGCTGCCCATCTGGCACGGGCGGGTGGATCGCGACACATGGAGTGCGACGGCCCGCGCCGTCGCGGAACAGGGCGGGCGACTGGTTTCGATGTGGGGCGCAGATCGTCACGCCACGGCCGGCGGGGTCGCAGCGTTCGCGGCCTACGCGGTGCTCGAAGGGCTGGTCTGGATCGAGTTGGGAATCGAGCAGGAGGCGCCCGGCTTCCCCGACCTCGCGCCCGTGTTCCCCTGCGCTGTCAGGATGCAGCGCGCCATGGCCGACCTGTCGGGCCTGAGGGCAGAGGCCAGCCACGACCAGCGACCGTGGCTTGACCACGGTCTGTGGGCGCCCGGAAGGGCACCGCTGCAGCACGACGCCGACCCCACACCTTCGAACGTTCGTACCCTTCCTGCCGACTACCCCTTCGTGCGCGTCGAAGGCGATGGCGTGCACGAGATCGCCGTCGGCCCGGTGCACGCCGGCATCATCGAGCCCGGCCACTTCCGCCTCTCGGTCGTTGGCGAAAAGGTCCTGCGACTGGAAGAGCACCTGGGCTACGCGCACAAGGGCATCGAGCGGCGCTTCACCGAGTTGGCGCCGCTCGATGCGTACCGGCTCGCGGGTCGAGTGTCAGGCGACTCGACCGTGGCGTACACGTGGGCCTACTGCATGGCGCTCGAGTCGGCGTGGGGCTGCAGCGTTCCGGCACGCGCGGCCTGGCTGCGCGCACTGATGCTGGAGCGCGAGCGTGTGGCCAACCACCTGGGCGATCTGGGTGCACTCGGCAACGATGCGGCCCTGTCCTTCGGCTCGGCGCAGTTCTCGCGCCTGCGCGAGGACTGGCAGCGCCTGTCTAAAGACGCGTTCGGACACCGCTTCATGATGGACGCCATCGTGCCCGGCGGTATCGCGATGGATCCGCCGTCGCCCATGCTGGATCGGTTGCGCCGCCAATGCGACGACATCGAGGGCGAGGTCCGGGCGATGAAGATCGTGTACGAAGAACACGCCGGTTTGCAGGACCGGTTCGTCACGACCGGACGGGTCACGCCGCAACTCGCCGCGCAACTCGGACTCGCGGGGTTGGCCGGGCGGGCCAGCGGACAGGCCTTCGACTTGCGCTGTGATCACGAGTGGACGCCCTACGAGCGCTTCGATGTGTCGATGGCCACACACCGAAATGGCGATGTCGCTGCGCGCGTGACCGTCCGGTTCGAAGAAACGTTCGAGTCCTTGCGTCTCATTCGGTTGATCTGCGATGGCCTGCCGGGTGACGGCACGCGCGCCGAATTGCAACCGAGTGCGACATCCTCGATGGGGGCGGGTTGGGTCGAAGGCTGGCGCGGCGAAGTCCTGGTCGCGCTCGAAGTCGGAGCAGATGGCCGCATCGGGCGCTGTCATTGCCACGACCCGTCGTGGCAGAACTGGCCGGTGCTCGCGCATGCCGTGATGGGGAACATCGTTCCGGACTTTCCGCTGATCAACAAGTCCTTCAATCTGAGCTACTCGGGACACGACCTCTGATGTGGCACGTGCTCAAGCAAATCGTTCGCACCGGCATCGTCACCGAGCCGGCGCCGCAGCCTGCCGACGCAGACAGTGCGGCGGTCCAGCGCATCCATCAGGACATCCTCGACATCCTCGGCCAGGCGCTGACGATTCGCCAGGTCGATGCCGGTTCGTGCAACGGTTGCGAGCTGGAGATTCATGCGCTCGACAACCCGTACTACAACATCGAGGGCTTGGGCATCAAGTTCGTCGCCAGCCCGCGCCACGCCGACATGCTGCTGGTGACAGGCCCGGTGTCGCGCCACATGGAGGAGGCACTGCGACGCACCTATGACGCAACGCCGCAGCCGAAGCTGGTGGTCGCCGTGGGAGACTGCGGCTGCACCGGCGGCATCTTCGGCGAGAGCTATGCCAGCCGCGGCAGGGTGTCCAACGTGATTCCGGTCGATGCAATCGTGCCGGGCTGCCCGCCCCCGCCGCTGGAAATTCTGCGCGGAATCCTCGGTGCGGTGCGAAAGCGCCCCGCTGCCCAGCACGACCGATAGCCATCGTACGCGCCGGGCCGCGCGCCTTGGCGCTTCAGGCCCGGCTGACTGCGTGCGAGCGGGACATCGCATCCGCCCGGGCCGCCGCAGCGGTCGAACACCGGCACGTGCTCGTGCCCCAACGGCTTGCAATCATCAGCGAGTTGATATCGCTGCTGCGGCAGACCCGCGAACGACACCGCGCAGACATCCGCGCGCTGTTTTTCGCCCGGGTGGGCAACACGACACAACACGACCAGCACCCGGACCTACCCACTGCGCTGCCAGCGCTGTCGATAGCGGCGATCGCAAGGACCAGGACGCCCTGAGCTTGCAGTTCCCAGTGGAAGGTGTCTGCCGATCGAGCGCATTCTGGACGGGTCTCGTCAGGAGATTCATCTCGCACCGCCCGACGCCGCGCGTCGTCGTTCCTACGGGAACTTTCGCTTCCGGCTCGCGTGCTGCGCCTGGCCGAGCCGATTCGGATCGACCACATACCTAAGGCGGACCTGGCGGCAGTGCACTTCGGCTGGATGAAGGGCAAGCAAGGGCGCCGTGTGGCCACGATCGCACGATCGCACGATCGGCAGAACCGGCTGTGGCGTTGCAGATCGCTCGCGATCATGGCGCCGTGGTCATGGAGCCACTCGACTTGCGTGCTGCGAGCAAGGCGGTTGACGAGACCAGCGGGCAGTTGAGCGCGTTTTCAAAGCATGCGCGGGCCGGGCGAGTGGCGGTTGCACTGCACGAGTTCGAACAGGCCATCCGTTGGGCTTGTACACGCCACGACGCGCCCGTGTTTGAACTGATCGACGCCGGCAGGCAGCACCTTCGGCGCAATGATGCGCAATTGCTTGTTGACGTTCTTGCGCCCGAACACGACCTCGATGTCGGACCGGGCCACGCCGAACTCCTCCGCGAGGAAACGCACCATGTGGTCCGTGGCCTTGCCAACACGCGGGGCCTCGGTCACGCTGACCTTCAGTTGATGTCCCTTGACCTTGCCAATGGCGTCACGTGACGCGCCGGGCGTACCCAGGATGTTGAGCACCAGCGTGTCTCCGTCCCAACTGCAGAAAGACTTCAATTTCAATCGGCGTTCCGATGCTTGGCCTTGAGTCCGCGAACACCCGTTGCCGCATCACGCAAGAGCGACCCGGCTGCACAACAACTCTGCCTCGGCAGCCAACCGGCCGCCGACAAAGGCATTGGCCTTG
The DNA here is from genome assembly GCA_025355545.1 of Rhizobacter sp. Lineage (GTDB taxonomy): Bacteria > Pseudomonadota > Gammaproteobacteria > Burkholderiales > Burkholderiaceae_C > LMDS01. Next base: position 4,855 of record JANXZN010000103.1, read on the forward strand.
AACTTGAACACTCCAACCTTCTTGCGGACGAATCTGACATCGAGGATCAGCTGGTCGCCGGGTTCAACCGGGCGTTTGAATCGCGCGCCATCGATGCCCCCAAAAGTAGTACATCTTTGTGTCGTCCGGCGTTTCATCGAAAGTCTCGAACGCCAGCAACCCGGCTGTCTGTGCCATCGCTTCGAGCAACAACACGCCTGGCATCACAGGTCGGTGCGGGAAGTGCCCTTGAAAGAAGGCGTCGTTGATCGTGACATTCTTCAACGCCTCGATTCGCTTGCCTTTCTCCAGCTTCAAGACGCGGTCAACGAGCAAGAACGGATAGCGGTGCGGTAGCTTCTTCAAGATATCGTGGATGTCCAACTTCATGCCGGCCTTCTTTCGACTGAATACGACAGAGGCCATCGTCGCGCCTCCACCACGAGAAGCACTTCGCGCATCGCCGAGCCGCGAAGCAGGTTCGTCATGAGCGCAAAGCATTTCGAGTGACCTTTGGATCTCCGAGTGCGGCTCGCGCGGTCGCCTGTCGGGTACCGACCCTCGGTATCGCTGCGCGGCACGGTGAAACGATCGCGCCTGCTGGGCGCGTGCGATTCGCCTTGCCGTGTCCAGCACTGTCCGCGCTGCAGTAGCACGGACAATCGCGTGAAGGATGCATTCCGAAGGGAATCGAACACGCAGAACGGGAGAGCCCCCAAGACTGCATAGTGACGAACGCCTACGACCCGTCGCGGAATGAAAAATGCCCGTAAATCAACGACTTAGGGGCACTTTTGGATCGCTACGAACAGGTAAAACAGTCTACTGGCGGAGCCGGAGTCCTCCGGAATCGAACTTCACACCATCTCAAGCCGAATCGTGAGACGAGTTGACGGTCGTTTTGCCCGGTGTGAGTTGCGTCGCCGCAAATCACGTCATATCATCCAGTCTCAAATCTGATGATGGGTAAGTAAATGGGTTCGAAAGTTCGGCGGAGGCTTGGCAATGCCAAAGAAGGCAGTTGAACTGAGCCCGCTGGCCGTGAATCGCATTGTCGATTCGGGCCTGCACTTTGTGGGCGGCGTGGCCGGCCTGGCGTTGCAGGTGCTGCCCAGCGGCGGCCGCACTTGGATTCTGCGCATGACGGTCGGAGGCAAGCGCCGCGACATGGGGCTCGGCGGGTTCCCCGACGTGACGCTCGCGGGTGCACGCGACGCGGCGCGCGCGGCACGCGCCAAGGCAGACGCTGGCGTCGATCCCATTGATGAGCGAGAGTCGGCCAAGGCCATGCTGAAGCTTGCGCAGGCCAACGCCGTCAC
>JANXZN010000128.1 GCA_025355545.1 Rhizobacter sp.
GCCGACCTCGGCGTCGTGGCTGAACATGGTCGAGCGCTTCTTCCGCGACATCACCGTCAATCGGCTGCGTCGTGGCGTATTCACCAGCGTGGCGGAGTTGGTCGCCGCCATTGATGAGTACGTCGCCCATCACAACACCAAACCCAAGCCGTTCATCTGGACCAAGAGCGCTGCCGACATCTTGCAGAAGGTCATCCGCGCGAATAGCCGCTTAAGTTCTAAACAGAATGCAACACTACACTAGACGCATCGTCCAAGTTTGAGTCCGCCCAACAGTTCAGTGCACGAGTCGGCGAGCGCATCGACCAGACGCGCCGCAACGTGCTGAACATCGTCCGAACCATTCAAGAGCGACGGACCGCGGCTCGCACGGCAGCGACCGACCTCCAGGCAGTTTGGAAGAAGCTGTGACGGCAGTCCGATCCCCGGGCCGCGAGGAAAGAATCGCCGATTTTTTCCGTTGAGCAAAAGTCGGCGAACCTAGGCCGTGACCACCACGAAGCCGAGGTTGACCGAAATGAACCAGCAAGCCGCTCAGGCCACCGCCGCGGGCCTTCAATCCGAGTACCGCACCGAGCGTGTCGCATCGCAGACCGCGGCCGCGTCCAACAATCCCGACTCGCTCATGCACATCGACACGGTGTGCGCCGTAGTCGGGCTCAAGCGCACGAGCATCTACGACCGCATGCGCGACACGGTGCGTCCATTCCCGCAGCCAGTCCGCTTGTCTACTCGATGCAGCCGCTGGCGCTCGGGAGATGTGACTGAATGGTTGAGGGCGCAGCACGCTGCGTTCTCGAAGTGAGGCGCCACCATGACGCACTCACTCGCCGAGCAGGCCGGCAACGCCACGCCTGAAAACGATGAAGCCGGCCACCGCACCAACGGTGCCGGCCTCTTGGATCAATCAACGCATCCCGATTCTGCCGCTCTTGTCGCTCGCGATCAAGAAAAGTTGTTCACAAATTTGCGCGCGTTGCTCGCGCTCAAGGGGTACAGCCTCTCGCGTACCGATGCGCGCGACGGGAAGCCCGCGTACTTCGTGTCGAAGTGGCAGTACCTCCGAGAGCTCAGCACACTCGATCAGGTCGCAGACTTCCTCGGCCGCGTCGGGGGTGCCGAATGAGCGGGCCGGTCGCCGCTGTGCTCGCGCGCCTCGACAAGCCGCGCCCTTCGGGTCGTGACCGCTGGCGTGCCGCATGCCCGGCCTGCGGCGGCAACCGTTCGGCGCTGTCGATCGGCGTCGCGCAGAACGATGCGGTGTTGCTGCGCTGCTGGAAAGGATGCTCGATTGAGGAGATCGCCGCCGCGATTGATCTCGACGTATCCGACCTGTTCCCGGCGCGTGATGGCGGGGCATCACGGCCACGAAAGATCGGCATGCTCAGCGCGACCCAGGCGCTCGACTTGCTCGCCGATGAAGCGAACCTCGTCGCGCTCGCTGCCGCCAACGTCGCCCATGGCGTACTTCTCACGGCCGACGACTTGCTGCGCGTGAGGACGGCGGCCGGCCGCATCGCTTACCTGCGCGAAGAGGCGAGCCGATGAACGCGGCGCTTCTGGACCTCGACGCCAGGATCGAACGTCAGGGAGGCCACGCCGTCGTAGCGGCTCGGTCGATGCCGATCCGGGCGGTTGACGTGCATGAGCTTGCGAGGATGCACTTCAAACAGCGCGACGTGATCCTCGGACCTTGGTTGCACTCGCAAGACCTGTGCATGGTGTTTGCTGCGCGCGGCATCGGCAAGACGCACTTCGGTCTTTCGATCGCGTTTGCAGTCGCAACAGGCGGCCAGTTCGCCAAGTGGAAGGCGCCCAAGGCACGCAAGGTGTTGTATCTCGACGGCGAGCTGCCGGGCGGAGTGATGCAGAAGCGAATGCTGATGCACTGCCCGGACAGGGAGCCCGAGCCCGGATTCTTCCGGGTGTTCACGCCCGACCTGTTGCCTGACGGGCGCGCGATGCCCGATGTGTCGACGTACCAGGGTCAAGAGGAGCTGGAGGCCATGATCGAGGCCGACACCGCTCTCGTCGTCGTCGACAACCTTAGCTGTTGGGCGCGATCGGGCCGAGAGAACGAGGCCGAGAGCTGGCTGCCAATCGCCGAATGGATTCTCTCGCTGTGAACGCTGGTCAGGAACCGCCCTTATGTGATGGCGAGGAAGCGGATTTGGTCCGCAGCTTTCATGCGGCAGCGGCTCGCAAT
>JANXZN010000224.1 GCA_025355545.1 Rhizobacter sp.
CGACGAGTGGATACCGATCAAGCCTGGCACCGACGGGGCCCTCTTCATGGCGCTGCTGCACGAGTTGATCGTGAACGACCTGATCGATCACGCGTTCCTGAAGCGCTTCACGAACGCGCCGCAGCTGGTGGTGCTCGACGACTGCGCGCGCCAGGGCCTGTTCGCGTTCGACCCGAACCCGGAGAAGGGCCCGCCGGGCGACGGCCGGCATCCGCACAACAAGCTGGTGTGGGACAAGACGAGCGGCCGAATTCTCAACGCCTATCCCGAAGGCATCGCCGACGGCTGCGATCCGGCGCTCGAAGGGCACTGCGAACTCGCCGACGGCACCCGGGTCGCGCCGTCGTTCCAGCTGCTGCGCGAGCGCGTCGCGAGTTGCACGCCGGAGTGGGCCGCTTTGATCACCGGCATCGCGCCGCAGCGCATCCGCCAACTCGCGCGCGAGATGGGCGACACCGCGTTGAAGCAGGCCTTCGAGTTGCCGATCCCGTGGACCGATGCCTGGGGCAAGGTCCACCCGACCACGCAGGCGCGCCCGGTCGCGTTCCACGCGATGCGCGGCCTCGCGGCGCACTCGAACGGCTTCCAGACGGTGCGTGCGCTGGCGGTGCTGATGAGCGTGCTCGGCACGATCGACGCGCCCGGGGGCTTTCGCCACAAGGCGCCGTACCCGCGCCACATCGTGCCGAACTACCGCGCGTTCAACTCGCCCGAGATGATCCAGCCGAACACGCCGCTGAACGCGGCCCCGCTCGGTTTTCCTGCGAATCCCGACGAGCTTGCGATCAACCCCGACGGCTCGCCGATCCGCATCGACCACGCGTTCTCGTGGGAGCACCCGCTGAGCGCGCACGGGCTGATGCACAACGTGATCACGAATGCCGTGAAGGGCGACCCGTACCGCATCGACACGCTGCTGATCTTCATGGCCAACATGGCCTGGAACAGCAGCATGAACACGATGGCCGTGCGCGAGATGCTGAACCGCAAGGACGAGAAGGGCGAGCACATGATCCCGTTCCTCGTCGTCTGCGATGCGTTCCAGAGCGAGACCGTCGCGTTCGCCGATCTGGTGCTGCCCGACACCACCTACCTGGAGCGCCACGACGTGATGAGCATGCTGGACCGGCCGATCTCCGAGTTCGACGGCCCGGTCGATTCGGTGCGCGTGCCGGTGCTGCCGGTCACCGGCGAGTGCAAACCGTTCCAGGAGGTGCTGATCGAGCTCGCGTCGCGCCTGAAGTTCCCGGCGTTCACGACCGAACAAGGCATGCGCAAGTTCAAGAACTACCCTGAGTTCGTCGTCAACTTCCAGCCGCAACCGGGCATCGGTTTCCTGATGGGCTGGCGCGGCGCGAACGGCGACAAGCATCTGCGCGGCGAACCGAACCCGAACCAGTGGGCCATGTACGCGAAGAACGACTGCGTGTTCCAGTACCACATGCCGCAGACCATGCACTACATGCGCAACTGGAACCGCGAGTACCTGGACTTCGCGAAGGACAAGGGCTGGCGCCAGAAGAACGATCCGGTGCAGCTCGCGATCTACAGCGACACCTTGCAGAGCTTTCGCCTCGCGGCGCAAGGCAAGAGCGCGGGCCGGCAGCCGCCCGAGCACCTGCGCGAGCGCATAGCCACCTACTTCGACCCGCTGCCGTTCTGGTACGCGCCGCTCGAAGAGGCCGCGACCGACCTGGCCGCCTACCCGTTGAACGCCATCACGCAGCGGCCGATGGCGATGTACCACTCCTGGGATTCGCAGAACGCGTGGCTGCGCCAGATCCACAGCCACAACTACCTGCAGGTCAACCCGCTGACCGCGCGCGCGGCCGGCATCGCCGACGGCGGCTGGTGCTGGGTCGAGAGCCAGTGGGGCAAGGTGCGTTGCATGATCCGCACCAGCGAGGCGGTCGAGCCCGGCACGGTCTGGACCTGGAACGCGATCGGCAAGGCCGACGGTGCCTGGCAGCTCGCCCCCGGCGCCGACGAGGCGCGCAAGGGCTTCCTGCTGAACCACCTGATCAGCGAGGAGTTGCCATTCGCGGGGAGTGCCTCCAAGACCATCAGCAACTCAGACCCGATCACCGGCCAGGCGGGCTGGTACGACGTGCGCGTGCGCATCCGGCCGGCCGAGCCCGAGGAGCCGCACGAGTCGTTCCCGCAGATCGCGACGGTGCCGGCCGCGCCCGGCGTGCGCGGCAAGGCGGCGCGTGTGCTGACCTATTTCGCGGGGCGCAAGCCATCATGATCCGCTGGCTGCAGGACCTGCTGCAACCGGCCGTCGCCGACGCGCCGGCGCCGCGCCCGTCGGCGCCGCCGACACGCCCACCGCCAAGCGCACCCGCGCTGCCCGGCGAGACGCTGGCCAAGCAACTCGCGCTGGTGATCGACCTGAACGTCTGTGTCGGCTGCCATGCCTGCGTGACCTCGTGCAAGGAATGGAACACCTCGGGCAGCGCCGGCGCGCTCGCCGACCAGAACCCCTACGGCGCCAACCCGACCGGCACCTTCTTCAATCGCGTGCAGACGTATGAAGCCGGCATCTTCCCCGGCACCGACACGATCCACTTCCCCAAGAGCTGCCTGCACTGCGAAGACCCGCCCTGCGTGCCGGTGTGCCCGACCGGCGCGAGCTACAAGCGCAAGGAAGACGGCATCGTGCTGGTCGACTACGACAAGTGCATCGGCTGCAAGTACTGCGCCTGGGCCTGCCCCTACGGCGCGCGCGAGCTCGACGAAGAGCGCCAGGTGATGACCAAGTGCACCCTGTGCGTCGACCGCATCTACGACGAGCATCTGCCGAAGGAAGACCGCAAGCCGGCGTGCGTGAAGGCCTGCCCGACCGGGGCGCGCCTGTTCGGCGACGTGAAAGACCCGGACTCCGAGGTTTCGAAGGCGATCCGCGAGCGCGGCGGCTATGCGCTGATGCCCGAGTGGGAGACGCAGCCGGCGAACCAATACTTGCCCCGCCGCATCACGAAGGCTGCCGAATGAACCCCGCGTTCTCGGTCGTGATCTTCACTACGATCGCCGGCGCGGCGCAGGGGCTGGTCGTCACGCTCGCACTGGCGCTGCTCGCGGGCGTGCCGCTCGGCGTCGGCTTCGCGAGCGGCGCGCTGCTGCTCGCCGAGGCGATGTTGCTGATCGGGCTGGCCGCGTCGTTCGGCCACCTCGGCCGGCCCGAGCGCGCATGGCGTGCGGTGCTGATGTGGCGCAGCTCGTGGCTGTCGCGCGAATGTGTCGTGCTGCCGGCGTTCATCGGCGTGGTCGGCCTGTGGTGGCTGGCGCTGCGCGCCGGGGTGGCCACGCCGCTGCTGCCGCTCGCCGCGATCGCGGTCGCGGCGCTGCTGTCGTACTGCACCGCGATGATCTACGCCTGCCTGCGTTTCATCGAGGAGTGGGCGCAGCCGCTGACGCCGGTGAACTTCGCGCTGATCGGGCTGTCGTCGGGGCTGGTGCTGGCGAGCGCGCTCGCGGCCTTCGCGGGCGAGGCGGCGTTGCTGCGCATCAGCGGCCCGTGCGCGCTGCTCGTCACGCTGCTCGCCTGGGCCACGCGCGCGCTCGCGCTGCGCCGCAACGCGACGCTCAAGCACAAGTCGACCCTGCAGTCGGCGACCGGCATCCGCGCGCCGAACCTGGTGCAGACCTCGATGGGCATGTCGGCCGGCGCGTTCAACACGCGCGAGTTCTTCCACGGCCGCACCCTGGCGTTGCTGAAGCGGGTCAGGCTCGGCTTCATCGTGCTGTGTTTCGCGCTGCCGGCGCTGCTCGCGCTGTGGGGCGTCGCGAGCGGTGCGGCGCTGCCGTGGGCGCTGGCGCTGGCGTGCCAGGTGCCGGGGCTGCTGGCCGAGCGCTGGTTCTTCTTCGCGCAGGCCATGCACCCGCAGAACCTGTACTACCAGGTCGTGTCCTGATCGAACCGGCCGCCGCGGCCGGCAGAACAGCGGGCGGATTCGGCTGCTTCTGCGCGCAGCGCAGGGGGAGCATCGCTGGCATTCTCGTGCGAAGAACGCACCCCGAAACCCCGCCCGACGAGCGCCTCGTCCCCGATGGAGTGAGATGGCCGCCCTGACCGAAGAACAAGCCCGTGCCTACATGCACAAGTTGCTGGCCGCGATGAGCCAGGCGGGCGGCTCCGACCTGTTCATCGCCAGCGATTTCCCGCCGAGCATGAAGTCCAACGGCAGCATGCAGCCGCTGACGGCGCAAAAGCTCAGCGCCGAGGCGGCGCGGATGCTCGCGCACGCGATGATGAACGAGGCCCAGCGCGAGGAGTTCGAGCGCGAGATGGAATGCAACTTCGCGATCTCGATCCCCGGGATCTCGCGATTTCGCGTCAACGTGTACGTACAGCAGCGCTGCGTCAGCATGGTGATCCGCACCATCGCCTCGGAGATCCCGAACTTCGAGAAGCTCGGCCTGCCCGAGGTATTGAAGGAGGTCGTGATGGCCAAGCGCGGCCTGGTGCTGGTGGTCGGTGCGACCGGATCCGGCAAGTCGACCTCGCTGGCGGCGATGATCGACCACCGCAATCGCTCATCGGCCGGCCACATCATCACCGTCGAGGACCCGGTCGAGTACGTGCACCCGTCGCAGAAGTCGCTGGTCACGCACCGCGAGGTCGGCATCGACACGCTGTCGTGGCGCCACGCGCTGAAGAACACCTTGCGGCAGGCGCCGGACGTGATCCTGATCGGCGAGATCCGCGACCCAGAGACCATGGAGCACGCGATCGCCTTCGCCGAGACCGGCCACCTGTGCCTGGGCACCTTGCACGCCAACAGCGCGAGCCAGACGATCGAGCGCATCATCAACTTCTTCCCCGAAGAGCGACGCAACCAGCTGTTGATGGACCTGTCGGCGAACCTTCGGGCGATCGTCTCGCAGCGTCTGGTGCGGCGCGAGGACGGCAAGGGCCGCGCGGCCGCGATCGAGATTCTGCTGAACACGCCGACCATCGCCGAGCGCATCTTCCAGGGCGAGTTCCACGAGATCAAGGCCATCATGTCGCGGTCACGCGAGCTCGGCATGCGCACCTTCGACTGGGCGCTGTTCGAGCTCTACAACGACGGCCTGATCAGCTTCGACGAGGCGCTGCGCAATGCCGATTCGGCGAACGAGCTGCGCCTGAACATCAAGCTGAAGAGCCCGCGCGGCGAGCCGCCGCCGTCGGCGTTCATGTCTCTGGCCATCGACGAGGAGCCCTCGGCCGCCGAGCTCGAGGAACAGCGCCACCAGGAGATGCAGAAGCAGCTCGACACGCGGCGCCGCCTCGAAGACGAGCAACTCGAGAAGCTGCGCGAGAAGAAGCGACTGGCCGAAGCCACCGGCGCAGCAGCGCGCTGAACGTCGCCGCGGCTCAGCGCCCGGGCGGCGCGCTCAGGAAGCGCAGTGTCGCCGCCCAGGTGTCGGGCGAGTTCAGGATGCCCAGGTGCGTGGTGCCCAGGATCGCGTCGTGCACGCCCTGGCCGGTCAGGTCGATCTCGCGCGCGCCGCGCAGCCGGGCGCTGCCGGAGAAGTCGACCGGCTGGCCGAACGAGTCTTGCGCCGGCACGCCGGCGAGCACGCCGTCCTGCGTCGGGAAGTAGACGAAGCCGGTGTCGGCGTTGCGGATCACCAGCGTCTGCGTCGAGCGCTGCGGCGACTCGCGGCCGTGGTTCAGGCGCAGCAGGAACGGCGTGTTCGGCGAGCCCAGTTCCTGGCAGATCGCGCTGGCCGGCGTGAAGCCGCCGAGCGACGGCACCTGCCAGTAGTTCAGCAGCGACGGCGAGCAGTTGATGATGCCGTGGTTCGCGCCGTCGACCGCCACCAGCTTGCGCACTACGCGCGGCGCCTGGTCGTCCTGGCGCAGCCATTCGCGCGCGATCACGACGCCCAGGCTGTGGCCGACGATGTCGACCTCGCGTGCGCCGGTGTAGGCGAGCACCGCGTGCACGAAGCGGCGCAGGTCGGCTACGTTCGCGGCCGCGGTGTGCGCGACGCCCGAGCGCAGCGTCTGGTCGGCCGGCAGGTCGCACTGGTCGCCCTGGTAGCCGACGGCCCAGAGCTCGCTGGTCGCGTAGCCATGGTCGGCCAGGTACTGCGCGAAGGCCTGCACCTTGCCGTAGTAGGGGTTGCACGCGGTCGGAAACGGCGTGTCGTTGTTGCCGTGCACGAACACGACCGGCGTGCGCGCCACCGGCCCGGCCGCGCCGAAGCCGATCAGCGGCGTGCCCAGCGATGCGTCGTCGATCACCGGGAAGCCGGCCGGCAGCGTGTTGCCGACCGTGCCGGCGGCGTTCGCCGCGGCAACCGACCCCAGCGCCGCGAGGGCGAGCAGGGCCTGCGATGCGATCCGCTTCAAGGCTGTCATGGTGAAACCACTCCTGATGTTGAACCCGGCGCGAGGCTCGGCCGCCGGCGGCGATGATCGATGGCGGCGGCGCTGCCGTCAATCGGGTCCGACCGGCGTGCCCAGTGCGTGCAGACTGGCGCGCGCCCGTTCGCTGGCGCCACGGCCGACCCGGCCCGCGATGGCCACGGCGGCCGGCGCCGCGAGCAGGCGCGCGAACGCGTCGCGTACCTGGGACGCCGTCACCGCCGCCACGAGGTCGACGCGCTCGGCCTGCGAGCGCACGCGCTGCAGCGCGAACAGGTCGAGCGCGGCGTCCTCGAGCCGGCGCGCCGGTCGCTCGTGCGCGCGCAGCAGGCGCACCGCGAGCTGGTTGCGCGCGCGCTCCAGGTCGACCGGGTCGGTCGCCTCGGCCTGGGCCCGCAACGAGCGCGCGACTTCGCGCAGCACCTCGTCGAGCTTGTCGGCCTCGAACGAGGCCTCGACGACGAACTCGCCGCCGTGCGCGAGCAGGTCGGCCGAGCAGGCGGCGTAGTAGACCAGGCCGCGCTTCTCGCGCAGCTCGGCCATCAGCGGCGAACTCATGCCCTCGCCGAACAATGCGGCGGCGACCTCGCCGGCGGGGTCGGCGGCCAGCAGGCCGGGCAGCGGCCAGCCCAGCACCACGTGGGTCTGGCTGCTGCCGGCGATGCGGCGCGAGCGGATGCCGCCGCCCCAGGTCGGCGGCGCGATCTCGCTCGGCGCGCCGAGCGGCAGCGCTCCCAACGCCGCCTGCGCCGCATCGAGGATCGCCGCCGGATCGATGCCGCCGGCCGCCGCGACGATCACGTTGGCGCCGTGGTAGTGGCGCTGCACCCAGCCGACCAGGTCGGCGCGGCGCAGCCGCTCGACGTTGCGCCGGCTGCCGATCACCGCCTGCGCGAGCGGGTGCAGGCCGTAGCAGGCGTGATCGAACAACCGGTAGGCGGTGGCCATCGGGTCGTCCTCGTCCTCGGTGTGCTCGTGCAGCAGCACCTGGCGTTCGCGCTCGAGTTCGGTCTCGGGGAAGGTCGGCTCGCGCACCAGCTCGCCGAGCATCGCGACGAAGCGCGGCGCGTGCGCGGCCAGGCCGGACATGTGGAACGCGGTGTGGTCCTTGTCGGTGTGCGCGTTGACGTCGGCGCCCAGGCGCTCGGCGTCGAGATTGATGCGGCCCGCATCGCGTGCGTGCGTGCCCTTGAACGCCATGTGCTCGACGACGTGGCTGATGCCGTTCAATGCCGCGCTCTCGTGGGCGCTGCCGGCGCGCACGAAGACGCTGACGCTGGCGGTCTCGAGATGCGCCATCCGGATCGCGACGACGCGCACGCCGTTCGGCAGCAGGGCAACCGTGGTATCGGGGTCGTCGGTGAGGGCAGGCATCGGGAACCCGATGGTACGGCCTGTCGTAGAGTGCTCACCGAGCAGCGGTGACGTGCGGGCTCGCAGAACGCCATGGCCATCGAACTGAACCACACCATCGTCCACGCGCGCGATCCGAAGCGCTCGGCGAACTTTCTGGCCGAGCTGCTGGGGCGCCCCGCGCCGGTGCGCTTCGGCCCGTTCCTCGGCGTCGCGCTCGACAACGGCGTCACGCTCGATTTCATCGCGGCCGACGCCGAGCTCGTGATCGAACACTACGCCTTCCTCGTCAGCGAGCCGGAGTTCGACCAGATCTTCGAGCGCATTCGCGCTCGCGCGCTGCCGTACTGGGCCGACCCGCGGCACCAGGAGCCGGGCCGCATCAACCACCACGACGGCGGTCGCGGCGTCTACTGGAACGACCCCGACGGCCACTATCTCGAGATCATCACGCGGCCCTACGGCAGCGGCGCCTGAGGCGCCGTTACCGGCGCGCCGGCGTCTCGTTGGTCGGCGCGAACGCGCTCGCGCGCTGCGGGTCGATCGGCCGCACCTCGTAGCTCAGGCCGCAGGCCAGGCACGGGTTCAACGCCGCCAGCGCGGCGGCTTCGTCGAGGCTCGCGGCGACGAAGAACCAGTAGCCGCCGATCACCTCCTTGGCTTCGGCGAACGGGCCGTCGGTCACCGCCTGCCGCGTGACGAGCTTGCCCTCGCGAGCGAGGCGCTGGCCGGACTTCATCCGGCCCTCGGCGACGAGCCGGTCGCGCCATGCGTAGAACGCGTCGATCGCGCCCTGAATCTGCTCGCGCGACAGCTCGGGGTCCCACTGACCGCGCGAGATGACGAGGTAGTCGGCGCTGGGTGTGTCTCGATTCATGGCTCAGTTCCTCGATCCTTCAGGCTTCGTGGTTCAGCTTCAGGCCCGGCGCCGGCCAGTCGTCGATCGCGATCAGCCGGCCGCTGCCCGAGAGCGTGACGTACGCGGTGCGCCGGTCCTTGCCGCCGAAGCACAGATTCGTCGTGAAGCGATCGGGCAGCGGCACGTGGCTGCTGGTGCTGCCGTCGGGCGCGACGATCGTGATGCCGCCGTGCATCAGCGTGGCGACACAGAGATTGCCGAACGCATCGACCGCCATCGAATCGAAGCGTTGCCATTGACCCCCCGGCGAGGCGGTCACCATGCGCGCGCCGTTCGGCGACGGCCAGCCGCCCTTGCGGACCTTGCCGGGTGCCTCGATGTCGTAGGCCCAGACGCGCGCGCCCGCGGTCTCGGCGTAGTAGAGCGTGCTGCCGTCCGGCGACAGGCCGACGCCGTTCGGCGTCATCGCCGGGCGCGCGATCACGCCGACCGAAGCGCCGTCGGCACGGCCGTAGAACACGCCGCCGAGATCCATCTCGTGCTCGCGCACCTTGCCCAGGTCGGTGAAGTAGAAGCCGCCGTGCGCGTCGAACACGATGTCGTTCGGGCCGCGCAGGCCCAAGCCCTCGACCGTGTCGTACAGGCGCTCGAAGCGGCCGGTGGCGAGGGCCACGCGTTCGATGCGCCCGCCCGAATAGTCCTCGGCCTGACCGACGGGTCTGTGCGTGCCGTCGCTCTCGGTCGCCCAGCGGAAGCCGCCGTTGTTGCAGACGTAGACCGCGCCGTCCGGGCCGATCGCCGCGCCGTTCGGGCCGCCGCCGAGATCGGCGACGACATGGACCCGGCCATCGGGTGTGACGCGGCTGAGCGTGCCGCGCGCGATCTCGACCAGCACGACCGAACCGTCGTCCATCGCGATCGGGCCTTCGGGGAATTGCAGGCCGGTGGCCAGCTCGCGGATCTTCATCGCGTCGTCTCCTGGTCCGCGCCGGGCGCGGTTGGGCAATTTCGGTGCGCGTGATTCCGCACCGCGCGATCAGGCGCGCCGCACACCATGCGCGAGGAACACGGCGCCGCCGAGCAGCGGCTCGACCGTCAAGCCTTCGAGCGAGGCCGCGAGCAGGCTCCACGGCCGGTTCAGCCCCTCGAGCGAGCTGACCGAGTGCAGCGCCGCGCCGAGCACGAACAGGTTCAGTGGCCAGGCCCAGACGCTGGCCCACTGCAGCCCGCAGGCGGCGACACGTGCGCCCGGCCGCAGCGCAGCGGCGACATTCGCGAGCGCGCGCGACTCGCGCAGGATGTCGTGCGTGAAGTGGAACAGCGCCGCGTCGGCGTGACACTCGAGCGAGGCGTCTTCGGCCGAGGACTGGATCAGCGTCACGTTGCGCCAGCGATGCCGACGCACGCAGTCGCGCGCCTGCGCCAGCATCTCTGGGCACTGCTCGATGCCGATGATCCGGCCCGTGGCGCCGACCGCCCGGTGCAGCAGCGGCAGGCTCAGGCCGGTGCCGCAGCCGACGTCGACCACGCTGTCGCCGCGCCGCAGCGCGAGGCGTTCGATCGTCGCGCGCCGGATCGGCTCGAACAGCGCGAGTTCGGTGTTGTAGACCGAGGCGCGGCGCCGGTACTGCGCGAGCGCGGCGACGTGCGGGTTCGGCGGGCTCGGGCGGGCAGGGGCGGTCATGCGTTGGTTCGGCGGAGTGGCGCTTCGATGCTACGCCGCGCGCGCACGTTCAGGCCTCGAAATACCCGCTCAGCCGCGCGGTTCGGTTCAGAGCTTCTCGTCGCGCAACCAGTACCACTTGTACAGAAAGCGCTGGCCGAAGCGCCGGAACGGCGCGAACGCCGCCGACTCGACGAGCCCGAGCACGTTCGGGAACGGCAGCGGCGAGGCGTAGATCGGCAGCTCGAAGACCGCCTGACCCGCGTCCTTGCCGGCCACGCGTTCGGCCAGCCGCTTGCCGGCCCAGGTCGAGAACGACACGCCGTTGCCGCCGTAGCCGACCGCGTACCAGACGCTCTGGGCCGGGTCGGGCCGGGCGATGCGCGGCATCATGTCGTGGCTCACGTCGACCCAGCCCCACCACGAGTAGTCGATCGCGATGCCGGCCAGCGGCGGGAACTTGCGCGCGATCGCATCGGTCAGCAGCTTCTGGTGCGCCGGGTCTTCGGCGTCGGCACCGGTGACGGCGCTGCGGCTGCCGAGCTGCAGCCGGTTCCCGCCTTTGCCATCCCTCAGCAGCCGGTAGTAGAAGCGCAAGATGCGCGTGTCGGTCAGGAAGGTCTCGGAGCGGAAATTGCACGCCCTCATCTCGGCCTCGCTGAGCACGCGCGTGACCACCGAGTTCGACAGGATCGGCATGATCTTGTTCTTCAGCAGCGGGTTCAGCGCCTGGCCGGTGTAGCCGCCGGTGCAGACTGCGACGCGCTTCGCGCGCACCGTGCCGCCGGGCGTGCGCAGGTGGTGCACGCCATTGATCGTCTGCCAGCCCTGCACCGGGCTCGCCGGGTGGATGGTGGCACCGAGCGCGCGCGCGCGCCGGATCAGCCCGAACGTGAACTTGAGCGGGTGGATGCCGATGCCCTCGACCTCGAACAGGCCGCCGGCGGTCTCGCGCTCGTCGCAGTAGTCGCGCCGGATCTCTTCGGCGCCGAGCATGCGCGTCGCGTAGCCGAAGCTCTCGTTCATCACGCGCGACTCGGCGCGCAGCGCGGCCAGCTTCTCGGGCCGGTGCGCGAGGTAGAGGTGGCCGCCGTCGAAGGCGTCGCAGTCGATTCTCTGCGTCAGCGCACGGAAGTTCTCGAAGCCGGTGCGGATCTCGGTGTCGAGTTTCTTCGCGGTGTCCAGGCCGAAGCGCTCGATCCACTGCGAGCGCTTCAGGCGCCCGCTCGCGTTCTGCCCCTGGCCGCCGCTGCGGCTCGAGCAGCCCCACGAGGTCTGGTTCGCCTCGAGCACGACGGCGCGGATGCCGTGCTCCAGCGCCAGGTACAGCGCGGTCGACAGGCCGGTCGAGCCGGAGCCGATGATGACGACGTCGGCGTCGATGTCGTGCGTGAGCGGGCCGTCGTCGTCGGGCGGCGTGCCGGCACTCGCGACCCACCAGGTCGGCGCATAGGCGCGACCCGCGCCCGGGTTCGGCGCGACCAGCGGGTCGTAGTGCGGGTCGTAACGCTTCTCGGCCGGCAGCGCGGTGCCGGTGAACTGCAGCGGTTTCATGGAACCCCCCGGTCGCTGAGTACAGCGCCCGACCCCCCAAGGGGGTGGCGGGCCGGCGAGGTCCATGAAGTGGGCCTCTTCGTGGCCCATGGAGCGGCCCGGCGCTCGGCCCGCGTCACGTTCGCGAACGGCAGCATCACTTCGCGGCCGGCAGGTTCGGCCGCGCCTTGCGGAACACGTTCTTCAGCGCGATCTTGCCGTCACGGAACGTGAACACGTCGATGCCGTCGGTCTCGATGCGGCTGCCGTCGGCGGCGGTGCCGGTGAAGGTCCACTGCGAGGTGCCGAAGTCGCCGCTGACGAAGTGCACGCCGCTCGTCCACTGCGCGTCGGGCACCGCCTGCCAGGCCGCGACGAAGGCCCGGCGCACGGCCTCGGTGCCGCGCAGGCGGGTGCCGCAGGCGTCGGGGCCGGCGGCGGTCTGGAACACGCAGTCCTCGCTCATGAAGCTCATCAGCGCGTCGATGTCGTGGCGGTTCCAGGCGGCGCTGAAGGCGGCCAGCGTCGCGACGGTTACGGGGGGATTGGCAGAGCTCATCCGGTACTCCTCGGGTTCGATCCCGGCAAGCGTAGGGAAAGCGCGGGCGCGCCGCTAGGGCCAGTTGCGCGGATTCGGTCGCGCCAGGCCGCTAGACTGAGCATCGTCATGGCCACCTCGCGCTCCACCGTCCAATGGGCCCGACTGTTCGAGCTGCCCGAGCAACCCGCGCTGCCGCTGCAGGGCCGGCTGCGCCTGGCGGTGGTGCAGGCCATCCTCGACGGGCGCCTGAGCGCCGGCGCCGCGCTGCCGTCGTCGCGCGAGCTCGCGGGCCTGCTCGGCCTGAGCCGCAACACCGTGACCTCGTCGTACCTGCAGCTGATGGACGAGGGCTTTCTCGAGGCGCGGCCGCGCAGCGGCGTGTTCGTGGCCAAGGACGCGCGCCCGCTGTCGGCGGCGCAGGCCGAGCCGCTGGCGGGCGCGAGCGGGCACGCCGGCCCGGCGCCGAAGTGGGGCGAGCGCGTGCTGCGCTCGCTGACCGGCCGGCCGACCCTGTCCAAGCCGGATCGCTGGCGCGACTACCCGTACCCCTTCGTCTACGGCAACTACGACCCGCAGCTGTTCCCGACCGAGGACTTCCGCGAATGCTGCGCGCGCAGCCTGGCGCGCTCGCAGCTGCCGCACTGGACGCCGGACTTCGAGACCGACGACGTGCCCGAGCTGATCGAGCAGATCCGCACGCGGCTCTTGCCCAAGCGCGGCGTGTTCGCGCATCAATCCGAGATCATCGTCACGGTCGGCGCCCAGCACGCCTACTACCTGCTCGCCGACGCCCTGTTCGACGAGAGCACGCGCGTCGGCCTCGAGGAGCCGGGCCACCCGCATGCGCGCAACAGCTTCGCGCTGCGCAAGCCGAAGTGGGTCGAGGTGGCGGTCGACGACGACGGGCTGGTGGTCGATGCGCTGCCGGCGCTCGACTACCTGTTCGTCACGCCCTCGCACCAGAGCCCGACGACCGCCACCTTGAGCCTGGAGCGGCGCCAGTGGCTGCTGCGCAAGGCCGAGCTGCAGGACTTCGTCATCATCGAGGACGACTACGAGGCCGAGAACCTGTATGAAGGCACGCCGATGCCGGCGCTGAAGAGCCTGGACCGAAGCGACCGCGTGATCTACGTCGGCTCGGTGTCGAAGAGCCTGTCGCCGGTGCTGCGACTGGGCTACATCGTCGCGCCGCGCGCGCTGATCAGGGAGCTGCGCGTGATCCGCCACGCGATGGTGCGGCATCCGAGCGCGTTCCTGCAGCACGCCTACGCGCTGTTCCTGTCGCTCGGCCACCACGAGTCGCACGCGCGGCGCGTCAACCAGGCGATGCAGGAGCGGCTGGCGCTGGCCGCGCAGGCGCTGCGCACGCACCTGCCGGAGTTCGCGTTCACCGTGCCGCAGGGAGGGGCGTCGATCTGGGTGCGCGCGCCCGCCTGGGTCGATGCGAGCGAGCTGTCGCTGATCGCGCGCAGCCACGGCGTGCTGATCGAGGCCGGCGAGGTGTTCTTCGCGAAGCCGCCGTATCCATGCCCGTTCTTCCGGCTGCGGCTGTCGTCGATCGCTGCGGCGCAGATCGGGGCGGGCATCCGGGCGCTCGGCCTCGCCGTGGGCGAACTGGCGCCGGCGCGCGGCGAAGCGCGGGCGCCGGCGGCTGCGCCACGGTGAGGTGGTGCGGTGCGGGATGTGCTGCCGAAATCACGTGAGGCGTCACAGCAGCAGCAGCCGCGCAGCTTGCCCAGGGAAAACTCGAGCCCATGTCGAAAATCCTTATCGTCGTTCGTCGTAGATTGACGGAAGGGTCCGCTACTGACTCATCGGAGCACGAACCATGACCACTTATATCGGAAGCTGCCATTGCGGAGGCATCACCTTCGAGGTTGAAGGAGAGATTGACAGCGGCCTAGCCTGCAACTGCTCCATTTGCTCGCGGAGGGGCTCGCTCTTGTGGTTTGTCCCTCGGCCGAAGCTCGAGCTCAAGACCTTGGAGTCCGCGGAGAGTACCTACATGTTCAACAAGCACGTCATCAAGCATCGCTTTTGCCCAAAGTGCGGCATTCACCCGTACGGCGAAGGAACCGATCCCAAAGGTAACGCCATTGCGGCCATCAATCTTCGGTGCATCGAGAATCTCGAACTCGGTGCGATTCCCGTGCACCACTTTGACGGCAAGGCAATGTGACGCCTTGCCCTTCCATCGAGGGGACGCTTTCCGGCCTACGGCCTCCAAGCGCCCCTCATGTCAAACTACAAGGGCTTCCCCATCTGTCAAGCGATATCAGGCCATGACGAATTGCGAAGCGATTCGTCGATGGGGTCTGTTGACTGAGGGTCGATCCACCGGATCGATTTCGACTGCGTTGAACTGCGGCAAAGGGTGCGGACTGGAGAAACTACAACCGGTCATTGATGCGGCCGCTTC
>JANXZN010000166.1 GCA_025355545.1 Rhizobacter sp.
TCCCAACGTCAATTTCTTCGCTACAGTTTGGTTTCGGCATTGCCCGCTCGTTCATCAAGATTCGACACCTCGATAAACGGGCATCCAAAGGGCAATGCCGTCCTCGTTTCTACGGGGGAGCGTGAAATATCCGGGCTAGCATCCGGGCCTGCGGGGCGCGCTCATCGACGGGCGCGCGCCGCCTGCATGGCCCCGTTGTCGCCGCTCCCCACCGCCGATTTGCTCGCCGTATTGCCCGAGGCTCTGCGCCGGCTCGCGCGCCACGGCGAGATCAAGCGCTACCGCAAGGGCCACCGGCTGATCCAGGAAGGCGATCACGGCGACACGCTGTTCATCATCCTCAGCGGCCGGGTGCGCGTGTTCGGCAGCGACGACCAGGACCGCGAGATCACCTACGGCACCTATGGCGCCGGCGAGTACCACGGCGAGATGAGTCTGGACGGCGGCACGCGCTCGGCCACCGTCGTGACGCTCGAACCCTGCGAGTGCGCGGTCGTGACGCGCCAGACCCTGCAGCAGCACATCGCCGCGCACCCCGAGTTCGCCTTCGACCTGCTCGCCAAGGTGATCCGGCGCGCCCGCGCCGCGACGCTGAGCGCGAAGCAACTCGCGCTGAACGACGTCTACGGCCGGCTGGTGCTGCTGCTCGACGAACTGGCCGAGCCGCAGCCCGACGGCACGCGGCTGATCGCGCAGCGCCCGACGCATCGGGAGATGGCGAGCCGGCTGGGGTGTTCGCGGGAGATGGTGAGTCGGTTGATGAAGGATCTGGAGGGGGGCGGGTACGCGAGCGTTCTTGGCGCCGGGCTGCGCGTCAGTTCGCGACTCCCCGCTCGATGGTGACCGTGATGTGGGCGCACCCGCCACGCGAGCCTCAGTGCACGTCGTCTTCAAGCGGCAACACCCTGCCTCGGCCCTCGCGCGCTGTCTCTCCGGACGACGGCGGATTCGGATAGCGACGGGCCTCGTCGGTCAGGCGTTCGCGAATGGTGTCGGGCGGCAACGGCTGCGGCGGCGCGCGACTGCTCGCATACCAATCGGCAATGCGACGGGTGATCTGCGGCGCCGCAACGCTCGTGCCGTTCAAGCGCACCGTGTCAGCACCCCTCACCGCCGCGGCCCTCGGGCGCGGCCTTCAGCCTTGCGGCCCGAACCGCTGCGCCGGCTTCGCCGCGCGCCCGTACAGCGGCTCGACCTTCGGCAGGTTGCGCTCGATGTCGCGGATGCGCGTCGGCCCCGACGGGTGCGTCGAGGCCCACTGCGGCGGCGCGCTCTTGTTCGCGGCCGCCATCTTCTGCCACAGCGTCACGCCGGCGTGCGGGTCGTAGCCGGCGCGCGCGGCGAGTTCCATGCCGACGAGGTCGGCCTCGGATTCGTCGGAGCGACTGAACTGCAGGGTCAGCAGTTGCCCGCCCATGCCGGCCAGGTAGCGCCCGCCGTTGCCCAGCCCGAAGAGCGCCGCGCCGAGCTCGATCGCGCCGCGCGTTGCCGCGGTCTTGCCGATGCGCTCGCGCGCGTGCTCGCGCAGCGCGTGGGTCATCTCGTGGCCCATCACCATCGCGACCTCGTCGTCGCTGAGCTTGAGCTTGTCGAGGATGCCGGTGAAGAACGCAATCTTGCCGCCCGGCATGCAGAACGCGTTGATCTGCGGGCTGGCAATCAGGTTGATTTCCCAGCGCCACTGGCGCGCGCGTTCGTTCCACTCGTAGGTGAACGGGATCAGGCGCTGCGCGATCGCGCGCAGCCGCACCAGCTGCGGGTTGCCGGGCCCGGCGATCGCGCCCTTCGCGGCCGCCTGCTGCTGCAGCTGCAGGTACTGCTGCTGCGCCGCCTGCTCGATCTGCTCGGCCGAAACGAACTGGCTGAAGCTCGAGCGCGGGCCGACGTCGACACCCTCGCGCGCGCGCGCCGGCCACGCGGCGATCATGCCGCCGCCCAGCAGCACGCCGCTGAACCGGCGCCGCGCGTGCAGACTGCAGCGGCAGCGCAGCGGGTCGGAAAACCGGGTGTGGTTCATCGCGAGCTCGGGTGGCTGTGGGTCGAGGGTGGCGCCGTCAATCGGCGACGATCGGTGCGGCCGGATCGTATTCGAGCGCGCGCACCGACGCGCGCATCCACCACAGCATCAGCAGGGCCGGCAGCGCCACCACCGTCGAGACGATGAAGAACACCGGCCAGCCGATCGACTCGGCCAGCACGCCGGCGAGCGGCCCGACCCAGACCCGTCCGACCGACGCGAACGCGCTGAGCAGCGCGAACTGCGTCGCAGTGAAGCGCTGGTTGCACAGGCTCATCAGGAACGCGAGAAAGGCCGCGGTGCCCATCCCGCCCGACAGGTTCTCGGCCGCGATCACCAGCAGCAACCCGCCGTCGACCGGCGTGGCGTGCACGAGCTTGACGAAGCCCCAGTCGAACCCGGGGATCGTCAGCCCCGGCAGCACGCCGCGGCCGTTCACCGCGAGCCACCAGAAACCCAGGTTCGAGACCATCTGCAGCACGCCGAACAGCAGCAGCGCGCGCCACAGGCCCAGCCGCAGCATCAGCGCGCCGCCGAGTAGCGCGCCGGCGATCGTCAGCCACAGCCCGATCACCTTGTTGACGACGCCGACCTCGGCGGTGCTGTACTGCATCGCCTGCAGCAGGAACGGCGTCATCAGCGAGCCGGCGAACGCGTCGCCGAGCTTGTAGAGCACGATGAACGCGAGGAAGGCCGCCGCGCCGCGCTGCGCGAAGTAGCTGCGCAGGCCGCCGAGCAGGGTCTCGAACCTCGCGGTGCGCGCGGCCCAGGCAGCCAGCGGCAAGGTGAACACGATGCCGAGCATCAGCGCGGCCAGGTCGATCCACTTCGCCTGCAGCGCTGCCGGCAGCGCGCCCGCACCGAGCCAGCCGCCGAGCAGCGCGGTCGCGAGCGCCGGGCCGAAGCGGTCGCTGAGGAACACGCCGACCGCAACCGCCGCGAGCACTGCGACGAAGCCGAGCACGTCGCGCCGCGCGACGCTGGTCGGCACCAGCGCCGCCGTCAGGCGCGGCAGCGCCAGCGCCGAGAACACCGCCGCCGCGGCCATCACGCCGGCCATGAAGCGGTAGACCTCGGGCCAGCTCCAGCCGCCGCCCTGGTTCGGGTCGACCCAGATGAACGCGATCCCGCCCGACAGGATCATCGCGAAGCGGTAGCCGAGCACGAACAGCGACGAGCCCAGGCCGCGCTCGCTGGCGTGCAGCGCATCGGTGCGGTAGGCGTCGACGACGACGTCCTGCGACGCCGACAGAAACGCGACCAGCACCGCGAGCAGCGCGAACGCACGCGTCGCGGCGGTCGGCGAGGTCGCGGCCATCCACAGCAAGGCGCCGGCGAGCGCCAGCTGCGTCAGCACCAGCCAGCCGCGGCGCCGGCCGAGCCAGGGCAGCTCGAAGCGGTCCATCAGCGGCGCCCACAGAAACTTGAAGGTGTAGGGCAGGCCGACCAGGCTGAGGAAGCCGATCGTCGCGATGTCGACGCCCGAGACGCTGAGCCAGGCCTGCATCGCCTGGCCGGTCAGCGCCAGCGGCAGGCCCGAAGCGAAGCCCAGCAGCGTGACGACCACGAGCCGGTACGCGGTGGTCGCGCTGAAACGCGCGCGCGGAACGACCGCGTCGACCTCAGCCATCGGCTTGCGAGCCCATGCGCGCGCCGATGGCGCGCAGCGCCGGCTGCGGCGAGTCGGGCAGCAGCGCGACGGCTTGTACGTGATCGCGCGCCACGTCCGACCCGGCTGCCGGCAGGTTCGCCGGGTTGTAGCGCGCGTGCGGCAAGGCCAGCGCGTGGCCGCGGTGGGCAGCGCGCAGAAACCAGTGCAGCGCGATCGTCGCATCGGGTGCGACGCCGTGGCCGTGGAGCCGCCACTGGCCGGGCACGGCCTGCGCGTCGGCGTGGCCGAGCTGCGCGGCCGCGCCGAGCCGGCCGGCCGCGCCCCCGGGCTCACCGGCCAGCACCGCATGCCACTGCGCCAGCGTGATCGGCGCGAGGTCTTCTGCGGACGCGGGCCGTGCCGGGAGCGTGCTTGCGACGGTGGTCATGCGGCCGCATTGTCCCTGAACGCCGGCCGCGGCCGGGGCGCAGGTGGGCTCAGCGGGTCGGCGTCTCGCCCTGCTTGTAGATCGCCTCGGCGAGCGCGAGCAGGCGCTCGCGCGGCAACGCGCCGACCAGCGCGTAGCCGCAGGGCCCGCCCTGCGCGGTCGCGCCCTCGACCCAGTAGAACAGGCCGAGCTCGCCCTGCTGCTCGTAGCGGAACGCGGCCGGCGCGGCGCGGTCGGGCTTGCGCAGGTAGATGGTGACGCGCACCGGCTTCGTGTCGGCGCCCGACGCCCCGGCGGCGGTCGTTGCCTGGTACATCAGCTGCGCGCTCGGGCCGGCCGCATCGGGCAGCAGGCGGCCGCCGACGAGCTCGAAGCCCTGCGCGCGCAGGTCGAACACCTTGACCGGTAGATCGAGCCGCTTCGTCAGCCAGCCACTCAGGTGCTGCTCCTCCTGCGCCGCGACCTCGACCGGATGGCGCACTTCCGGCACGTAGACCGCATGCGCGACCGCGGCGCGCTTCACCCAGGCCGGCTCGGTCGCGGCGAGCGCGGGGGCGGGCGCCTGTATGCGCCACATGGAGCCCGCGCCGAGCACGCCGCCGAGCGCGAACACCGCGAGCGCCGCGGCCCAGCGCTGCCAGCCGGCGGCGGGCGTCTTGCGCCACAGCAGCTGCGCCAGCGCGGCCGGCACCGGTTCGTCGAGCACGCCCGACAGGCGCGCGCGCAGCAACTCGCGGTCGGCGGCCCACAGGCGCACGCACGCCGCGTCTTCGGGGTTCGCCTGCAGCCAGGCCTCGACCTCGGCGTGGCGCTCCGGCGGCAGCTCGCCGTCGAGCCAGGCCTGCAGCGTGAGGTCGTCGATCGCGGGGTTCATGGCCGGTTCCAGTCCGGGTTCAGACGACACGCCGCAGGGCCGACGCAACGGCCGGCGCCGCGGCCGGCGGGCGGCCGTCGAGCAGCGCGCGCAGCGCGACACGGGCGCGCGAGATGCGCGACATCACCGTGCCGATCGGGATGCGCAGCAGCTCGGCGCATTCGGCGTACGACAGCTGCTCGAGCGTGACCAGCAACAGCGGCTCGCGCTGCTCGACCGGCAGCTGCTTCAGCGCGGCGACCAGGTCCAGCTGCAGCCCGATGTCGGGGCTGTGCGCAGCGTGACGTTCCTCGAGCGAGCCGAAGCGCTCGCCGACATCGGCCAGCGGCAGCCGGGCGTGGCGGCGGCGCTCGTCCATGTAGGCGTTGTGCGCGATGCTCAGGGTCCAGACCAGGATGTCGCGGCGCTGATCGAACTGGTGCCAGTGGGCCAGCGCGCGTTCGAGCGCGGTCTGCACCAGGTCGTCGGCGGCGCTCGCGTCGAACACCAGCGAGCGCGCATAGCGGCGCAGGCGCGGGATCGCACCGAGCAGCTGCTGACGAAAGGCGGCGGGGGCGTCCACGTCGGGTGTACGCGGCACGGCCGGGTCTTATTCCACCGGCCAGATCGCGGCTTCGCAGAAGCCCAGCGCGCGGACGCCGGCGGCCCGCACCGGCGCGTCGTTGGCGCAGAAGAAGTCGTCGAGCTGCGGCGGAGCGACCCTGTTCGCCGACAGCATCGCATGCGCCTGCCCGCGGTGATGCAGGTGATGCTGGAACAGGTGCGCGAGCAGGCGGTGATTGGCCCAGGCGTTGTTGAAGGCCTGGGTCAGCAGATGGTGCGCGAACGGGGCCACGCTGCAAAGTGTAGGCGCCGCGGCGGGCGTCTCGGCGTCGGCGAATCCCGGACAATGCGCGCATGAACCCCCCGCTTCGCGCCGTGGCGCCCAGCTTCTCGGCGCGCGACTTCCGCGCGGCGCTGGGCATGTTCGCCACCGGCGTGACCATCGTCACCGCGCGCGACACCCAGGGCGGGCCGGTCGGTCTGACCGCGAATTCGTTCAACTCGGTCTCGTTGTCGCCGCCGCTGGTGTTGTGGAGCCTGGCGCGCAGTGCCGGCTCGATGCCGGCGTTCGAGCGCGGCTCGCACTACGCGATCAACATCCTCGCGGCCGATCAGCGTGCGCTCGCGGAGAGGTTCGCGGGCAAGGCGGTCGATCGGTTCGAGGGGCTGGCGTTTCGCGAGGGCGCCGGCGGCGCGCCGATCCTGGACGGGTCGGCCGCGGTGTTCGAATGCTTCAACCGCAGCCGCTATGAGGAGGGCGATCACGTGATCTTCGTCGGCGAGGTCGAACGCTGCCGCCGGCGCGCCGGCGCGCAGCCGCTGATCTTCCACGGCGGGCGCTATTTCACCGAGCTGCCGTTGTAGCGATCAGGCGCCGCTGCGGCGCGCCGCGAAATCGACGAACCAGGCGACGCAGCCCGCGTTGGCCATCGCGTCGAGCTTGAACACCTGCTCGGCGGGCGTGCCCATCAGCAGCTTCTTCACCGGCAGCTCCATCTTCTTGCCCGACAAGGTGCGCGGCACCGCCTCGACCTGGAAGATCTCGTTCGGCACGTGGCGCGCCGACAGCGCCGTGCGGATGCCGTCCTTCAGCTGCCTTGTCAGCGCGGCGTCGAGCACCAGGCCCTCTCGCAGCACGACGAACAGCGGCATGTAGCTTTCGCGGCCGAGGTATTCGAGGTCGACGACGAGGCTGTCGAGCACCTCGGGCAAGGCCTCGACCGCACGATACAGCTCGGCCGTGCCCATGCGGATGCCGTGGCGGTTGATCGTCGCATCCGAGCGGCCGTAGATGATCGCGCCGCCGCGCGGCGTGATCCGGATCCAGTCGCCGTGGCGCCAGGCGTTCGGGTACATGTCGAAATAGCTGTCGTGGTAGCGCTTGCCGTCCGCATCGCCCCAGAAACAGAGCGGCATCGACGGCATCGGCTTCGCGCAGACCAGCTCGCCGACCTCGTCGATCAGGTCGCGGCCCTGCTCGTCCCAGGCGTGCACGTCGGCGCCCAGGCAGCGGCACTGCATCTCGCCGATCACGGTCGGCAGGGTCGGCATGCCGGCGACGAACGCGCCGGCGAAATCGGTGCCGCCCGAGATCGGCGTGAGCCAGATGCGCTGTGGGCCATCCCGGCCGTCGACCTTCGGCAGGTGGTCGTAGACCCACTGGTAGGACTCGACCGAGAGCGGCGAACCGGTCGAGCCGACCGCGCGCAGCTTCGACAGGTCGGCGACCTTCATCGGTTCGACGCCGGCCTTCAGGCAGTTCGCGTAGAACGCGGCGCCGGCACCGAAGAAGGTCACGCCGGCGTCGGCGGCGAAGCGCCACAAGGTGGTCAGGTCCGGGGCCTTGCCCGACACAAGAGCGGCACCGCCCGGGTTGC
Organism: Rhizobacter sp.; assembly: GCA_025355545.1. Taxonomy (GTDB): domain Bacteria; phylum Pseudomonadota; class Gammaproteobacteria; order Burkholderiales; family Burkholderiaceae_C; genus LMDS01. The sequence continues at coordinate 7,351 of JANXZN010000166.1, forward strand.
CGTCGAAGATGCAGATCGTCGTGCCGCCCAGCAGCGCGCCGAGCTGCGAGTTCCACATGATCCAGCCGGTCGTGCTGTACCAGTGGTAGCGGTCGCCGGTCAGCGCACTCGGGCCGACATCGTTGTGCAGCGCGCCGGCCTTCAGCGCCTCGATCATGACACCGCCGTGGCCGTGCACGATCGGCTTCGGCAGCCCGGTGGTGCCGCTCGAATAGACGACCCACAGCGGGTGGTCGAACGGCAGCCACACCGGCTCGAACGCGACATCGTTCGCGGTCGCGGCGACGAAGTCGCGGACCGCGCGCCGCGGGCCCGCCAGGCTTTGCGCATCGGCGCCTGCGTTCTGGTACTTCAGCAGCAGCACGTCACGCACGCTAGGCAGTTCGTCGAGCACGCCGCGCAGCACCGGCATGCGGTCGTGCGTGGCGCCGCCGTAGGTGTAGCCGTCGCAGGCGATCAGCAGCTTCGGTTCGATCTGGCGAAAGCGGTCGAGCACTGCGACCGGCCCCATGTCGGGCGAGCACACCGACCAGATCGCGCCCAGGCTCGCGCAGGCGAGGAACGCGACCACGGTCTGCGGGACGTTGGGCAGGAACGCGCCGACCCGGTCGCCGCGCTGCACGCCCAGGCGCCGCAATTCGGCCGCGAGCGACGCGACCTGGCGGTGCAGCTCGGGCCATGAAATTTCCTGCAGCTCGCCGCGCTCACGCATCGCCTCGTTCTGGAACAGGACCGCCGGGTGACCGGCCGCATGCGCCGCATCGGCGTGCGAGAACAGGTGCTGCGCGTAGTTGACCTGGGCGTCGACGAACCAGCGCGCGCCGGGCATCGTCTCGGCCTCGAGCACGCTCGTGGTCGGCGTCGGCGAGCGCAGGCCGAAGTAGTCCCAGATCGAGCCCCAGAACGCACGCAGGTCGGTGACCGACCAGCGCCACAGCGCGTCGTAGCCTTCGGTCGTCGTCGCATCGAAGTGCAGCCCGCGCTCGCGTGCGAGCCAGTCGGTGTAACGGCTGATGTGGTGCGGGCGCGCGCTCATCTCAGGTCGAACTCCACGGCGTTGCAGGCCAGCGGCCGGGCCGGGTGCGCATCGCGCGGATCGCGACATCGTCCGGCGCGGCGGGCTCGCCGCGCTTCATGCCGGCCCCGCGGTCGGTGACGGGCCGGCCGTCGCGCAGCAAGGTGACGAAGGGCGCGAACCAGCCCGGCTCGAACGGCGTGTTCCAGTCGAGCAGCCGCAGCGCCTGCGGCCCCGTGTTCCTGATCTTGAAGGGCAGCATCAGCGGCGCGCCGGCGCGGCGGTGGTCAGCAGCATCGTGAACGCCGCGACCCGCAGCGCGGTACGCGAGCGCGACTCACGGCAGCGGCAGATTGTTCTCGGCGAAATATTCATGGCTGTCGGCGTTGTCGAGCGCCTTGGCCGGGTCGGAGATCGCCAGCGCCTTCGCGGCCGTCCGGCCATAGGCCCAGTCGTCGGTGCCGGCGACCCCGGTGAAGTGCGACATCTCGTGGACCAGCGTGACGATCATGCTGACAACACTCCCTGCGGTGGTGTGACGACAGCGCATGCTAGCCCAGCGCCGCACGCGACGCAGCGGGGGAATCACCGGGCGCCGGTTCAGACCGCCAGGCGTGCACGCAGCGCCGCGTCGACCTCGGCGAACTGCCACGATTCGTTGCGGAACAGGCCCTGGCGCCAGCCGGTGACCCAGGGCTGCGTCAGGTCGGTGTAGACGCGGTGCACGTGCATCTTGTAGGGCATGTAGGCGCTGACGAGCTTGGCCGCCTCGAGGAACAGCGCGGCGCGTTCGGGGCCGTCGGGCAGCACCAGCATGCGGCGGTAGATCGCGTCGAACGCGGGCAGCCTGAAGCGTGCCAGATTGCCGCTGCCGATCGACGGGCCGTACATGTATTCGAAGCCGGCCTGCGCGTCTTCGCCCAGGGTCGAGCCCAGGTCCCACATCTGCAGCCGGCCGGCGCGCGCGGCCTTCAAGTTCTCGGGCCACTGCGCGGTCAGGAACACCATGCGCACGCCGATCGCCGCGAGGCTCTTCTGCCAGTTCTCGTCGAGCTGGCGTTCGATGGCCGAGGTCTGCGTCGCCATGTGCAGCACCAGCGGCGAGCCGTCGGGCTGCTCGCGCCAGCCGTCGCCGTTGCGGTCGACATAGCCGAACAGGTCGAGCAGCGCCTTCGCGCGCGCCGGGTCGTACTCGCTTTGCTCGGTGCGGAACGCCCCGTCGTAGCCGTAGGTGCCGGGCGGCATCGGCGCCTGCGCGGCGATCGCGCTGCCGCGCCGCACGATCCGGATCTCGCGGTCGATGTTGTAGGCCAGGCCGACCGCGCGGCGCAGCGCGACCTTGTCGGGCGTGTAGCCGCCGACGACCGGGTCTTCCATGTTGAACCACGACATCGTGAAGTCCGGGTTCACGTACTTGCGCGCAAGGATGCCGCGCCTGGCCAGGTTCGGCGCGAGCGTGCCGCCGGGCGCGGCGTAGTTGGTGAACTCGGGCGGCACGCGCACGAAGTCGACCTGGCCGTTCAGGAACGACAGCCAGCGCGCCTGGCCCTCCTCGAGCACCGCGATCTCGACGCCGTCGTTCAGCGGCAGGCGCCGGCCCCTGAAGCGCGCCAGCCAGGCCTGGCCCTGCACGTCGTCGGCGGCGGGTTCGGCGTCGTACAGCATTTCGCGAAAGCCGGGGTTGCGGTCGAGCTCGATGCGCGAGCTGCGGCGCCAGCTCTTCAGCCGGTACGGCCCGGTGCCCACCGGGTGCGCCATGATCTCGTCGCCGTAGTGCTCGACGACCTCGCGCGCTACCGCGCCCATGATCGACGAGTTGCACAGGGTCGCGACGAAGCGCGGCCGCGGCTCGCGCAGGCGCAGGCGCAAGCTGTAGCGGTCGAGTGCGCGCAGGCCTTCGACCGGCGTGTCGTAGTCGAAGGGCCTGCGGTCGCGCAGTGCCGCCTCGCGCAACGCGTCGACGCCGACGATGCCTTCTTCCTCGAGACTGGACAGGCTCGGGCTCGTGGTCGCCGGGTCGAACATGCGCTTGATCGCGTAGACGTAGTCCTCGGCGACGAGCTCGCGGCGCCGGCCCTTGAAGGCCGGGTCGTCGGCGAAGAAGATGCCGGGCTGCAAGCGCACCGTCCAGACGCGGAAGTCGTCGCCGATCTCGGGCAGCGCCGCCGCGGTCAGCGGCCGCACCTTGACCGGCATCGCGAGCCAGTCGTAGCGGTACAACGCCTCGAAGATGTGCGCGGTGACGCGCGCCGAGTACAGGTCGGAAATCTGCGCCGGGTCGAAACCGGTCTCGGCCGATTCGAAGGGCACGCGCAGGATGTTGGCGCCGCCGGCGTCGGCCCCGGCCGCGCGCGCGATCGTCGGCAGCGCCAGCGTGCCAAGCAGCGCGGCAGACCAGGTGCGGCGGTCGATCATCGCGGCGGCTCCTTCAGCGCTTGGGCACGGCCGACGGGTCGATGTCCACGTACTGCCACCAGTCGGTCCAGAACACCGGGTGCCGGAAGCCGATCAGCCAGGGCTGGGCCATGTCGGTCGAGATCCGGTTCAGTGTGTACTTGTAGGGCATGTAGACAAGCGCGAGCTTCTGCGCCCGGTCGAACAGCGCGGCGCGTTCGGGGCCGTCGGCGATGGCCTGGGCCTGATCGTAGAGCGCGTCGAACGCCGGCAGCCGGAAGCGCGCCATGTTCTGGCCGCCGATCTGGCGGCTGTCGTAGCGCGCCAGTGCGCCGATCGAGTCGGGCGCGTCGGCCTGCGAACCCACCGTCCACATCTGCAGCTTGCCGGCGCGCGCGGCCTTCAGGTTCTCGGGCCATTGCGCGACGACCAGCTGGTTGCGGATGCCGACCGCGCGCAGGTTGCGGTCCATCACCTCGGCGATCTTGCGCGAGCGCTGGTCGGGCTGGGTGTTGATGCGCAGCACCAGCGGTGCACTGTCGGGCATCTCGCGCCAGCCGTCGGCGTCGCGGTCGACGTAGCCGTAGAGGTCGAGCAGGGCCTTGGCGCGCGCCGGGTCGTAGTCGCCAAATTCGCTGCGGTAGCTCGGGTCGAAGGCCAGCGTGTGCGGCAGCAGCGGCGTCTGCGCGACGATGCCCTGGCCGTTGAAGGCATAGGCGATCTCGCCGCGCGAGTCGAAGGCGAGCCCGATCGCGCGACGCAGCGCGATGTTGGCCGGGCCGTAGCCGCCGACCACCGGGTCTTCCATGTTGAAGAACGCGCAGTAGACGGTCGGCTCGAGATGCCGGTAGCCCTTGATGCCGCGCTTGGCCAGGTGCGGCGCGACCTTGCCGTTCGGCATCGCCTGCGGGATGAACTGGAAACCCATCTCGAATTCGAGGTCGGCCTCGCCGTTGACGAACGCCAGCCAGCGCGGCTGCTCCTCCTCGATGATCGAGATCTCGACCCGGTCGACCATCGGCAGGCGCCGGCCCTTGAAGCGCGCCAGCAGCGCCTGGCCTTCGGCATCGTCGGCGGCCGGCTCGGCGTCGTAGAACATCTCGCGAAAGCCCGGGTTGCGCTCGAACACGATGAACGAGCTGCGCCGCCACTGCACCAGCTTGAACGGGCCGGTGCCCACCGGATGGGCCTCGGCCTCGTCGCCGTAGAACTCGACGACCTCGCGCGCGACCGCGCCGAACAGGTCGCCGGAGGCCAGGTTCTCGGGGAAACGCGGGCGCGGGTCGGCGAGCGTGAAGCGCAACGTGTAGCGGTCGAGCGCGCGCACGCCCTCGATCTCGCGGTCGTACTCGAAGGGCCTGCGGGTGTCGAGCGCGGCCTGCCGAAGCTCGTTCAGGCCGACCAGCCGATCGGTCTCGATGCCGGACCAGACCGGGCTCTTGTTGGCCGGGTCGGCGAAGCGCTTGAAGCTGTAGACGTAGTCCTGCGCGACCAGCTCGCGCCGCTTGCCCTTGAACGCCGGGTCGTCGGCGAAATAGATGCCGGGCCGGACCTTGATGGTCCAGACGCGGAAGCCGGCCGAGGATTCGGGCATTGCCGCCGCCGTGAGAGGCTTGATCTTGATCGGCCGCGCCAGATGGTCGTAGTGGTACAGGCCTTCGAAGATGTGCGGCGTCAGCGTGCGCGAATACAGGTCGTTGACCCTGGCCGGGTCGAGGCTGGTTTCGGCGACCTCGAAGGCGTAGCGCAGCACCTTCGTGGGCGCCGGCGCCGGGGTCTGCGCCGGCACCGCGGCGGCCAGCGCGCCGGACAGTCCGGCGCCCAGCAGGCGTCGGCGTGACAGGTTCGCAAGCGTCATCTCAGCTGCCCCGGCGTGCTTTGGAACATTGGCGCGAGATCAGGCCGGCGGGGCACTCTGCTCCGCTCATGTCCCCCGGCGCCGGCCTGCGGCCGACACCTCCTCCTTGACTTCGCTGCGCAGAGCGCCCCACCGTCCTGATCCGGCAGCGTCGGCGCGGCTCGACGCGGGCACATCGCCGATGCTGGAGGCCAGCCGGCAGCCACCCGTGGTCGCTGGCCTCCTTCATCAAACAATGCCAGTTTCATCTCAACTCACTTCAGCCGCCGCGCCTTCTCGGCGGGGTCGATGTCGACATAGCGCCAGAACTCGCGCAGGAAGACGTTGCGGTGGTAGCCCACGACCCAGGGCTGCGCGAGGTCGGTCCAGATGCGGTGCACGTGGGCCTTGTAGGGCATGTAGGCGACCGTGATCTCCTTCATGCGCGTCATTGCCTGCAGGCGCTCGGGCCCGTTCGGCAGGCTGCGTTGCAGGTCGAACAGGCGGTCGTATTCGGGGTTCTGGAAGCGCGCGTGGTTCGCCTGGCCCGCGTCGGGCCCGTAGCACAGCACGAGGAATTCCTCGCCATCGGGCCCGCCGCTCCAGGCCACGCCCCACATCATCAGCTTGCCGGCGCGCGAGGCCTTCAGGTTCTCGGGCCACTGCGCGGTGCGGAACACGATGCGCACGCCGATCGCGTCCATGTTTTTCTTCCACTGCGTGATCAGCTGGCGATCGAGGTCGTTCGGCTGGGTCGCGTATTCGAGCACCAGCGGCGAGCCGTCGGGCTGCTCGCGCCAGCCGTCGCCGTTGCGGTCGACGTAGCCGTACAGGTCGAGCAGCGCCTGCGCCTTGGCGCGGTTGAACTCGCCCATTTCGCTGCGGAACGCCGCGTCGTAGCCGTACAGGCCCGGCGCGACGATCGACTGCGCGACGATCGCCTGGCCGCGCCGCACCGCGCGGATCTCCTCCTCGGTGTTGACGGCCAGCGCGATCGCGCGGCGCAGCGCGACCTTCTCGGGCGTGTAGCCGCCCACCACCGGGTTCTCCATCGCGAAGTACGACATCGCATCGTCGTTGCGCAGGTAGCGCACCTCGTAGACGCCCTGCTTCGCCAGGTTCGGCGCGACCTTGTTGTTCGGGATCGCGGTGGTGGTGAAGTCCTCGGGCACCTGCTCGATCAGGTCCATCTCGCGGTTCACGAACGACAGCCAGCGCGGCTGCGGCTGCTCGATGATGCTGACCTCGACGCGGTCGACCATCGGCAGCTTGCGGCCCTTCAGCTTCGCGACCGCGGCCTGCGCGAGCGGATCGTCGGCGGGCGCCTGCTCGTCGTAGAACTCGTCGCGGAAGTTCGGGTTCTTCTCGAACGCGATCAGCGAACTGCGCCGCCAGCTCGCCAGGCGGAACGGCCCGGTGCCCACCGGGTGCTCCATGATCTTGTCGCCGTAGGACTCGACGACCTCGCGCGCGACCGCGCCGGTGCGCGACGGGTCGCTGAGCTCGTCGGTGAAGCGCGGGTTCGCGCGCGCCAGCCTGATCTGGATCGTGTAGCGGTCGAGTGCGCGCAAGCCCTCGATCGGCGTGTCGTAGTCGAAGGGCTTGTTGCCCCTGATCGCGGCCTCGCGCAATGCTTCGAGGCCGAGAATCTGGTTGTTCGCGACGCTCTGGTACGACGGGCTTTTCCAGCGCGGGTCGACGAGGCGCTTGATCGAGTAGACGTAGTCCTCGGCGACCAGCTCGCGCCGCTTGCCGCCGAAGGCCGGGTCGTCGACGAAATATATGCCCGGCTTGACGCGGATGACGAAGGTCTTGAAGTCGGCCGAGGCCTCGGGCAGCGCCGCGGCGGTGTTCGGCCGCAGTCGCACCGGGCGCGCCAGCAGCTCGTAGGCGTACAGCGCGTCGAACATGTTCGCCGCCATCGTGCTCGAGTACAGGTCGGAGATCTGCGCCGGGTCGAAGCCGGTCTCGGCGGCGCGCAGCGCGTAGCGCAGCACCTTCTGCGGCGCGGCCGCGGTGGCGGGTGCCTCGGCACCTGCCCACGGCGCGAACAGGCCGGCCATGACGGCGGCGCAGCTGCGGCGAATGAACGAGCGGCGCGGCGCGGCGGCGCGAGACAGCATCAAAGGCGTTCCTTGTGGGATCACGTGAAGTCCCGGGCGCCGCAGGTTGCGCGGGCGGGCGGGAGAAACTTTGCCGAAGGCGCGAGTCTAGAGGCCCCGATGAAGCTTCGGACCGGGTGCAAGCACTATGGTTCGCGCCGGCGGCGGCCGGGGCACGCGAATTGCGTTCGCCACGCCCAGGGCGGGCGGCGCGCGAAACAGGGCAAACGCGGGGGAGGGCCAGCGCGCGCAGGCCCTAGACTCCCGACCGCTCGCATTGCCGCGTCCACCGCCCCGCCACGAGCGCGGCGGCGCGCGCCGTGCCCCGATTTGACTGGATGAGGAGTGTGTGACAGCCATGGCTGCCTATCTGATCCGACGCCTGTGGCAGATGATCCCGACACTGTTCGGCGTCGTGCTGCTGGTGTTCCTGTTGTTCAAGGCCTTCGGCGGCGACCCTGCCGAAATCCTCGGCGGCCTGAACGCCACTCAGCAGCAGGTCGACGCGATCCGCCAGCAACTCGGGCTGAACGAATCGCTGTGGACGCAGTTCTTCATCTTCCTGAAGCAGATCGTCACCTTCGACTGGGGCAAGAGCTGGGCCACCAACGAGGCCGTCAGCCACCTGTTCGCGACGCGCCTGCCGGCGACCTTGACGGTGATGGTGCCGATCCTGATCTTCGACAGCTTCCTGGCGATCCCGTTCGCGATGGGGGTCGCTTACGTGCGCGGCTCGCTGACCGACCGCGCGATCATGGTGTTGACCACCGTGGCGCTGTCGATCTCGTTCCTGGTCTACGTGATCGTCGGCCAGTACGTGTTCGCGTTCCAGCTTGGCCTCTTCCCGGTGCAGGGCTGGAGCGACAGCGTCTGGACCAATCTGACCACCTACGCGCCGCTGCCGGTGCTGCTCGCGGTCGCGGTCTCGCTGGCGCCGACGACGCGCCTGTACCGCACCTTCTTTCTCGACGAGATCGGCCACGACTACGTGCGCACCGCACGCGCCAAGGGCATGACCGAGCCGGTCATCCTGATGAAGCACGTGCTGCGCAACGCGATGATTCCGATCCTGACCAATGTCGCGGTGAGCCTGCCGGGCATCTTCGTCGGCTCGTTCCTGATCGAGGTGTTCTTCTCGATCCCGGGCCTGGGCCGCGAGATCCTGCTGGCGGTGAACCGCAGCGACTATCCCGTCATCCAGGCGTTCGCGATCTACATCGCGGTGATCACGATGGTCGTGAACCTGGCGACCGACATCCTGTACAAGCTGGTCGACCCGCGCGTGGTGCTGAAATGAGCATTTCGCCGAGCCGCCTCAAGAAGTGCGAACGCCCCTCGGGGGCCGGGCGCGAAGCGACCTGGGGGCTGTCATGAGCACCGTTCTTCTCAGCCCCCAGCTGACGCCGAGCATGACGCGTTCGACTGGCGTGTGGTCGGCCGCGGCGACGCGCTTTCGCAGCGACCACGTCGGCATGACCTCGCTGGTGATCGTCGTGCTGTTCCTGCTGCTGGTGCTCGCCTCGGGCGTCGGCCTGGTCGCCGCCGACTGGCAGGTCGAGCGCGGCGTGCCCGATGCGCCGCCGAGCTTCGTCGGCCCGGCGGCGGCCACCGAGAGCGTGGCGATCGCCGCGCCGAGCGGCCCGAACGTCGACATCTCGGCGGTCGACCCGCTCGCGCCGCGCTACAAGGAATGGGCCGAGGCCGCGAAGAAATACCAGACCACCGAAAGCGTGAAGGCGCAGACCCTGCCGTTCGGCGGCGACCGGCTCGGCCGCGACGTGCTCGCCAAGGCGATCAAGGGCGCGCAGGTGTCGATCCTGGTCGGCGTCTCGTCGGCGGTGCTGGCCACCATCATCGGCACCTTGCTCGGCGCGGTCGCCGGCTTCTTCGGCGGCAAGGCCGGCGACCTGCTGGAGTGGGTCTACAACGTCTTCACCGCAGTACCGCCGATCCTGCTCATCTTCGCATTCGCGGCAGTGTTCGGCCGCGGCGTCGGGTCGGTGGTGCTGATCCTCGGTCTCGCAGGTTGGCCAGGCATCTACCGGCTGATGCGCGCCGAGTTCCTGAAGCACGCGGTACGCGACTACGTGCGCTCGGCCGAGGCGATCGGCGCGAGCACCGGCTCGCGCATGTTCCGCCACATCCTGCCGAACGTCAGCCACGTCGTGCTGGTACAGCTGTCGGTCTACGTCGTCGGCTTCATCAAATACGAGGTGATCCTGTCGTACCTCGGGCTGGGTGTCGGCGTCGACCAGGTCTCGTGGGGCACGATGCTGTCGGAGGCGCAGAGCGAGCTGATCCTCGGCCACTGGTGGCAGCTCGCCGCGGCGACGATCTTCATGGCGCTGTTCGTCACCGCGTTCTCGCTGATGACCGATGCGCTGCGCGACGCGCTCGATCCGAAACTGCGGGGCCTGGAATGAGCACGCTGTTGTCCATCAAAGACCTGCGGGTCGCGTTCCGCCTGGGCAAGGTCGATGGCGTGGTCCAGCGTTTCGAGGCCGTCAAGAGTGTCAGCTTCGACGTGCCCGAAAACACCACCGTGGCGCTGGTCGGCGAATCGGGCTCGGGCAAGAGCGTGACCGCGATGTCGATCCTGAACCTGCTGCCCGACAACGCCGAGCGCTCGGGCGCGATCACGTTCCAGGGCCGCGACATGCTGGCCGCGCCGATGAGCGAGTTGCAGAAGCTGCGCGGCCGCGAGATCGCCTGCGTGTTCCAGGACCCGATGACCTCGCTGAACCCGGTGTTCACGGTCGGCCAGCAGATCTGCGAGCCGCTGATGAAGCACCTGGGCCTGGGCGCGCGCGCCGCGATGACGCGTGCCGAGGCACTGCTCGTCGAAGTCGGCATGCCCGAGCCGAAGCGGCGCCTGTCGGTCTACCCGCACCAGCTCTCGGGCGGCCAGCAGCAGCGCGTGATGATCGCGATGGCACTGGCCTGCGAGCCCAAGCTGCTGATCGCCGACGAGCCGACCACGGCGCTGGACGTGACGATCCAGCGCCAGATCATGGAGCTGCTCGCGGGCCTGAAGGCCAGGCACCAGATGAGCATGCTGTTCATCAGCCACGACCTCGGCGTGGTCGGTGAGATCGCCGATCACGTGGTCGTGATGCGCCACGGCATGGTGCGTGAGCAGGCGCCCGTGGCACGCATCTTCGCCGACCCGCAGGACGCGTACACGAAGGCGCTGCTGGCCTGCCGGCCGACGCTCGAGCAGCGCGCGCCGCGCCTGATGGTGATCGACGACCACATCTCGGGTCGCGCCGCGGCGAACGCCGGCAAGGCGAAGGACCCGACCGCACGCGTGATCATCGAGGCGAGTGCGCTGACAAAGAGCTTCTGGCTGCAGAGCGGCGTGTTCGGCCGCATGGAGTTCAAGGCCGTGAAGGGCGCGACGTTCAAGCTGCGCCAGGGCCACACGCTCGGCGTGGTCGGCGAATCGGGCTCGGGCAAGACGACGATGGGCCTGGCGCTGCTGCGCCTGCACGAGCCCAGCGGCGGGCCGGTGACCGGCACCGTCACCTTCGCCGGCATCGATCTGCTCGCGCTCAGCAAGCGCGAGATGCTGCCGATGCGCAAGCGCATCCAGGTCGTGTTCCAGAACCCGTACGCGTCGCTGAACCCGCGCTTCACGGTCGGCCAGACGCTGGTCGAGCCGATGCGGATCCACGCCATCGGCAAGGACGACGACGAGCGCGAGGCGCGCGCCCGCGCGCTGCTGCTCAAGGTCGGCCTGGACGACGCGGCGATGGACAAGTACCCGCACGAGTTCTCCGGCGGCCAGCGTCAGCGCGTCGCGATCGCGCGCTGCCTGACACTGGACCCCGAGGTGCTGGTGCTCGACGAAGCCGTCAGCGCGCTCGACGTCTCGGTGCAGGCCCAGGTGCTGAACCTGTTAAAGGACCTGCAGGACGAGCTCGGCCTGGCCTACATCTTCATCAGCCACGACCTCGCGGTGGTGCGCTTCATGGCCGACGAGGTGCTGGTGATGAAGGACGGCGAGGTCGTCGAGCAGGCCAGCGTCGCGCAGATCCTCGATGCGCCGCAGCAGGACTACACGCGGCGGCTGCTGGGGGCGATCCCGCGCGGGTACCGGGCGGCGGCGTAGGCCTGCATGACTGCTTACCGGTAGTCGAACAGCATTGACCACGTTGATGGCGTAGGGCGCGTCAGTCCGCTGTCATTCGCCCATACTGTACGGATATACATATGCGCATTGCGGGGCTTTTTGCGGGTATCGGCGGCTTTGAGCTGGGTATGCACCGTGCGGGGCATTCGACCGATCTAGTCTGCGATGTTCTGCCCGCCGCCAAGGCGGTTCTGGCGGCCCGCTTCCCTGATGTGGAGTACCGCGACGACATCACGCTGTTGCGCTCGCTGCCGGCTTCGATCGATGCGATCTGCGCGGGCTTTCCGTGCCAAGACCTGAGCCAAGCGGGCCGCACTGCCGGGTTGGACGGCGAACGCTCGGGGCTGATCGGCGAAGTGTTCCGGTTGCTGTCGCGCCGTCGCATTCCTACCGTCATCGTCGAAAACGTGCCGTTCATGCTGCAGTTGAATGGCGGCAAGACGCGCTGCCGTTCGACCAAGGCCTCGCGCTGTGCTGCCGCTTTGGCCGCGTTTTCCAAATGTGCTCACGCCAACATCGGCGCGGTCAGCGAAGCGCCCGGTCACCTGCGCGACGGCAAGCGCCGTAATGCGATCCGCATAGCCCTGGTACAGCGTGGCCAGGTTCACGAGCAAACCGCGCGGCATCTGGTCCCAGGCCAGGCTGACGAGGAACGCGGCTTCCGCCGCCGTCGGGTTGGCTGGGTCGAACGATGGGTTTCGGCGGCATCGGCCACCACCCCTTTGCCGGCCTCGCCCTTCGAGGCTCGTTTGTGGGCCACCGAGAACACGACGCCACTCGGCGTGGGTTTGTGGACATAGGTCACCAACGGCACCGGGTAGTGAACAGCGCGATCGATGCGCTGCGCCACCAGCGCCTGCGCCGGCAGCCGGAAGGCTTTGATGAAGACCTCAAGCGACATGTGCGTGTCGGCAGACTTCGTTCACGGCAGCCAACGCCGCTTCAGGAGCCTGCCGGCCGTGACGGCTCGGGGTATTTGCGCAAGAACGCCTCAGGGTTCAAAGCGGGCACGGGTGAAGCTTTGAAGTCGCGCTCATTGCGGGTGATGATGAATTGCGCCCCACAGGCCATGGCAGCCGCGACTTGAAGCGCGTCTTCGAAGTCGCGCATCGGCAGTTCGAGCGCCGCCAGCGCATCGGGCCGGCCGGTCTTTGCCACGTCGGCCCAAACGAGCGTGCTGCGGATGAAATCGCGGCCTGAAATTGCTGATAACTGCCGCTCGATGAGGTACGCCAGGGTGGCCACTGAATGCCACGCCAGCCAGCCCTCGTGCTGCCTGCCGCACAGGGCCAACAGCCGGGCCGCCGCCGGGGCGCCGGGGCGCTGCAGTGCCACGTCGAGCAGCACGTTGATGTCGATCAACAAACGCATGGCGGTTCAGCGAACGTGTTTCGCCAGCAGGTGCGCCAGCCGGGGGTCGGTGGCTTCAACGTCACTCGCGTCAGGCAGCTTCAAACTGCCTTGCCACTGCGCCACCCAGCGTTCGGCCGCGCCGGCCGCGACTCCCTGCGCCAATAACGATTGCTCCAACGCTTCGCGCACAACGGCCGACTTGGAAATCCCACGCTTGCGGCTGACCTCTTTCAAGGCGGCGTTCAGGTCGTCGGGCAGCTTGAGAGTGATGACGTTCATACGGGGCTCCGCGTAATACCTTGTTCTATGACGGATATTACCAGCGCCGCGCCACCCGTGTTCAAACGATCACGAGGAAGGCCACCACCATCCGGCCGCTGACGCGCTGCTCCAGGCCGATCTACTCGTCCAGCGCCATGTCGGGCCAGAAGTTGACGAGCTGGATCACCGCGTCGGGGGAACCGATGCGGTCGATGCGGTCGAAGCGCTGGATGATGCGAACCGGGTTCCAGTGAACCTAAAAACGTGAGTTACCCGGTCGGCGTAGGACCGACCAGCACCGGTAAAGGCGGCCCGACGCCGACGATCCGGTCGCAGATGTAGCGCAGCAAGGCGGCCCAGCGGTCGATCGAGGGGAACTGCTCCGCAGTA
>JANXZN010000167.1 GCA_025355545.1 Rhizobacter sp.
AGCACGAAACGGTCGCGATTCGCCCAGTGCGGGTTGCCGGGGTTGTGGCGCAGGTGCCGGCCCCACAGCGCCACCGCCATGTCGGCCATGCCCATCGGCGCGCCCGGGTGGCCGGAATTGGCCTGCTGCACCGCGTCCATCGCCAGGGCACGGATCGAGTTGGCCATCAGGGTCGCGTTCGTGGAGGGGGAGGTGGTGGCCATGCGGGTCCGGGTGCGGAGGGCGGGAAAGCCGGCCATTTTAGGGGCGGGCGCCCGACACGCCCTGAGCCGGCGCGATGCCCCGGATAATTCGCGCGATGCACGGATTGCACCTGACCGCCGACCTGCACGACTGCGCTGCCGCGCGCGCCGCGATGACCGAGCCCGACGCGCTGCGCGCCGCCTGTCTGGCTGCCGTGCGCGCGGCCGGCCTGCAGCCGGTCGGCGAGTTGTTCCACCGCTTCGCGCCGGCGCCGGGCGCAAGCGCCGACGTGCCGGTCGGCGTCACCGGCGTCGTGCTGCTCGCCGAGTCGCACGTCGCGGTGCACACCTGGCCCGAAATCGCCGCGGTGACGCTCGACGTCTACGTCTGCAACCTCGGCACCGACAACTCGGGGCGCGCGAATGCGCTGCTCGAATCGCTGATCAACGCATTCGAGCCCAAACACATCGAGCGCCACGTGCTCAAGCGCGGCGAGGTTCGGGCGTGAAGGCCATCATTCTTGCCGCCGGCCGCGGCGAGCGCATGCGGCCGCTGACCGACCACACGCCCAAGCCGCTGCTGCCGGTGCGCGGCAAGCCGCTGATCGAATGGCATGTCGAGGCGCTGGCGCGCGCCGGCGTGTGCGAGATCGTCGTCAACACCGCGTGGCTGGAAGACCGGATCGTCGCGGCGCTCGGCGACGGCGCGCGCTTCGGCGTCGCGATCCGCTACTCGATGGAGGGGCGCGACTACGGCGGCGCGCTCGAGACCGCCGGCGCCATCGCGACCGCGCTGCCGTGGCTGATCGACCATGCCGACGATCCGTTCTGGGTCGTCTCGGGCGACATCTTCGCGCCGGCGTTCGGCTTCGACGCCGCCGCCGCGCAGCGCTTCGCCGCGAGCGACGCGCAGGCGCACCTGTGGCTGGTGCCGAACCCGCCGTTCCATGCGCGGGGCGACTTCGGCCTCGCCGCCGATGGCCACGGCCTGGCCGACGGGCCCGGCTCCGACGGCCTGACCTGGACCTACGCGAACCTCGCGCTGGTGCGCGCGTCACTGGTCGCCGGCGTCGCGCCGGGCACGCGCGCCGCGCTCGGCCCGCTGCTGTTCGAGGGCATGCGCCGGCGCCGCGTCACCGCCGAGGTCTACCACGGTGCCTGGGAAAACGTGGGGACGCCGGCGCAGCTGGAAGCGCTGAATCGCAGACTATGATGTTTGAAGGGCCGGCCGCCCAGAGCGCAGCGGCTGGCCGTTGATACCTGCGCCACCGATCGAAGGAACCCTCTGATGAACGCCAAGACCACCGCCACCAGCTTCGCCGACGACGTCCAGTCCGACGTCAACCGGGCCCTCGCCGGCGCCGAAGACATGCTGACCCAGGCCGCGAACGCCACCAGCGAGAAGGCCGCCGAACTGCGCGCCCGCGCGCTCGAGCAGCTCAAGGCGCTGCAGGGCCGAATGAAGGAGGCGCAGGCGGCCGCGCTCGAGAAGAGCAAGGCGGCCGCGCTCGTCACCGACGAGTATGTGCACGAAAACCCGTGGCGCTCGATCGTCGCCGCCGCGGGCGTCGGCGTGGTGATCGGCCTGCTGATCGCCCGTCGCTGATGCGCCGATGAGCCGCGACGACCCGGGCCTGCTGGACGCCGTCCTGCGCGTCGGCGGCAGCGTGTTCGGCATGCTGCAGAACCGGCTCGAGCTGGCCAGCATCGAGATCGCCGAAGCGCGTGAACAGCTGGTGTTCACGATCGTCGCAAGCTTCGCGGCGGTGCTGCTGCTGGGCGGTGCGGTCGTGGCGCTGTCGGCCTGGATCGCGGTCGCGCTCTGGCCCACGCTCGGTCACGCGGTGCTGGTATGGATCGCCCTCGCCTACGGCCTCGCCGGTGCCGGGCTGCTGATGTGGCTGCGTGCGAAGTTGCGCGGCGACCCGCCGCTGCTGGCCGAGACGCTGGCCGAACTGCGCACCGATGCGGCGATGATGCGCAGCGAAACGCCGCCACCGCGCAACCCGGCCTGAGCCAGCGATGATGAATCCGATCGACCGACACGCGCGCAAGCAGGTGCTGATCACGCGCATCGCGTTCGAACGTGCCGCGCTGCGCAACGAGGTCGCACGGGTGCACGAGGCGGCGCGCCTGCCGAACCTGCTGCGCGGTGCGATCGGCGGGGGGCTCGGCCGATCGCTGTTCGGCGCGGCCGGCGCCGCGGCGGCCCGGCAGCGCGGCTGGGTCGCGGTCGCGCTGTCGCTGCTGCGCCGCTACCGCGTCGTGGCGGCGCTGCTCGGCGGGGTCGCGCCGGTGCTGCGCGGGCGCGGCGGCTGGCGGCGTGTGGTCAGGCTGGGCAGCCTGGCGGCTGCGCTTTACGCCGGCTGGCGCCTGGCGCAGCGTCGCGACGACCAGGCCTGAGCGTTCAGGCCGCCAGCGGCGCGCTGATCGCGTCGATCCGCGCCATCACCTCGGGCGTCAGTTTCGCGATCACGTCGACGGCGCCGAGGTTGGCCTGCAGCTGCGCCAGTTTCGATGCGCCGGTGATCACCGTGCTGACGCGCGGGTTCTTCGCGACCCACGCGATCGCGAGCTGCGCGACGCTGCTGTCGAGCTCGGCCGCAATGCCCTCGAGCCGCGTGACCGCGGCGCGCTTGCGCTCGTCGGTCAGACTCTTCGCGAGGTAGCTCATGCTTGCCATCGCGCCGCGGCTGCCGCTCGGGATGCCGTCCCGGTACTTGCCGGTCAGCAGCCCGCTGGCCAGCGGGCTCCAGGTCGTCAGGCCCAGGCCGATGTCCTCGTACAGGCGCGCGTATTCAGTCTCGACGCGCTGGCGGTGGAACAGGTGGTACTGCGGCTGCTCCATCACCGGCTTGTGCAGATGGTGGCGCTCGGCGATGTCCCAGGCGGCGCGGATCTCGCCGGCGTCCCATTCGCTGGTGCCCCAGTACAGCGCCTTGCCCTGCGTGATCATGTCGCTCATCGCGCGCACCGTCTCCTCGATCGGCGTCGCCGGGTCGGGGCGGTGGCAGTAGACCAGGTCGATGAAGTCCAGCCCCATGCGCGAGAGCGAGCCGTCGATCGCCTGCATCAGGTACTTGCGGTTCAGCGTGTCCATCCGGTTGATCGTGTTGCCCTCGCGACTCAGACCCCAGAAGAACTTGGTCGAGACGATGTAGTTCAGGCGCGGCCACTTCAGCGCCTTGAAGGCCTGGCCCATCACGACCTCGCTCTGGCCCGACGCGTAGACCTCGGCGTTGTCGAAGCAGTTGACGCCGGCGTCCATCGCAGCGGCCAGCATCTCGGTCGCGGCGCTGGTGTCGACCTGGTTGTGGTACGTGACCCAGGAGCCGAGCGAGAGCTCGCTCACTTGCAGGCCGCTGCGGCCCAGACGTCGGTAGTGCATGGTGAGTCGGCGGATTTTGTTTGCGGAAGGCTCGAAGGGTAGCCCAAGCACCGGTTCGCTGCAGCGGCGCGCCACGCGGCTACAGTTCGGGCATGGCTTCTTCCGTCTACATTGAGCGGCGTGCGCGGCTGGCGCAGGCGCTGCGCGTGGCAGGCGGCGGCGTCGCCGTGATCGCGACCGCGCCCGAGCGCTCGCGCAACAGCGACAACGACCACCCGTACCGCCACGACAGCTCGTTCCACTACCTGACCGGCTTCGACGAGCCGCAGGCCTGGCTGGTGCTGCACGCCAGCGGCGAGGCGGCGATCGGCTGCCGCGCGAAGAACCCCGAGCGCGAAATCTGGGACGGCCTGCGTTTGGGGCCGGACGCGGCGCCCGCCACGCTCGGCGTCGACACGTCCTTCGATGTCGAAGCGCTCGACGCGGCGCTGCTGGAGCGGCTCGCGAACCAGGGCGCGGTATGGTTCCCGTTCAATGCCGGCCCCGAGTTCGCGCACCGCATCGACGGCTGGCTCACGACCTTGCGCGGCCGCGCGCGCAGCGGCACCGAGGCCCCGGCGATGCAGCGCGACCTCGCCCCGCTCATCGACGAGATGCGTGTGCGCAAGGAACCCGGCGAACTCGCGACGATGCGCCGTGCCGCGCAGATCAGCGCCGACGCGCATGCGCGCGCGATGCGCTACTCGGCCGCACGCTTCAGGGCCGCGCCCGGCGGCACGGTGCGCGAATACGAGATCGAGGCCGAGCTGCTGCACGAGTTCCGGCGCCGGGGCGCACAGAGCCCGGCCTACCCGTCCATCGTCGCGGCCGGCGCGAACGCCTGCGTGCTGCACTACGCTGCGAGCGACGCCGAGCTGCGCGCCGGCGAGTTGTGCCTGATCGACGCCGGCTGCGAGCTCGACGGCTACGCCAGCGACATCACCCGCACCTTCCCCGCCGACGGCCGCTTCACGCCAGCGCAGCGCGAGCTCTACGAGATCGTGCTGGCGGCGCAGCAGGCCGCCGCCGACGCGACCCGCCCCGGCGCGCGCCATCGCGACGCACACCACGCCGCGGTGCGCGTGCTGACTCAGGGCATGCTCGACAGCGGCCTGCTCGATCGTGACGTGGTCGGCGATGCCGACGCCGCGATCGCGTCGACCGCCTACCGCCAGTTCTACATGCACGGCACCGGCCACTGGCTGGGGCGCGACGTGCACGATGTCGGCGAGTACCTGTCGCTGGCCGAGGCGCCGAGCGAGCAGGTCGACGCGACGGGTCGGCCGGCGGTGATGAAGCCGTCGCGCGTGCTCGAGCCCGGCATGGTCGTGACCTTGGAGCCGGGCCTGTACGTGCGCCCGGCGCTCGGCGTACCGGAGCGCTTCTGGAACATCGGCATCCGCATCGAGGACGACGCGGTCGTGACCGACACCGGCTGCGAGCTGATCAGCCGCGGCGTGCCGGTCGCGGCGCGCGAGATCGAGGCGCTGATGCGCGACGGCGATCGCTCCTGAAGGGGAAAGCCTTTGGCTACCAAAGACAAGAAGGAAGAAGGTGCCCAGTTCGTAATACACCTCGTCGGGCCTGGACCGCCGCGTCACGCGAGCGGCGCCCTCGGCGGAGTGAACCTAAAAACGTGAGTTACCCGGTCGGCGTAGGACCGACCAGCACCGGTAAAGGCGGCCCGACGCCGACGATCCGGTCGCAGATGTAGCGCAGCAAGGCGGCCCAGCGGTCGATCGAGGGGAACTGCTCCGCAGTA
>JANXZN010000175.1 GCA_025355545.1 Rhizobacter sp.
ACGCACGCTCGTCAGCTTGGAGCGAATCAGCTCGTCGAGCACCTCGCGCTCTTCGTCCGACAGCACAATCTCAGAGGCAACTCGCACTCTCGATCTCCGCACCAGTCTGTAGTAGATCATTGGTGTGGCAGGGTTCGTTTAAGTTCCCTCAAGATTGCATCACTACACTAGAACGGCTTGGACAATTGTGTGCATACTCTGGTCGCCTAAAAGCGGCGTGCCGAAGGCGAGTCCGCTTGAAGGGAATGCGAAGGGACTTCCCACCTTCGGGCGACGGTGACGATGCGCCAAGATTGGTGGTGTTCAAAGTCATCAGTCTGGAGCCTGTGAAGGGGGAAGTCCGTGGAGAAGATTACACGAGGTCAAGCGGTTCGAGTAGGTGCGGATCTGGTCAAGCGCGCGATCCAGCTGCATGCGGTGGAAGCGGGAGGTCGCGTGGTCACCAACCGGGCGCTGGCGCGGGATACGCCTCGTGACGTAGGCCAGGTTGTCGAGGATCAGCACGTCGAAGTGGTCGAGCCGATTGAGCGCGGCTTCGAGCGCAAGTTCGCGGTGTGCCACCCGCAGCCGCTGGACGAGGTCCGATGTGCGTGCGAACAGGTCGCGCCAACCCTTCTCCAGCAAGGCCAAGCCAATGGCCGACGACAGGTGCGACTTGCCGCCACCCGGCGGCCCCAACAGGAGGACGTTGGCGCTGTTGCGAAGCCACTCGTAGCCCGCGCACAGCGCCATCACCTGTGCCTTGGAGACCATCGATCGCGACCTGGCCGACGGCGTCGGCCGAGTCTGGCTGCCCAGCGGTGCTCCGGGGGTAGATATGGGGGTATGTGTGTTCTCGGAGTAGTTGACCGCCCAGCAATTCTGCGCTTCTACATGGAACCTTCGATTCCCCTCACCGCTCCAGCGGACAATCGCGACGGCGCCGCCCTGCGGCGCGGTATTCTGCGCCCATGACTTCGTCGAGCGCCCGGCGCCTTGGCTTCCGGATCGTCACGCAGATCGCGCTGCCGGCCGGCAGCGTCGCGGCGCTCGACGCCTCGGGCTTCGGGCCCTTCGACATCCAGGTCTGCGCCGATCGTGCGAGCGTGCTCGCGCAGCTCGCAAGCGCCGGCGGCGATGCCGTGATCGTGCGTGACGACGCCGGGGCCGCCCAGCTCGCGGCCGAGATCGGGCCCGCCTGCGCGCTGCTCGTCGTCGCCGCGGGCCTGCGGGCGCCAGCGGTGCTGGACTGGCTGGAGCGCGGCGCGCAGGACGTGCTGCATCCCGACGAACTGGTCGCCGGCACGCTGCCGCAGCGCCTGCGCGCCGCGATCGAGCGCAAGCGTCTGGAGCGCGCTGCGCGCATCGCCTACGCCACCGACCTCGGCACCGGCCTGCCGCATCAGCAGCAGCTGATCGAGCACATGAGCCAACTGCTCGCGCTGCGCGAGCGCGAGCCGGCGCCGATGGCCTTGCTGGTGCTGCGCATCGAGGGTCTCGCAGCGACCGAGGCGCGGCTCGGCCGCGAGGCCGCCAACGTGCTGCGCCGCAAGGTCGGCGTGCGCCTGCGTGCCGGCGTGCGCGCCAGCGATGTCGTCGCCGCGCTGGCCGACGACTGTTTCGCGGTGCTGCTCGGCTCGATCCTGACGCCGGACGACGCGCCGCGCGTCGGTGCCAAGCTGATGAAGGCGCTGCTGGAGCCGCTGCGGGTCGGCGGGCACGACGTGAGCGTTGCCACGGCACTCGGCATCGGCCAGTACCCGCAGGACGGCCCGCAACCCGACGCGCTGCTGCGCCGCGCCGTGGGGCTGGCCGCGGCCGCGCAGGCGCAGGGCCGGGCCGGCTTCTCGAACTTCGGTGAGGCCGGTGCGCCGGCGAGTGCGGCCAACGACGACTGATCGCGCGCCCGCAGGCGTCAGCCCGCGAAGGGCGCGGTGAGCGCGCGCCGCACGGCGGCCAGCGGCGCGGCATCGTCGAACTGCACGGTCTGGCCGTCGGGACGCACGCCCAGCCGGCGCCACAGCGCATCGAGATCGACCGGGTAGGGGTTGGCACCCATCTCGCGGTAGAGCTCGCTCAGGACCGGCACGCCGACCGCCGCGTCGCCGATGCGCAGCAGCGGCTCGAGCGCCGAGTCGGTTTCCATGTTGCCGTGCGCGAGGATCGCGCGCAGCGCGTGCTGCAGGCCCTTCGCGTTCGCGCTGCGCTCGCGCAGCGTCACGTCGGCCAGCAGGCAGAACAGCGCGCCGCCCCAATAGGTCCGGCCCCAGGTCGGGGTGTTGTCCAGGCCGCGGTCGCCGGCCTGCGGCAAGCCCAGCGGCATGCCCTTGAGCATGTCGGCCCAGATCGGCGCGGCGTCCAGCACACCGGACTGCGCGCGCGCCAGTGGCTCGACATAGGTGGCGATGCCTTCCTCGATCCAGTGGTGGCGGCGCGGCACCGACGGCAGCGCGAGGTGGGTCATCTCGTGCACCAGGATCCAGTCCCGATCCAGGTCGCCCGCGGTGACGCTGCGCGCCAGCACCAGCTTGATCGCCGCGCCCCGGTAACCGAAGGCGGTGCCCGAACGCACGCTGCGGCCGGGGCTGTCGGTGCCGAGGATCAGCAGCCGCGTGTCGTCGGCGGGGAATCGGCCGAAGTAGGCGCCGACTGAGCGGGCCGACTGGCGCACGTAGGTGAGGATGCGTGCGCGCGGCAGTTCGAACGTGCCCTCGCCGAAGACCACGCGCAAGGTGCTGCCCGCGACCTCGATGCGCTCGAACGGCGCGCGATCGAACGCGGCGTAAGGCATGTTCGGGCCGTCGAGGGCGTTCGCGGCGTCGCCCTGTGCAAGCGCGCGCGGTCCGATGCCGCCGGCCAGCGCCGCCGCCGCGAGCAGGTACGCGCGGCGCCGAGACGCTACGGGGGGGAGGAACTCGACCGGTGCGAGGCGCATGCGCGAGTGTCCTTGATGTCGATGAGTTGAGTCGCCGGCGGCGCGGGCTTCTTACCGCAAGGCCGCGAAGCGGCTCCGGCGGGGCTCGCCACCTATAATCAAAAGCTGTTGAAAATCAAGCATTTGTGCGGGCTTCGCGGCCGTGCGCCGCGTCGGCCGTTGCCTCGAAAGCCCCGGAATGAAAGCCTCGGAGATTCGTTCGACGTTCCTGAAGTTCTTCGAAGCGAAGGGGCACGCGATCGTCGCATCCAGCCCGGTCGTGCCGGGCGACGACCCGACGCTGCTGTTCACGAACGCCGGCATGAACCAGTTCAAGGACGTGTTCCTCGGCTTCGACAAGCGCCCGTATACGCGCGCCGCCACCGCGCAGAAATGCATCCGCGCCGGCGGCAAGCACAACGACCTCGAGAACGTCGGCTACACCGCGCGCCACCACACCTTCTTCGAGATGCTGGGCAACTTCAGCTTCGGCGACTACTTCAAGAAGGAGGCAATTGCCTACGCGTGGGAGTTGCTGACC
>JANXZN010000178.1 GCA_025355545.1 Rhizobacter sp.
GGGGGTTCTCATCGACCGATCACGCTCAATACACCCCGAGCGCCACGCAATGACAGTCAAGACACTCGTTGACCCCGGAAAACAGCGTCAAGATGGCCCATCAGGCCATACAGTGGTCGATGCGTGAAATATGCGGGCTAGACCCGCCGGAACGGCGGACGGCGCAACGCGCGCCGCAGCAACAGCCCCGGCAGGCGCAGCACGAACTCCAGCATCAGCCGCGCGTGCATCCAGGTCAGCAGCAGGTTGTCGCGACCGTACTGGAAGTGCGAGACACCGCCCTCCGCGGCCGTCAGGTAGCGCACCGGCGCCGCCAGGTTCAGCGGCCTGACACCGCGCCAGGCCAGGCGCACGACGGCCTCGGTGTCGAAGTCGAAGCGCCGCATCCAGGGCTGGCGGCGCATCACCGCGATCAGGTCGTCGATCGGGTAGACGCGAAAACCGTACAGTGAATCGTCAATGCCGGCGCCCAAGGTCTCGAGGTTCGTCCACCAGTTCGAGACGCGCCGGCCGCGCACGCGCAGCAGCGGCGCCGAGGCATCGAAGACCGGGCGACCCAGCACCATCGCACCGGGCTCGCGCATCGAGGCCAGCATGAACGCCGGGATCAGCCCGGCCGGGTGCTGGCCGTCGGAGTCCATCGTCAGCGCGTGCGTGAAGCCGGCCGCGTGCGCGGCCTGCAGGCCGTGTAGCACGGCCGCGCCCTTGCCGGCGTTGGCGGGCAGTTCGAGCACGGTCAGGCCCGGGTCGGCGGCAGCCATCCGGCGCAGGCCCTCGGGCGTGCCGTCGGTGCTGCCGTCGGTGACGACCCACACCGGGTTCCACTGTGCGCGCGCGGCCTGCACCGTCTCGTAGACCTTCGGCCCGGTGTTGTAGCTGGGGATCAGCAGCAGGTGGCTGCCCGACGCGGCGTTCATAGGCTCAATTCTTCCGCGAAATACCCCTCGATCCGCTTCAGCAAACCCTGATGATCGGCCTCGGGTGCGAAGCGCCGGCCGAGCCGCAACTTGACGACGACCGGGAACTGCGGCGTGCGCAGGATCGGCCAGCCCTTGCCGAGGTAGTTTGATTCGGACTCGATCAGCACGGTCTGGATCGGCACCTGCGCCATCTGCGCGATCAAGGTCAGGCCGGGGCGGAACGGGTTGATCGGCGAGCGGATCGTGCGCGTGCCCTCGGGGAACAGCACCAGTTGGCCGCCCTCTTTCAGGTTCGCGACGCAGCTTCTGATCATGCCGCGCGGCGGGTCGTTGCGGATGTATCGCGCCAGCCGTGCCCCCGCACCGAGAAAGGGGTTGCGCATCAGGCTCGCACGCATGATGCAGATGCCGCGCGGCACGCGCGCGATCACCAGCAGCGCGTCGAGCATGCTGGGGTGGTTGGCGGCGATGATCAGGCCGCCGTCGCGGTCGAGCGCGTCGAGCGCGGTGTAGTCGATGCGCATCAGGCCGAGCCATTGCGCGAAGGCCCAGAAGCCGCGATAGACCGACGAGATCGCCGCGCGCCCGACGACCACGCCCTGCTGGCGCGACAGGAACGGGTACAGCGCCACGCACACCAGGTTCCAGGTCAGCGACATCGCACCGAGGTGCAGCAGCAGCACGTAGAACAGTGCGCTCTGGTACAGACGCCTGAGCAAACTCAAACCGCGCCTCAGTCAGAAGCCGTCACGAGCTCGGACGAGGTCGCCAGAATCCAGGAGACGCCGACGCCGAAGGTCAGCGCCGACGTGCGGCGCAGCAGCGGGCTGTCGTCGAAGCTCGCGCCGCGCAGGCCGTCGTAGCGCAGGAACGCGCCGACCCAGGTGTTGCCGACGCGGCGCGAGGTGGCCGCCAGCGCGCGCCAGCCGGCATAGCCGCCGTGCGCCTGGTAGGCCGGCCGCTCGGCGGTGGCGTAGGCGGCATCGACGCCGTAGTAGTACGCGTGGTACTTGCGATCGGCGAACACCGGGCCCGCCAGCAGCCCCAGGTTCCAGCCGCCGCCGACCGCGCCGACATCGAGGTTCAGGTTCGGCGAGAAGGTCGTGCCGACGAACTTCGGCGAGCGCTCGATCGTGACCGCGGCGCGCAGCGGCAGGCGCAGATCGAGCTTCCAGCGTTCTTTCGAAGAACTCGCGAGCGTGAGGTTCAGGTTCGGCCCGATCTCGAAGCTGCCCGACAGGTTGGGCATGCCGGCGCGCGCCGCGTTGTCGCGGCTGCGGCTCGGCGTCGAGGCCGCGACGCTGACGTCGACCTTGACGCGCTGGGTGTCGAACAGCAGCGCGCGCGCGCCATCGCGATCCGCCTTCAGCCAAGTGCCGCGGTAGACGACGTAGGGCAGCGGCAGCACATAGTTGCGGCTCTGGTCGGAGCCGCGGTAGTCGGGCAGCCGCAGCCCGGCGACGCCCAGGCCCAACTCCCACAGCGGGCGCTGCACGCCGCGGCCGAGGCCGGCGTCGACATCCGGGCCGGGCTCGACCGGCGTGTCGGCCCACGCGGCACCACCCGCCGCGAGCGCGAGCGCCGCGAGCCACGGCCGCGCCGTCACGCCACGGCTCCGCCGGGCACGAAGGCGTGCGCCTCGATCTCGACCAGCAGCTCGGTGCGGCAGATGTCGGCCTGCAGGTAGATGCAATCGCGCGCGGCGGGGCTGGTGGCGCCGACCGCGCGCTCGAAGACCGCGCGCACGACGCCAAGATCGGCCGCGCGGCGCAGGTAGACCGTGCAGACCAGCGCGCCGACCGGGATCTCGACGCCGGCGCGCTCGGCCGCGACCTGCCGCACCGCGGCGATGTTCAGCAGGCTCTCTTCGGTCTGGCGCCGCACGTCGCCGACGTGCACGGTCGTGTGGCCGACGATGCTCGCGGTGCCCGAGATGAACAGCGCCTGCCGGCCGCCGCCGACGTCGACGAGCGCCGCGCGCGAGAAGGTCGGGCTGCGCGGGCCGTAGGCGTCGGGGTAGCGGTAGGCGCTGACCTGGCGCGGGTTCTCGATCGCCAGCGGCGGGCGGCGCCCGGCCAGGAAGTACACGCGCAGCGCTCCGTCGCGCAGGCCGAGCGCACAGGCCGCCGGCGCGCCCTCGAAGGCGCTGTGGCGCGCTTCGATGAAGGCCTGCTGCCGGCCGGCGTTGAACTGGCGGTATCGTTCGCTGCCGTCGGCCTCGAGGTTGATGTCGGCAAGGTAGTTCCAGAAGCGCAGCAGGTTGCTGCAG
Source organism: Rhizobacter sp. (assembly GCA_025355545.1). Lineage (GTDB taxonomy): Bacteria > Pseudomonadota > Gammaproteobacteria > Burkholderiales > Burkholderiaceae_C > LMDS01. The sequence goes on from JANXZN010000178.1 coordinate 3,190, forward strand.
CCGTTCGCGGCGACCACCTCGAACAGGTCGGCGTAGGCGCGGTGCGCCGCGGGCTGCAGACCGATCGCGCGGTCGTCGATCTCGGCGATGCCGTGCAGCCAGTCGCCATCGGTCGCGAAGCGCACGCAGCCGTGCCGGCGCTCTTCGGCCGGAGCGTGGCCGATCCACGCGTCGAACACGGCGCCTTCCGGCGCGAGCAGCGCCGCGTGCAAGGCGCCCGCGCCCGCGCCGACCCGGCGACCGCCCAGCGACGCCGGTGGCGTGGCCCCTTGCGGCAGCCGCAGGCGGCGAAAGACCAGCGGACCGGGAGCGACGAGCGCGCGCGACGTCGTCGTCGACGTCGACGACGCGACGCTCACGCGACCGAGCCCTCGACGTCGCGGATGTTGACGCGGCGGCGCTGCCAGGCGCGCAGCGTGCGGCGCAGGTTGCCGATCGAAACGAGGTAGTACAGCGCCTTCATGATGCGGATCGACCCCCAGATCGGGGTCTTGCCGTAGATGTCGCCGGCCAGCAGCGACAGCAGCGCCTCCTTGACGCGCAGCGGGTTGCGCGGGTCCATGAAGAACTCGCGCATCGTCGGGTTCGCGACGCGGAAGATGAACCACGAGAATTCGCGCGGGCCGTGGCGCATCATCTTGTCGAAGCGGCGGCGCGCGCTCGCGTACTCGGGCGGCCGGTCGAGCGCGGTCTCGACCGCGTCGGCGCCCTCGAAGCCGCTTTGCATCGCCAGGTAGACGCCGCTGGAGAACACCGGGTCGATGAACGCATACGCGTCGCCGAGCATCAGGTAGCGCTCGCCGCTGCTGTGGGTGCTGCTGTAGGCGTAGTTGCCGGTCGCGTAGACGGCGGCGTCGACCAGTACCGCGCCGGCCAGGCGCCTTTCGAGCTCGGGGCACAGCGCGATCGTGTCGCGGAAGAATTCAGGCAGCGGCTTCTTGTTCCGCGACTTCAGGTAGTGCGGCCAGCAGACCGCGCCGACGCTGGTCGTGCCGTCGGCCAGCGGAATGAACCAGAACCAGCCGTGGTCGAACCACAGGATCGTGATGTTGCCCTCGAGCCTGCCTTCGAGGCGCTGCGCGCCGGTGAAGTGGCCGTACAGCGCCGAGCTGTTGTGGCGCGGGTTCTTCTGCTTGCACCCGAAGTGGTTCGCGAGCAGCGTGTCGCGGCCCGAGGCATCGACCAGGAACTTCGTGCGCCAGGTCTGGCGCGTGGCGTCGCCATGTTCTGAATCCACCTCGACCTGCACGGTGGCGCCATCGGCATCGAAAGCGACCTCGCGCACGCGGCAGCCTTCGAGCGCGCGTGCGCCCTTCGCGGCGGCGTTGCGGAACAGCAGCTCGTCCATCTGCGAGCGACGCACTTGCCACGCATAGGGCATGCTCTTGTCCCAGGCGTCGGCGAACTCGACGAAGCTGCGTTCGGCGTGATCGGGCGAGACGAATTCGACGCCCCACTTCGGCATGCCGATCGCCTCGATCTGCTCGCGCACACCGAGCCGGTCGAACAGCTGCGCGTTGGCCGGCAGCAGCGATTCGCCGATGTGGAAGCGCGGGTGGTGCGCCTTCTCCATCACCACGACATCGCGCCCGCGTTCGGCCAGCAAGGCACCGATCGTCGCACCCGCGGGGCCGCCGCCGACGACGAGCACGTCGCAGCGAAAATCGGCCTGCGCACAGGCGGTGGACGTGGTGTTCATGGCGGGCGGATTGTATCGTCCGCACCCGCTGCGCCCGGGCCGCGGCGGCGCCGGCCGGCGCTCTACTCGCCGAGGTAGGCCGCGCGCACCTTCGGGTCGTTCAGCAGCTGCTTCGCATCGCCGCTCATCGTCACCTCGCCCGAGTCCATCACGTAGCCGCGCGACGCGAGCTGCAGCGCGCGGCTCGCGTTCTGCTCGACCAGCAGCACCGTGGTGCCGCGGCCGTGGATGTCGTTGACGACCTCGAAGATCTTGTCGACCATGATCGGCGACAGGCCCATCGACGGCTCGTCCAGCAGCAGCACCTTGGGCTGCGCCATCAGCGCGCGGCCCATGGCGAGCATCTGCTGCTCACCACCGCTCATGGTGCCGGCGAGCTGGTTGCGGCGCTCCTTTAGCCGCGGGAAGATCGCGAAGACCTTGTCGATGTCGGCCTCGACCCCTTTGTCGTTGCGCACGAAGGCGCCCATCTGCAGGTTCTCGGTGATCGTCATGCGCGTGAACGTACCGCGCCCCTCGGGCACCATCACCAGGCCCTGCTTGACCAGGTCCCACGGGCCCTGGCCCTTGATCGACTTGCCGCAGTACTCGATGTCGCCGCCGGCCGAGGGCTGGATGCCGGTAATGGCCTTAAGCGTCGTCGTCTTGCCGGCGCCATTGGCGCCGATCAGGCTGACGAGTTCGCCCTCGAAGACCTCGAAGCTGACGCCCTTGACGGCCTGGATGCCGCCGTACGAGACCCTCAACCCGGTGACCTTGAGCAACGTAGTCATCACGCCCCCTCGCCCGCGCAGTACCGCAACCGATCACCCGAGGGGATCGAGCCCGCCCTGGGGCGGCCCGGCGCCGGGCTCGCTGTCCGCATCATCGTATGCTTCATGACTTCGTCCTCAGTGAGCCTTGTGGTCGGCGCCGAGGTAGGCCTCGATCACCTTCGGGTTCTTCTGCACCTCGGCGGCCGTGCCCTCGGCGATCTGCTTGCCGTAGTCGAGCACGGTCAGGCGGTCGCACAGGCCCATCACGAGCTTCACGTCGTGCTCGATCAGCAGGATCGTGCGGCCGTCGTTGCGGATGCGGTTGATGAGTTCGCGCAGCACCAGCTTCTCGCTCGCGTTCATGCCGGCCGCGGGCTCGTCGAGCGCGATCAGCTTCGGGTCGGTCGCCAGCGCGCGCGCGATCTCCAGGCGGCGCTGGTCGCCGTAGCTCAGGGTGCGCGCCTTGTACTGCGAGAAGCGGCCGATGCCGACGTAGTCGAGCAGTTCCTGGGCGCGGCGGGCGATCGCGGCCTCCTCGGCCTTGAAGCCGCTGGTGCGCAGCACCGCACCGATCAGGCCGGAGCCGGTGCGCACATGGCGGCCGACCATGACGTTCTCGAGCGCCGTCATCTCGGCGAACAGGCGGATGTTCTGGAACGTGCGTGCGATGCCGGCCTTCGCGACCTCGTGCACCGCGCTCGGCTTGTAGGGCTTGCCACCGAGTTCGAAGCTGCCGGAATCCGGCGCGTACAGGCCCGTCAGCACGTTGAAGAAGGTCGTCTTGCCGGCGCCGTTCGGGCCGATCAGGCCGTAGACCTGGCCCTTCAGAATCGTGATGCCGACGTCCGACAGCGCCTGCAGGCCGCCGAAGCGTTTCGAGACGCCGCTGACCTTCAGAATGGTTTCGCTCATTGGGGCTCCCGGTCCGATGAGTACAGCGGCCGACCCTCCGAGAGGGTGTGGGCCGGCGAGGTCCACGAGGTGGGCCTCTGCGTGGCCCATGGAGCGGCCCGGCGCTCGGCCCACGGAAGTTGCTTTGAATTTCTCATGGGTTTTCGCTCCTCATTTCGCGGTCGGCACGATGGGCGTGGCGGGCGGCGGGATCTGCTCGCCCGGCGTCAGGCGCGCATGCGGGTTCACCGGCAGCGTGTCGGGCGTGATGTCCTTGCCGTGCTCGGGCGAAGGCCACAGGCCGCGCGGGCGCGACAGCATGATGCCGATCATCGCCAGTGCGATCAGCAGCTGGCGCAGGATCGATGCGTCGAGGCGCCCGTCGCTCCACTGCTGCAGCGGGCCGGCGATGTAGCGCAGAACCTCGGGCAGCGCCGACAGCAGCAGCGCGCCGACGATCACGCCGGGCAGGTGCCCGATGCCGCCCAGCACCACCATCGCGACGATCATCACCGATTCCTGCAGGCTGAACGACTCCGGCGAGATGAAGCCCTGGAAGCTCGCGAACATCGCACCGGCGACGCCACCGAAGGTCGCGCCCATGCCGAACGCGAGCAGCTTCAGGTTGCGGGTGTTGATGCCCATCGCCTTGGCGGCAACCTCGTCCTCGCGGATCGCCATCCAGGCGCGCCCGATGCGGCTGCGTTCGAGCCGGTAGCACACGACGATGCCGATCAGCACCAGCGCGAGGAACAGGTAGTAGTAGTTCGTGACCTTGGGAAAGTCGATGCCGAACAGCGTCTGGGTCTTGCCGAAGTGGATGCCGAACATCGAGATGTCGTCGATGCCGGTGATGCCCTTCGGGCCGTTCGTGATGTTGACCGGCGCATCGAGGTTGTTGATGAACACGCGCACGATCTCGCCGAAGCCGAGCGTCACGATCGCGAGGTAATCGCCGCGCAGTTTCAAGGTCGGCGCGCCCAGCAGCACGCCGGCGCCGCCGGCGAGCATGGCGCCGAGCGGGATCACCACCCACCACGGCGTGTGCAGCCCGTTCGGGAACATCGCGGCGATGGCGGGGAAGGTGTCGGTCAGCTGCGACGACGCGAGCAGCCCGAACATGTAGGCGCCCACGGCGTAGAACGCGACGTAGCCCAGGTCGAGCAGGCCGGCGAACCCGACCACGATGTTCAGGCCCAGCGCGAGCAGCACGTACAGCAGCGCGATGTCGATGATGCGGACCCAGGCATTGCCGAAGTACTGCGCGACCAGCGGCAGGACCAGCAGCCCGATGGCCGCGGCGATGTAGCTGAGCTTGTTGGTCTTCATGGTGCGCTCCTCTTTGATCGTCGACCCGTCAAGCCCGATCCGCCACCCGCTCGCCGAGCAGACCCTGCGGGCGCAAGGTCAGCACGAGGATGAGGACGATGAAGGCGAAGATGTCCTGGTAGTTGCTGCCCAGCACACCGCCTGTCAACGCGCCGATGTAGCCGGCGCCGAGCGACTCGATCAGCCCGAGCAGCACGCCGCCGAGCATCGCGCCGGCGAGGTTGCCGATGCCGCCGAACACCGCCGCGGTGAAGGCCTTCAGGCCCGGCAGGAAGCCCATCGTGTGCTGCACAGAGCCGTAGTTGGCCGCGTACATCACGCCGGCCAGCGCGGCCAGCGCCGCGCCGATGATGAAGGTCGCCGAGATCACCGAATCGGGCTTCACGCCCATCAGACCGGCGACGCGCGGGTTCTCGGCGGTGGCGCGCATCGCGCGGCCGAGCTTGGTCTTGTTGACCAGGTACATCAGCCCGGCGAGCACGATCGCGGTGACGACGAGGATCATGATCTGCACGTTGTTGATGACCGCGCCGCCGATCGTGTACGGGTCGCCCGGCAGCAGGATCGGGTAGGACTTGTAGTTCGGCTTCCAGATGATCATCGCCAGCGTCTGCAGCAGCAGGCTCATGCCCATCGCAGTGATCAGCGGCGCCAGGCGCGGTGCGTTGCGCAGCGGCCGGTAGGCGATCTTCTCGATGCTGTAGTTCAGCGCACAACAGACGATGATCGCGGCAATCAGCGAGATCAGCAGCAGCAGCCAGCCCGGCAGGCCCAGGCCGGCCATCGCGGTGACGACCGTCCAGCTCGTCAGTGCGCCCACCATCAGCACCTCGCCGTGCGCGAAGTTGATCAGGTTGATGATGCCGTAGACCATCGTGTAGCCCAGCGCGACGAGCGCATACACGCTGCCGAGCACGAGGCCGTTGATGATCTGCTGGATGAAGGTGTCCATGCGCGTTCTCTCCTGCGTTGTCGAGTCGGGCCGCCGCGTTCACCGCGCGGTCTGATTCCGTGCCTCACCCCCTAGCAACAATCCGGCCACGGTCGGCGCCGAAGGGCGGCATCCAACGCGAAGCCAGCCCGGGCGGTTGCGGATTCTAGGAGCGCGCATCTGCGGCCCCAACTCTGACTTTCCCGATGACAGCAGCGCGGAATGCTGTCAGCACAATCGCGTGCAGGCGCCCGGTTCAGCCGGCTTTGGCGGCGGCCTCGTTGAGGCGGCGCAACTCTTGCAGCTTCTCGCTGATACGGATTTCCAGGCCGCGATCCACCGGCGCGTAGAACTGCGGTGCTTTCATATCATCGGGCCAGTAGCTTTCGCCGGCGGCGAAGCCGCCTGCCTCGTCGTGCGCGTAGCGGTAGCCGCGGCCGTAGTCCAGCCCTTTCATCAGCGCCGTCGGCGCGTTGCGCAGGCGCAGCGGCACCGCCCGGGTGCCGTCCTGCTGGACGAACGCGCGCGCCGCCTTGTACGCCATGTAAAGCGCGTTGCTCTTCGGCGCGACCGCGAGATAGACAACCGCCTGCGCGAGCGCGAGTTCGCCCTCGGGCGAGCCGAGGCGCTCGTAGGTCTCGGCGGCGTCGAGCGCGAGGCGCAGCGCGCGCGGGTCGGCCAGGCCGATGTCCTCGCTGGCCATGCGCACCAGCCGGCGCGCCGCGTAGCGCGGATCGACGCCGCCGTCGAGCATGCGCACGAACCAGTACAACGCGGCGTCGGGGTCGCTGCCGCGCACCGCCTTGTGCAGTGCCGAGATCGTGTCGTAGAACTGCTCGCCGCCCTTGTCGTAGCGGCGCAGCTGCTCGCCCAGCGACCGCTCGAGCAGCGCCTCGTCGATCTCGGCCACGCCGGCGGCCGTGCTCATCAGGTTCTCGTAGGCATTGAGCAGGCGCCGCGCATCGCCATCGGCATAGCCGATCAGGCGCTCGCGCGCCGCCTCGCTGATCGGCGGCGCCGCCAGCAGCGCCTGCGCCCGCACCAACAGTTCGCGCAGGTCCGCGTCGCCCAGCGGCTTGAGCACATGCACGACGGCGCGCGACAGCAGCGCCGAGTTGACCTCGAACGACGGGTTTTCGGTGGTCGCGCCGATGAAGGTGAACAGGCCCGACTCGACGTGCGGCAGGAACGCGTCCTGCTGCGCCTTGTTGAAGCGGTGCACCTCGTCGACGAAGACGACCGTGCGGCTGCCGCCGCTGCGCGCGATCTGGGCGCGCTCGACCGCGTCGCGGATGTCCTTGACGCCACCGAGCACCGCCGAGATCGCGATGAACAGGGCATCGAAGCCCTGCGCCATCAGGCGCGCCAGCGTCGTCTTGCCGACGCCGGGCGGCCCCCACAGGATCATCGAATGCAGATTGCCCGACTCGAACGCCACGCGCAGCGGCTTGCCGGGGCCGAGCAGGTGCTTTTGTCCGATCACCTCGTCGAGCGTCTTCGGGCGCAAGCGTTCGGCCAGGGGTGCGTCGAGCGCATCGTCGAAGAGTTGCGGTTCGGCGCTCACTGCTCGATCACATCGGCGCCGGGCGGCGGCCTGAACTGGAACGCATCCGCTGCGATCGCGACGCCGGCCGCGAACTGGCTGAACTGCAGCAGCGAGCGCTGGTCGAAGGCGTCGACGATCTCGACCGCGGCCAGTTCCTTGCCGCGGAACGCCACGCGCATCGACTTGAACGCGCCGTCCTTCGCCTTCGGCGTGGCCTGCACCCAGGCCAGCCCGTCTTTCGCGGCGTCTGTTGCAGGTACGGGCGCAAGCTCGAAATCCTTGTCGAGCGAGCCACCGGCGAGCAGCGCGGCCGGCGTCGCGCCGAGCGCGGACGAGAACTTGCGCGAGCTCGCCTGGTTCAGGTCGGCATCGAAGATCCAGACTTTCTGGCCGTCGGCGACGATGACCTGCTCGAAGGGCTTGACGTAGACGAAACGGAAGCGGTTCGGCCGCGAGAACTCGAAGCTGCCGCTGGAGGTCTTCTTCTTCGCTCCGTCGGGCGAGGTGACCGTCTGCGTGAACTGGGCGCGGCCGGTCTTCACGTCGCGAATGAAGTCGCGCAAGGTGTCGACCGAATCGGCGAGGGCGGCCGTCGCCGGCATGCTCAGCGCGAACGCTGCGGACAGATTGGCAAGAGCGCTTTTCATTCGGCGCGGGTCGGGACGATGATGTCGCGATTGCCGTTGGTGGACATGCTCGATACGAGCCCGGATTTCTCCATTTGTTCCAGCAGCCGCGCGGCGCGGTTGTAGCCGATGCGCAGGTGGCGCTGCACCAGCGAGATCGACGCGCGCTTGTGTTGCAGCACAATCGCGACCGCCTGGTCGTACATCGCGTCGCTCTCGCCCCCGCCCGGCACAAAGCCTTCGCCGGTCAGCACGTCGGGGCCGTCGTCGAGCACGCCGCCTTCGAGAATGCCCTCGATGTAGTTCGGCGCGCCCTGGCTCTTCAGGTACTCGACGACGCGGTGCACCTCGTCGTCGCTGACGAAGGCACCGTGCACGCGCACCGGGAAACCCGTGCCCGAGGGCATGTAGAGCATGTCGCCCATGCCCAGCAGCGCCTCGGCGCCCATCTGATCGAGGATGGTGCGCGAGTCGATCTTGCTGCTGACCTGGAAGCTCAGGCGCGTCGGGATGTTGGCTTTGATCAGCCCGGTGATCACGTCGACGCTCGGCCGCTGCGTCGCGAGGATCAGGTGAATGCCGCAGGCGCGTGCCTTTTGCGCCAGGCGCGCGATCAACTCCTCGATCTTCTTGCCGATGACCATCATCAGGTCGGCCAGTTCGTCGATCACGATCACGATGTTGGGCAGGCGATCGAGCGGCTCGGGTTGTTCAGGGGTGAGGCTGAACGGATTCGGGATCAGCTCACCGCGCTCGGCGGCCTCGAGAATCTTCTTGTTGTAGCCCCCAAGGTTGCGCACGCCCAGCTTGCTCATCAGCTTGTAGCGGCGCTCCATCTCGCCCACGCCCCAGGTGAGCGCGTTGGCGGCGAGCTTCATGTCGGTGACGACCGGGCACAGCAGGTGCGGGATGCCTTCGTAGACGCTCATCTCGAGCATCTTCGGATCGATCAGGAGCAGGCGGACGTCGCGCGCCTCCGCCTTGTAGAGCAGGCTCAGGATCATCGCGTTGATGCCCACCGACTTGCCCGCGCCGGTGGTGCCGGCGACCAGGATGTGCGGCATCTTCGCGAGGTCGGCGACGACCGGGTTGCCGACGATGTCCTTGCCCAGGCCCATCGTCAGCTGCGAGCTGGCGTCGTTGTAGACGGTCGAGCCGAGGATCTCGGACAGGCGGATGGTCTGGCGCTTCGGGTTCGGCAGCTCCAGCGCCATGGTCGTCTTGCCGGGAATGGTCTCGACGACGCGGATGCTGACCAGGCTCAGCGAGCGCGCCAGGTCCTTCGACAGGCTCAGCACCTGCGCGCCCTTCACGCCGACCGCCGGTTCGATCTCGTAGCGCGTGATCACCGGCCCCGGCGAGGCCGCGACCACCCGCACCTCGACACCGAAGTCCTTGAGCTTCTTCTCGATCAGCCGCGAGGTCATCTCCAGCGTCTCGGGCGACACGGTCTCGGTGCGGCCGGGCGAGGCGTCGAGCAGGTCGACCTGCGGCAGCCTGGTGTCGGCGAGCTCGACGAACAAGGGCTTCTGGCGCTCCTTGACGACACGCTCGCTCTTGGGCACCTCGAACACCGGCGCCTCGATCACGATCGGCAGGTGATCTTCGTGGCGCTGGTGCTCGACGTCGACGATCGCCTCGCGCTCGCGCAGCGCGCGTTCGCCGACGCGCGCGTCCTCGGCGCGCTCGGTGCGCAGGGCACGCTGTTCGCGCAGCGACTCGGCCCAGGCGCCGATCGCCTCGGCCAGCCGCAGCCACGAGAAGCGCAGCGCCAGCGCGATGCCGGCCACCAGCGCCGCGATCCACAACACGCCGGAGCCGGCGAAACCAATCAGCCGCTGGCTCGCGCTGCCGAGGGTGTAGCCGAGCGCGCCGCCGGCGTGGCCGCCCGCGACCCGGCCTTCCCACTGGTACAGGCGGGTCCACTCGAGCGACGCGCTGGCCGCGAGCAGCAACGCCAGGCCGACCCAGAACAGCCACACCGGCCGCGGCGCGGTCGGTGCCACCGCCGGCGCGGCGCGATCGGTGCGCAGCACGCGCGCCAGCGTCCCCAGCCAGACCCGCAGCGCGACCGCCACCGCCCACCAGACCGAATAGCCGAACCCGAAGTACGCGAGGTCGGAGAACCAGGCGCCGAGCGCGCCGGCCTTATTCAGGGTGACGACGCTGGTGCCCGAGGTCGAGAACGCTGCGTCGGCCGGATTGTGCGTGGCCAGTGCCAGCACCGCCAGCAGCCACAGCACGGCGCCGATCAGCAGGCCGAGTTGCGCGCGCCAGCCGGCCGGATCGTGCGGCACGGCCGCGCTGCGGGAGCCGTCGCGGCCGAACGCGGTGGCGAGGGGAACGAAGCTGCTGGAAGCACCGCCGCCTTCGCGCAGCGAACCGAGGGGAAAGGTCATCGGCGGATTGTGGCCGATTGCGATGGCGATGCGCGCCGCGCCCGCTCAGCCGGTGAGCTGTTCCTTGATGATCACGGAGCCGTTCTCCTGGGTCTGGATCATGCCCCGCGCCTCGAGGTCCTTCATGACGCGGCTGACCATCTCGCGCGACGCGCCGACGACCTTGGCCAGGTCCTGGCGCGAGACCTTGTTGCGTATCAGCTTGACCTCGCCTTCCATCTCGCACATGTCGAGCAGGGTGCGGGCGACGCGGCCGTAGACATCGAGCAGCGCGAGCGACTCGATCTGCCGGTCGGCGGCGCGCAGCCGGTACACTAGCCCACGCATGATCGCGTACGACAGGCTGGAGTTCTCGGGCAGGCAGCGCGCGAACTCGGCGCGACCCAGGATCAGCATGTCGGTCTGGACCTCGGCGCGCACGGTGGCCGAATGCGGCTCGTTGTCGATCAGGCTCATCTCGCCGACGTAGTCGCCCGGTTGCAACACGGCCAGGATCACCTCGCGGCCGCGCTGGTCGGCGGTCAGCACGCGGGCCCGGCCGGTCAGCAGGATGAACAGCGCGTTCGACTTCTTGTTGTGCTCCACGACGATCTCGCCACGCCGGAAGCGGCGCTTGACGACGCTGTCGGCGATGCCCTGCGCCTGGTCGTTGGTCAGCAGTGAAAACAGCGGCACGCGCCGGATCAGATCGAGATTGGAAAGCATTGCCATGCGGTTTGCCCTTCTTTTCTGTTGCAGACGAAGCCCTGCCAAGGGCCCGCGAAACGCCGAGCCAGCACCTCGTGCCCCGGTCTCGCGGTTGCGGGAAGCGGTTCTGCCAAATCCTCACGCTGCCTACAATTTGGCTATTGTCACCATTAAAGGCCTGTGCGTCAGCCGGATCGAACCCCATGTCAGACTTGCGCATCAAGCTGGCTCCACGCGAGCGTCTGCCCCTCATCGCCCACCTGTCCATGTCATGAGCACACCCACCCAACATGCCCGCGTCCTGATCCTCGGTTCGGGCCCCGCCGGCTACACCGCCGCGGTCTACGCCGCGCGCGCGAACCTGAAGCCGGTGCTGATCACAGGCATCGCGCAGGGCGGTCAGCTTATGACCACCACCGACGTCGACAACTGGCCGGCCGATGTCGACGGTGTGATGGGCCCGGACCTGATGCAGCGCTTCCAGAAACACGCCGAGCGCTTCAACACGCAGATCGTGTTCGACCACATCAACACGGTCGACCTGAGCCAGCGGCCGTTCACGCTGACCGGCGACTCGGGCCGCTACACCTGCGACGCCCTGATCATCGCCACCGGCGCCTCGGCCAAGTACATCGGGCTGCCGTCTGAAGAGGCGTTCATGGGCCGCGGCGTCAGCGGCTGCGCGACCTGCGACGGCTTCTTCTACCGCGACCAGGAGGTCTGCGTGGTCGGCGGCGGCAACACCGCGGTCGAGGAGGCGCTGTACCTGTCGAACATCGCCAGCAAGGTGCATCTGATCCACCGCCGCGACAAGTTCCGCGCCGAGCCGATCCTGGTCGACAAGCTGCACGCGAAGGTGACCGAAGGCAAGATGCAGCTGCACCTGTGGAACACGCTGGACGAGGTGCTCGGCGATGCGTCGGGCGTGACCGGCGTGAGGCTGCAGAGCACCCAAGGTGGCGGCAGCTCGGAGCTCAAGCTGACCGGCTGCTTCATCGCGATCGGCCACGAGCCGAACACCGGCATCTTCAAGGGCCAGCTCGAGATGAAGGACGGCTACATCATCTCGAAAAGCGGTCTTGCCGGCATGGCGACGATGACCAGCGTGCCCGGCGTGTTCGCGGCCGGCGACGTGCAGGACCACGTGTACCGCCAGGCCATCACCAGCGCGGGCACCGGCTGCATGGCGGCCCTGGACGCGCAGCGCTTCCTGGAGCAGTAGTGATGAAGCCCTCGCCAAGGGCAACCCGGAGCCCCTTCGTGGCCCTTGGGAGCGGGGCAGACACTTGGGGCGGCTCGGCGCTCGGCCCACGCTCGATCGTCGGCACCCTCGGAAATCTGGCTATAATTGCGGTCTTTGCCGAAATTCCGGCGGCTCTTTCGCCAGGGCCGGGTCAAACATATTGGAGAAGCGTCATGGCACGCGTCTGTCAGGTCACGGGCAAGCGCCCGATGGTGGGGAACAACGTTTCCCACGCGAACAACAAAACGAAGCGCCGCTTCCTGCCGAATCTGCAGTACCGCCGCTTCTGGGTCGAGGCCGAGAACCGCTGGGTGCGTCTGCGCATCACCAACGCGGCGCTGCGCCTGATCGACAAGGTGGGCATCGAGAAGGTCCTCGTCGACCTGCGCGCCCGCGGCGAAATCTGATTTAGGAGGCCATCATGGCAAAAGGTGGACGCGAAAAGATCAAGCTGGAATCCAGCGCCGGCACCGGTCATTTCTACACGACCGACAAGAACAAGAAGACCACGCCGGAAAAGCTCGAGTTGATCAAGTTCGACCCGAAGGCACGCAAGCACGTGACCTACAAGGAAACGAAGCTGAAGTAGGCGCCGAAGCCCGGCGTAGAAAAGCCGCCCCCGAGGCGGATTTTTCATGCCCTGCCAGCGAGAAGGGGTCGCTTTGCGACCCCGCTATCGTCTCTCGCCGAAGGCGTTACGCGTGCGCCGCGCGCAGCTTCAGCGCGAATTCCTGCAGCGCGGCGATGCCGCTCTCCTCGGCCTTGCGGCACCAGGCCTGCAGATCGGCGACGAGTTGCTCGGCCGAGACGTTCGTGCGGGTCCACAGCGAGCGCAGTTCCTCGCGCATCGCGACCAGTTTGGCCAGCCCCGGGCTGTGTTCGACGGCCAGCGCCACGCGCGCCTTCACGTCGGTCGGGATCTTGTCTTCGTCGCGGTGCAGCCAGCGGTTCGCCAGCCGCATGTTCTCGAGCTTGGCCGCGCTGGCAAAGCCTTCCGCCTCGAGGCGCACGACCTCGGCAAGGCTGGCGTGGCGCAGGTTGCGCGCGTACTTGGCCATGACCTCGTAGCGGTTCGCGATGATCGCCTCGAGCGTCTTGTCGTCGGCGACCGGCTTGACGCTGCCGAGCTTGAGCAGCGGCACGGTCTTGCGCACCTTCGCCAGGCCCAGTATTTCGAGGCCGCGGATGTAGGCCCAGCCGATGTCGAACTCGTAGGGCTTGACCGACAGCTTGGCCGAGGTCGGGTAGGTGTGGTGGTTGTTGTGCAACTCCTCGCCGCCGATGATGATGCCCCAGGGCGAGATGTTGGTCGACGCGTCCGGCGCCTCGAAATTGCGGTAGCCCCACCAGTGGCCGATGCCGTTGATGATGCCGGCCGCGGTGATCGGGATCCAGGCCATCTGCAGCGCCCAGACCGCCGCGCCGATCGCCCCGAACAGCATCAGGTCGATCAGCAGCATCACGCCCACGCCCTGCCAGCTGAAGCGGCTGTACAGGTTGCGCTCGAGCCAGTCGTCGGGCGTGTTGTGGCCGAACTTGGCCAGCGTTTCCTGATTCTTCGCCTCGAAGCGGTACATCTCGCTGCCGGTCAGCAGCACCGCCTTGATGCCGCGCGTCTGCGGGCTGTGCGGGTCGTCTTCGGTTTCGCACTTGGCGTGGTGCTTGCGGTGGATCGCGACCCATTCCTTGGTCACCATGCCGGTGGTCAGCCACAGCCAGAGGCGGAAGAAGTGCGACGGAATCGCATGCAGTTCGAGCGCGCGGTGGGCCTGCGCGCGATGCAGAAAGATCGTCACCGACGCGATCGTGATATGCGTGGCCACCAGCGCGAACAGCAGCACCTGCCACCACGCCGCGCCGACGAGGCCATCGGCCAGCCAGCTGATCAGAGCATCCCAAACAAGCATCAACGAATCCATTTGTACCTTTGGCCTGCTTGACACGCAGGTGCCGGATTGTAAAGGACGGGCCCAGGCCAAACCCCTGCGATTTGACGGGTCTCCGGGCCCCTGTTTGCCCTATGTCAAGGCGGCGCCGGGAAACTCAACGGCGCTCCCACACCGCCGCGAAGAAACCGTCGGTGCCATGGCGGTGCGGCCACAGCCGCAGGTAGTCGCCGCGCACCAGGGTTTCGGGCTGTGCGACATGCGCCTTGGTCAGCGCCTCGAGCGCCGGCACAACCTTGAAATCGCGCTCGCGTTCGGCGCCGAAGGCCTGCGCGATTTCCTCGTTCTCGGCGTCGAGCAGGCTGCAGGTCGCATAAACCAGCCGCCCGCCGGGCTTGAGCAGGCGCGATGCGCTCGCCAGGATCGCCGCCTGCTTGACGCGCAGTTCGTCGACCGACTGCGGCGTCTGGCGCCATTTCAAATCCGGGTTGCGGCGCAGCGTGCCCAGCCCCGAGCACGGCGCGTCGACCAGCACCCGGTCGAGCTTGCCGGCCAGCCGCTTGATGCGCTCGTCGCGCTCGTGCGCGATCTGCACCGGGTAGACGTTCGACAACCCGCTGCGCGCCAGCCGCGGCTTCAGCGACGCGAGCCGGTGGCCCGAGGTGTCGAAGGCGTAGAGCCGCCCGGTGTTGCGCATCTCGGCACCGAGCGCGAGCGTCTTGCCGCCGGCGCCGGCGCAGAAGTCGGCCACCATCTCGCTGCGCTTGGCGCCCGTCATCAGCGCGAGCAGCTGGCTGCCCTCGTCCTGCACTTCGACGTCGCCGCGCATGAACACGTCGAGCTTGTGCAGCGCGGGTTTGCTGTCGATACGCAGGCCCAGCGGCGAGTACGGCGTCGGCAGCGCCTCGATGTTCTCGGCCTTGAACGCGGCCTGCACCTCGTCGCGCTTGGCCTTGAAGGTGTTGACGCGCAGGTCCAGTCCGGCGCCCTGATTCATCGCCTCGACCAGCGGCCAGAACTCGTCGGCCACTGCGGCCTGCAGCCGTTCGGCCAGCCACTCCGGCAGGTTGTGGCGCAGCTTGTCTGGCAGCGCATTGCGGTCGACCTTGCCGACCTGCGCCAGCCACTGCTGCTCGGTCTCGCTCAGCGCCGCACGCAGGAAGCCTTCATTTCCCTGCCAGGCGAGCAGCGCCAGGCGCCGCTCCATCTCGCCCTTGCCCGACTGCGCGAGGTGCCGGTACAGTAGCCGCTCGCGCAGCACCGTGTAGGTCGTCTCGGCCAGCGTGTGGCGCTCGCGGCTGCCAAGCGTGCGGTGCTGGCGGAAGAAGTCGGACACCACGCCGTCGGCCGGGTGCTTCAGCTGCAGGACCTGATGAATCAGTTCGGTGGCGAGTTCGAGCAACGCGTTCGGGTGCATCGTCGCATTATCCTTGGCCCATGTCCGATGCCCTGCCCGACGGCGGTCTCCCCGCCCTGCCCGCCACCCCGCTCGGGCGCTACCGTCACTACAAGGGCGGCGAGTACGAGGTCATCGGCGTCGCGCGCCACAGCGAGACCAACGAGCCGCTGGTCGTCTACCGGCCGCTGCACAACGCCAGCGGCTGGTGGGTGCGGCCGCATGCGATGTTCTTCGAGTCGATCACGACAGCCGGCCGGGCCCAACCGCGCTTCAACCGGATCGAGCCCTCATGAGCGGCTTCTTCACCCACGTCAGAACACGCCCGCGTCTGTTGACCGCGGCGCTTGTCGGCCTGCTGGCGGCGCTGCTGGTGCCCGGAATCGACCACGCGGTGACGCGCTCGCTGCTGGGCTGGAACGTCGGCGTCTGGCTGTACCTGGTGCTGGTCGGCACGCTGATGCTGCAGGCCGATCACGAGCACCTGCGCCGCGCCGCGATCGCGCAGTCCGAGAGTGCGGCGACCGTGCTGACGCTGGTGATCGTCGCGGCGGCCGCCAGCATCGTCGCGATCGTGATCGAGCTCGCGGCCGCCAAGCAGGGCGCTCGCCACGGCTGGTCGCACGTGCTGTTCGCGCTGACGACGGTGGCCGGTTCCTGGCTGCTGCTGCCGACCCTGTTCGCGATGAACTACGCCAGCGTGTACTACCGCAACCCGCACGGCAGCGGATTGCGGTTTCCGGAACCGGAGGAGAAGGGCTTCCGGCCCGACTACGCCGACTTCCTGTACTTCTCATTCACGATCGCGGTCGCCTCGCAGACCGCCGACGTCTCGATCACCAGCCGCTCGATGCGCCGCCTGGTGCTGCTGCAATCGGTGCTGTCCTTCGTCTTCAACACGACGATCCTGGCGCTCACGATCAACATCGCGGCCGGCCTGTTCTGACGCGCCGGCATCAGCGCAGGAGCTGCGCTTCGCCGCCGGTGTGGGTGACGACGCCGTCGCTGACGCGCAGCAGCCCCTGCACCAGCCAGCGCACCGCCCGCGGATACAGCACGTGCTCGCGCTCCAGCACGCGCGCGGCCAGCAGTGCCGGCGTGTCGGCAGGCAGCACCGGCACGACGGCCTGCGCGATGATCGGGCCATGGTCCAGCGCCGGGGTCACGAAGTGCACCGTCGCGCCGGCCAGCTTGCAGCCGGCTTCGATCGCGCGGCGGTGCGTGTGCAGCCCGGTGAAGGCCGGCAGCAGCGACGGGTGCACGTTGACCAGCCGACCCGCGAAGTGCTCGACGAAGGCGTCGCCCAGGATGCGCATGAAACCCGCCATCGCGACCACGTCGGGCGCGAACCCGTCGAGCGTGCGCGCCAGCTCAGTGTCGAAGGCTTGGCGCGACTCGAAGCCCTGGTGGTCGACCACCGCCGTCGCGATGCCGTGCTGACGTGCGAACGCCAGGCCCGGCGCGTCGGCGCAGTTGGCGATCACGACGGCGACGCGTGCGTCCCAGCCCTTGGCGGCACAGGCCCGCACGACGGCCTGCATGTTGGAGCCGCGGCCGGAGATGAGGATGGCGATTCGCTTCACGGGCGCGCAGTGTAGCCGCCTACAATTTTCAGCCATGACCAAGCCACGGGTTCTCTCCGGCATGCGCCCGACCGGCGCGCTGCACATCGGCCACTACCACGGTGCGCTGAAGAACTGGGTGCGGCTGCAGCACGAGCACGACTGCTATTTCTTCGTCGCCGACTGGCACGCGCTGACCACGCACTACGACGACCACGCCGACCTGGAGCGCAACGTCTACGACATGGTGGTCGACTGGCTCGCGGCCGGCATCGAGCCGGAGCGCGCGACGCTGTTCATCCAGAGCCGCCTGCCCGAGCACGCCGAGCTGTTCACCCTGCTCGCGATGGGTACGCCGCTGTCGTGGCTTGAACGCGTGCCGACCTACAAGGACCAGATCAGGAGCCTGCCCGGCCGCGACCTCGCGACCTACGGCTTCCTCGGCTACCCGCTGCTGCAGGCGGCCGACATCCTGATCTACAAGGCGGCGTTCGTGCCGGTCGGCGAAGACCAGGCGCCGCACGTCGAGATCACGCGCGAGGTGGCGCGGCGCTTCAACCACCTCTACGGCCGCGGCGCGACGGTGCTGCCCGAGCCGGCGACACTGCTGACCGAGACCAGCCGCCTGCCCGGGCTGGACGGCCAGAAGATGAGCAAGAGCCTGGGCAACGACATCGCGATGCGCGAGGAACCGGCCGAGGTCGAGCGCAAGGTCTGCCGGATGCAGACCGACCCGCAGCGCGTGCGCCGCAGCGACAAGGGCGATCCGCAGCGTTGCCCGGTCTGGCAGTTCCACCGCGTCTACTCGGACGCCGACACGCAGGCCTGGGTCACGACAGGCTGCACGACTGCCGGCATCGGCTGCCTCGAATGCAAGCGGCCGGTGATCGATGCGATCCTCAAGGAGCAGGCCCCATGGCGCGAGCGTGCCGAGTCCTACCTCGCGAATTCGAAGCAGGTGCAGTGGATCGTCGAGGTCGGCACCGAGCAGGCCCGTGGCATCGCGCGCCGCACGATGCGCGACGTGCGCGCGGCGATGGGGCTGGTCTACTGAAGGCGCGAAGTCACGTTGCTGCCGGACTTTGCCCTGGCCGCGAGACGAACATGGAACTCCGCCACGTCTCGCAGATCCTGTTCGTCAAGGTCCTCAATGCCGATCGTTCGATCGTTCGATCGTTCGATTGCTCGCCTGCTTGGATGCGGCGAGAAGTTCGTTGAGCTTCAGGTGCAGCGCGACGCTGTCCTTGATCTGGCTCTGCTGGATCAGGAAAACCTCAGGAACGTGACGATCGCGGTGCCGGTATTGATGACCCGTTGCCAGATCTCCGAATGCTGAAAGTAGTGCCGCAGTGCGGCCCAGGCCCCCACCGAAAGAAGTGGCAGGGCGAACGCGACCGGCGCGCCGCCCCATCGCGTCAACCGCGAGGCGAACCGGTCGAACGCCGCGAGCATTCCGGAGCGCGTGGCATGGGGCGCCGTATTCGTCGACGGCATCGCCCGATCGCGTCGGACGAATCCCCGTGCGGCGTGTCCACGCCGTTCCCCGCTTCAGACCTCGCCGGCGGCCAGCAACTCCGCCTTGCGCTCGGCCATTCGCCGACCGAGCGCAGCCATGTCGAGTGTGGTCTTCTGCGACTTCGGAAACATCTCGTTCTGCTCTTCCTTGACGTGGTGCTTCACGTACTCCGACATCACCTTGACCTTCGCGTCGTACTCTTCGCCGCCCGGCGCGACGTCTTTCACCTGGGCGATCAGGTCTTTCACCGTCGCGTGTTCGACATTGGCCTCGGGTACCAGTTCCCTGTCGCGAAGCGCCGCCTTCACGGCCGGATAGAAGATCTCCTCTTCCAGCATCGTGTGCACCGTGAGCTCCTTGCAGATCTCCGAGACCAGCTTCTTCTTGGTCGAGGCAGCGCGGCTCTTCTCGAACTGCTCGAACAAGCCGCTCACCTTCTTGTGATCGGCCTTGAGCATGGCGATGGCGTCCTTGGCCTGGGCTGCGGCGCGCGGTGTGGCTTTCTTCTTGGCGGTGGCCATGGGTCTCTCCTCGAGGGTGGTTGGTCAATGCACGAACAGGGCGATCAGGATGATGATGGGGATGGGAATCCCGAGAAACAGCAGCAGCAGTGAGCGCATCGGGGGTCTCCTGGTGGTGGGTTGTCAGAACTGGTCGCGACGGCGACCACCGTAGGTCGCGGCCAGACTCGCGCAGAAGGCGCCGATGAGCAGCGACACGAACAACCAGAGCGCGCTGTAGGCAGAGGCATTTCGGGCCTTGTCGGCAGCGTCACGCGCGGCGGCCTCGGCCTCTTTCGCCTTCGTCTGCATGCGCGAGAACGTATCGGCGACCTTCTTCTCTGCATCGGCCTGAGGCATGCCGGTGCGCTGCGAAACCATCTGGCCGACGTACTTCAGGTCGTCCGTTGCCAGTGTTCCGCTGCTCATCGCAGCGACGAAGATGCGACTCACTTCGGACGCGGACTTGGACAGGTCGTCGGCCGAGCTGGCCGCCGTTGCCACCGCGCTCGCAGAAGCGCTCGAGTCCTTGCGGAACAATGAGTCCACGAAGTAGCCTTGGCCGGCCGTCGAACCGTCTTGTTTGGCCGCTTCCGCGAGCGCCGGCAGCGCGGTCGTTGCCGTTCCGACAGCGCCTGCAGCGACTGACGCGCCAGCTCGGGCGACGCCGCTCACGATGGACCCGATGGCGGACGTCAGCACGGCCGCCGTGACCAGCGTCGCGAGTGCCCAGGCGAGGAAGCCATGCGCCGTGTCGCGGAAGTACACCTCGTCGGTGTGCGTGCCGGACCAGCGCGTGCGAAGGCGTCCGGCGAGGTAGCCGCCCATGCCGGCCGCCGCAAGTTGGGTGAACGAGACCCACAGAATGGTCGAGATCCCGAAGGTGCCCGCCGCAGCCCCCTGGCCTGCCCACGGCGAGACCGAGGACAGCCCCAGACCCGTTCCGAGGATGAGCAGAATCAGGGAAAGGGCTGCGGCGCCGATCGCACCGGCAACGATGGCCGGCCATGACACTGCGCTTGCCGTGGAAGTTGCTGCTCCAGTGAGCGTCGCGGCTTGCGCCCCCGCTGCTGCTCTCATCCCCGACAAAGTAGCCTCGTTCATAGCGTGTCTCCGAAAAATCGTAGGCAGGATGCTGCGGCTTGCGAGGATCGAAGAGAGTCGGCCGCACCCCTTGTGTGCCGTAGGACGACGCGCTGCACGCGCTCGCTCGGCCTGGCGCGCATGTCTTTTGACGTAAGCGTTTGCCGCGTTCGTTTGTGGCGGCTGCAAGGCGTGGCCCAACGAGTTGCGGCGAAAGCCCGTAACGCTCGGCCTCCGATCCGCCTGGCCTGATGCCTCCGCGGAGATCTCGAGTCTCGGTCCTGCCCTGATGAAGCAGCGCGCCGCGGTCACCGAACCCGCGCGGCCAGGGGCATGCGCAAAGCTGACGCCCGCCAGAGCACGCCTTTGCTCGAAAAACAGACCTTCAGCGTCGAGACCGGCGACGCAAGCGTGCCTCGGGTCAGCGCTCAGCCCAAGGCGCTTTCAATCATCCGGCATACCCACCCAGCGCCGCGAGCGCATCGGCCACGTCCTGCGCGCTGACGCCCTCGCCGTGCGCGACCGGGGCGTCGGGCACGGCGGCCGCGCCGTCGGTCTTCAGCTTCGCGACCCACTGCCCGGCGTCGCGGCCCGACTCGAACGCCGCGCTCTGCAGCAGCACGCGGCCGTCGGCCGCGGCGAGCTTGAAGTAGAACTTGCCGTCGGCCTCGCGGTATTGCTTGAACGTGGGCAGCGCCAGCTTCGCGCGAGTCGGCGCGGCCGCAGGCGCCGTCACCGCCACCATCGGCCGCAGCCCGACCGCGGCGCGCAACTCGGCGAGAAACGGCGCGGTCACCGCGCGCGCCTTGCGCGCGCCTTCGAGCAAGCTGGCCTCGATGCGTTCGGGGTGCGCGATCAGCTCCTCGTAACGCTCGCGCAGCGGGCCGATGTCGCGCTCGATGCGTTCGACGACCTGCGTCTTGGCGTCGCCCCAGGCCATGCCGCCGCGCAGCGCGGCGCGGAACACCTCGCGCTCGCTGTCGCTGGCGAAGGCCTCGTAGATCGACACCAGGTGCGAGCCGTCCGGGTTCTTCGCCTCGCCCGGCGCGCGCGAATCGGTGACGACGCGCGCGAGCGCGTCGCGCAGGCCCTTCGCGCCGCCTTCGAACAAGGGCACGGTGTTGTCGTAGCTCTTGCTCATCTTGCGGCCGTCCAGGCCCGGCAGCATCGCGACGCGCTCGTCGACGTTCGCCTCAGGCAGCACAAACAGTTCGCGGCCGGCGCCGAACAGGTGGTTGAAGCGCTGCGCCAGGTCGCGCGCCATCTCGATGTGCTGGACCTGGTCGCGCCCCACCGGCACGCGGTGCGCGTTGAACATCAGGATGTCGGCGGCCATCAGGACGGGGTAGCAGAACAGGCCCATCGTGACGCCGGCGTCGACGTCTTCGCCGGCCGCGAGGTTCGCGTCGACCGCGGCCTTGTAGGCGTGCGCGCGGTTCATCAGGCCCTTGGACGCGACGCAGGTCAGCAGCCATGTCAGCTCGGGGATTTCGACGATGTCGCTCTGCCGATAGAAGGTGACGCGCGACGGGTCCAGCCCTGCGGCCAGCCAGGTCGCGGCGATCTCCAGGCGCGAGCGCTCGATGCGTGCGGGCTCGTCGCACTTGATCAGCGCGTGGTAGTCGGCGAGGAAGAAGAAGCTCTCGACGCCGGGTTCGCGGCTCGCCGCGATCGCGGGCCGGATCGCGCCGACGTAGTTGCCGAGGTGCGGCGTGCCGGTGGTCGTGATGCCGGTGAGAACGCGTTGGGTCATGGGCTCGTGATTCGTTGTCAAAGCGGCGGCGTCATTGCACGCGTGTCGCGAGCGCGTCGGCCACCGCCTGCGCGTTGAAGCCGAGCAGGCGCCTGCCGCGCACGAACATCACCGGTGTGCCCGGCGCCATCAGCAAGTGGTAGCGCTCGGCGCAGGCCGCGTCGCGTTCGATCAGGCACTCGTCGAAGGGCACGCGATTCTCGTTGAACCACGCGCGCGCCTGCGCGCAGTAGACGCAGGTCACCGACCCGATCATCTGGATGTCGCCGGGCCGGGCGGCGGCCGCGACCTGCGCACCGAGGCGCTGTTGCGACCACCAGCCCAGGGCGTGCACCGCGCCGGCCGTGACGACGACCAGCGCGATCAGCCCGAGCAACGGTCGGCGCGTCGTCGTTGCCATCACGTCGCCGCCGTGACCACCATCTCGACCTTCCACTCCGCCCTTGCGAGGTTCGCCTGCACCGTGGCGCGCGGCGGCGCATCACCCGGCGCGAGCCAGTCGTCCCAGACCGCGTTCATCGCCGGGAAGTCGGCCAGGTCCTTGATGAAGATCTGGCACATGAGGATGTGTGCCTTGTCGGTGCCGGCCTCGGTCAGCAGCCCGTCGATCGCTGCCAGCACCTGGGCGGTCTGGCCGCGGATGTCCTGCGCGGCGTCGCTCGCGACCTGACCGGCGAGGTAGACCGTGCCGTTGTAGATCGTCATCTCCGACAGGCGGTCGCCGACATGGAATCGACGCAGTCCCTGGCTCATGGTTTCGCTCCGTGCTTGTGTGAATGTTTGGTGGAGTGCCTGGCCGCGCGCGGCGCAGTGCCCGCAGCCTTCCGCCCGAGCTTGCTTTCCGTGCCCTTCAGCAGCTTCTGGATGTTCGCGCGATGGCGCCAGACCAGCAGCCCGCCCATCAGCATCACCGCGACGGCCGCCGGGCCGCCGCCCCAGATCAGCAGCTGGTAGAACGGCGCGAACACCGCCGCGACGATCGCCGCCAGCGACGAGTAGCGCGTGAACGCCGCGATGATGACCCAGGTTGCGAGCGTCGCCAGCCCCAGCCACGGGTTCAGCCCGAGCAGCACGCCGGCGGCGGTGGCGACGCCCTTGCCGCCCCTGAAGTGGAAGAACACCGGCCACAGGTGACCGAGGAAGGCGGCCAGCCCGACCATCGCGAGCGTGCCTTCGTCCAGGCCGTAGGGCGCGCCCAACTCCCGAACCAGCACGACCGGCAAATAGCCCTTCAGCGCATCGAGCGCCAGCGTCAACACCGCCGCGGCCTTGTTGCCCGAGCGCAGCACGTTGGTTGCGCCCGGGTTGCCCGAACCGTAGCTGCGCGGGTCGTGCAGCCCCATCGCGCGGCTCACGAGCACCGCGAACGACAGCGAGCCGATCAGGTAGGCAGCGATGGCGGCAAGCGTTGGGTAGATGCTCTGCATGGGCACTCGAGAGGAGTCGGGGCGAGCCTATTTTGCGCCCGGCGGGCAGCCGCGCCTCACAGCGCGCAGTTCACCGGCTCGGCCGCGAGCAACTCGACCAGCACGCCGGGCGCGATGCCCACCAGGTAGCCGCGCCGACCGCCGTTGACGCAGACGCGCGGCAGCGTGAGCGCGCTCGCCTCGACGTAGACCGGCATCGGCTTTTTCAGACCGAACGGCGAGGTGCCGCCGACCAGGTAGCCGCTGTGGCGTTGCGCGACCTCGGGCTTGCAGGGCTCGACCGACTTGGCGCCGATTCTTCGCGCCAGGTTCTTCGTGCTGACCTGCCTGTCGCCGTGCATCAGCACGATCAGCGGCCGGGCGCGCTCGTCCTGCATCACCAGCGTCTTGACGATCTCGTGCTCGGGCACGCCGAGCTGGCGCGCCGACTCGGCCGTGCCGCCGTGCTCGACGTAGTCGTACACGTGCTCGGTGAACGCCACGCCGTGCGCGCGCAGGAACTGCGTCGCCGGGGTCTCGCAGACGTGGGCGCCCTTCTTCATCGCAGCCTCAGGCCAGCGCCGGGCCGCCCCAAGCGGCCTGAGCTCCCTTCGGGGGACGGCGCCGCAGGCGCCTTGGGGTCGTCATTCATTGCGCCGGGTCACGAATCACCCAGCGGATCGCGTCGATCTGCGCCAGCAGCTCGGGCGCCAGGGTCGTGCCCCAGGCATCGACGTTCTCGTCGAGCTGCGCCACGCTGTTGGCACCGATGATCGTGCTGGCGACGCGCCAGTTCGTGTAGCAGAAGGCCAGCGCCATGCGCGTCGGCGTCAGGCCGTGCTCGCGCGCCAGCGCGTTGTAGCGGCGCGCCGCGTCGAGTACCTCGGGCCGGCCCCAGCGCTGCTTGCGGAAGGTCTCGAAGCGCGTCATCCGGTCGTGCGGCTTGGCGCCGGCGAAACCGGTTTCGTCGTACTTGCCGGTGAGCGCGCCGAAGCCGAGTGGCGAGTATGCGAGCAGCGACACGCCGAGCCGGTGCATCGCCTCGTCCAGCCCGTTGTCGACGACGCGGTTCACCAGCGTGTACGGGTTCTGCACCGTCGCGACGCGCGGCAGCCCGTGCACGTCGGCCACGCGCACGAATTCGGCCAGGCCCCAGGGTGTCTCGTTGCTCAGGCCGATGTAGCGGATCTTGCCCTCCTGCACCAGCCCGGCGAACGCGCCGAGCTGGTCATGGATCGAGCTGTACTCGCGGTCGTTCCTGGGGTCGAAGTACAGCGGCCCGAACATCGGCACGTTGCGGTTCGGCCAGTGGATCTGGTATAGGTCGATCACGTCGGTGTGCAGCCGCAAGAGGCTCGCGTCGCAGGCCTCGCGGATCTCGTGCGGCGTCAGGTTGGCGCTGCCGCCGCGGATCCAGTCGGCGTTGCGCGCCGGGCCGGCGACCTTCGTCGCGAGCACGACCTTGTCGCGTGCGCCGGGCCGGGTCGCGAACCAGCGGCCGATGATGCGCTCGCTCGCGCCCGCGGTCTCGCGCCGCACCGGCACCGCGTACATCTCGGCGGTGTCGACGAAGTTCAGGCCGCGCTCGAGCGCGCGGTCGAGGATCGCATGCGCGCTGGCCTCGTCGACCTGCTCGCCGAAGGTCATCGTGCCCAGGCAGATCGGCGGCACGCGCAGTTCGCTGCGGCCCAGCGTGACGAGCGGGAACGGGTCCATGGCGGGCGAGTTTATCTGCCTGCGCGCCCTTGCGCGCCATGCACGCGGGCCGAAAAACGCTGGCACAGTGCGGCCGGATTGTGGTTCTCCGCCCCGCTCCCCGCGCCCCTGATGCTTGTCAGCATGGCGATCGGGTTCGGCGCCGGCATCGCGATCTTCGTGCTCGAGGTGCTGGCCAGCGTCAGCCTGCTGCGCAGCGCCGCGCGCGACATCGACTGGCGCTGGCTGAGCCGGCTCGTCGCCGGCAACGTGCTGTGCCTGCCGCTGGCATCGTGCTGCTCGCCCGGCTGCCCGAGACGCCGCTGCGGCTGCTGATCGGCGCACTGCCGCTACTCGCCGCGGCGCTGCTGCGCAGCGGCTTCAGCCTCGCGCTCGAACCGAGCGCGGGCGTGCGTTTCAGCGTCGGCATGGCCTCGGGCTTCGTCAACGGCGTCGCGGCGATCGGCGGGATCGCGATCGCGGTGATGCTCAGCAGCTCGCGGATCGCACCGGCGGCGATGCGCGCCGGCATCTGGGTCGGCCAGCGTTCGTTCGTGGGCGTGTCGCCCGCGCAGTTCCGCCGCCATGTGCTGAACCTGCTGCTGCTGATTGCCGCGATCAGCGTGCTGCGCGCGCTGCTCGAACTGCTCGGCCGCTGAAGCGGCCGGTTAGCATGGGGCCATCCGCCGCCGCCATGAACCGCCTGCCCGACCCGCTGCTCGCCGCCGCCGCACCGCCCCCGTGGACGGCCGAGATCTGGCAGCGCATGCGCCGCCACTTCCTGCTCAAGCTCGTCGGCACGACCGTGTTCACCTGGCTGTTCTTCATCGGCTACCTGCACCTGTTGCGCCAGCCGGTCTACGCGGTCGTCGTGATGCCGCTGACCGCGCTCGACCGGCTGATCCCGTTCCAGCCGGTCACGTTGTTCGCCTACCTTTCGCTGTGGTTCTACGTCGGCATCGCGCCAGGGCTGCAGCTGTCGTTTCGCGAGCTGCTGGTCTACGGCCTGTGGATCGCCGCGCTGTGCCTGACCGGCCTGGGCATCTTCTACGCCTGGCCGACCGCGGTGCCGCCGCTCGCGCTCGACCTCTCCGGCTTCGCCGGCTTCGGCGTGCTGAAGGGTGTCGACGCCGCCGGCAACGCCTGCCCGTCGCTGCACGTGGCGGTGGCGATCTTCACTGCGATCTGGATCGAGCACGTGCTGTGCCAGGCGCGCGCACCGCTCGCGCTGCGCGCCGTCAACATCGCCTGGTTCGCGCTGATCGCCTGGTCGACGCTGGCGATCAAGCAGCACGTGGTGCTCGACGTCGTCGCCGGCGCGCTGCTGGGCATCGCCTTCGCGCTGCCCTCGCTGCACTGGCGGCCGGCACCGCTGCGCAGGCCCATTCCCCGGGTGCGAGCGGATATCATCGAACGCATGTCGACGGACATCGCACCATGAGCACGTTGCAAGACCTGCAGGCCCTGATCCACGAGAAGTTCGGCATCGATCCGGCCGAACTCGATCCGCACGCGTCGATGCGCGAAAAAGGCGTCGATTCGCTCGCGCTGGTCGAATTCCTGTTCGCGATCGAAGACCGCTTCGGAATCTCGATGTCCGACGAAGATTCCAACGTCGACACGCTGGCCGAACTCGCCGTCGTGGTCGACAAGGCGCGCGCGACGCAGGCGGCGTGAATCCTGGTGTCGCGGTCATCGGGCTCGGCGCGATCGCGCCGCACGGCGATGATCTCGCCGCGCTGTTCGCGGCGCTGCTGCGCGGCGAATCGGCGATCCGGCCGATCTTCCCCGAACTGGCCAAGCCGGCCGCCGCCGCCAGCGTCGCCTTCGACGAATCGCGCTGGTTCACGAAGCTGCAGCTCGCTGGCGTCGACCGCGTCAGCCAGCTCGCGGTCGCTGCCGCCGACCTGGCGCTGCGCGACGCCGGCATCGACGCCGCCGGCGCGAGCCAGATCGACCCCGAACGCATCGGCGTCTACGTCGGCTGCGGCATGGGCGGCGCCGCGGCGCTCGAGGCCGCCTACCGCGGCGGCGCGCGCGTGCCGCCGCTGACGATTCCCGCGTTCATGCCGAACGCGCCCGCGGCGCAGGTCGCGCTGCGCCAGCGCGTGCAGGGCCCGGTGCTGACCTACTCGGTCGCGTGCGCGTCGTCGGCGGTCGCGATCGCCGAGGCGGCCGCGGCGGTGCAGCGCGGCGACATCGATGTGGGCGTCGCCGGCGGCAGCGAGGCGCTGATCGTGCCCGGCGTCGTGCTCGCGTGGCAGGCGATGCAGACCCTCGCCAGTTTCGAGCCGGGCGCCGCGGCAACGGCGGTGCGGCCGTTCGCCACCGACCGCAGCGGCTTCGCGCTCGGGGAGGGCGCGGCCTTCGTCGTCCTCGAATCGAGCGCGCGCGCGCGGCGGCGCGGCGCGCGCATCCACGCCACGCTCGCCGGCTGGGGCCTGTCCTGCGACGCGACGCACCTGACCAAGCCCGATGCGCCGGGCCAGGCCCGCGCGCTGCGCGCCGCGCTGCGCCGTGCCGACCTGGCGCCGCGCGATATCGGCTACTGCAACGCGCACGGCACCGCCACGCGCATCGGCGACGTGGTCGAGCGCGACGCGCTCGCGCTGGTCTGGGGCGACGCGCTCGACGCGCTGCGCGTCAGCTCAACCAAGGCGCTGCACGGCCACTTGCTGGGCGCCGCGGGTGCGCTCGAGGCCGTCATCACGGTGCTCGCGCTCGAGCATGGGGCGCTGCCGCCGAACGCGCACTGTGCCGAGGTCGATCCGGCCTGCCGGCTGAACCTGGTCTCGCCAGCGGCCACGAGCGCGCCCGGCCTGAGCGCCGCGATCAGCAACTCGTTCGCGTTCGGCGGCACGAACTCGGTGCTGCTGTTCACCCGCGTCTGAGCCGCCCCTTCGGCGTCGCCGGCGGGCTCGGTACGGCGTCTTCGGCCAGCCAGTCGCCCCCATCGGGCGCGCCGACACTGCCACCGCCGACATAGCGCTGCGCCGCATCACCGGCGGAGTGGCGCACCTTCTTGTCGCCGGGGGGTCGGCGCGGCCTGCTGCCCGCTGCCAACGTCGCGGGCAACGAGCGGGCTCGGCGGCGACGCAGATTTTCGGGCAAGCATGCAAGCTCCAGCATCGGGTGGTCGGAGTCCTCTTCGTCGTGCACACACTGGCCCGCGCACAGCGGCGAGGTTCGTGTCGTCGGGTAGGTGGGCAGCTACAGTCGCGGCGCCTGCCGCCAGCCCGGGTCGACGACCGCGGCGTACCGCTGCGCGGGCCGGCAGCCGGAGCCTGCGCCTACAGCCGACCCGCGGCGTGTCGCTCTCAGGTCAGCACGACCGCGTTCAGCTGGCGCGCGATGTCCAGCATCTTCGCGGTCATGTCGACCACGACGCCGCGCTTGGGCTGCGGGCCGATCATGAAGGTCTCGCGCCCGCGCTGCGCGATGATGCGGTGACCGTCGGCGCCTTGCGAGCGCGCGTAGATGACGGTCTCACAGGTGTCGGAGATCAGCACCTTGTTGCCGGTCGTCGACTCGGCTTCAAAGAAGTTGCTGCCTCGCGGCGCCTCGGTCAGTATCCACATGCTTGGTTTCCTCGATGCGCCCGTGAGCGGGAGCTTCTAATGTGCACCAGATGAATGACCTTCAAACCCTGATGAGCGAAACGCCGGGCGCGGCGCTGCTGCTGGCTGTGATGCTCGCCGCGAGCCTGATCGGGCTGTTCAAGGCGCCGGCGATGATCGAGCGCAACCTGTTCCGGCCGTACTGGCTCGTGCCACGCCATCAATACGCGACGCTGGTCACGAGCGGCTTTTTGCACGCCGACCTGACCCACCTGCTGTTCAACGCGTTCACGTTCTGGGCCTTCGGCTTCGGCCTGGAACGCACGATCGGCACCCCGGCCTTTCTGGCGCTGTACTTCGTCGGCCTGGCCGTCAGCGATGCCGGCACCTGGGTCAAGCACCGTCATGACCCCGACTACCGCAGCCTGGGCGCGTCGGGCGCGATCCTCGCGGTGCTGTTCGCGGCCATCGTCTACCACCCGTCGAGCTCGATCTTCATCCTGCCGATCCCGGTGCCGATCCCGGCGCCGCTGTTCGCGCTCGGCTACCTCGCGTACAGCTGGTACGCCGCGCGCCAGGCCCGCGGCCGCGTCAACCACGACGCGCACCTGGCCGGCGCGCTCGCGGGCGTCGCGTTCGTCGCGGCGACCGACTGGCCGGCGCTGACGCAGGCCCTGCGAACCTTTCTCGGCTGAGCCACCGGAGGCGCACGATGATCGAAGCGATGAACCACTTCACGGTGTTGACCGACGACCTGCCGGCAACGCTGGCGTTCTACGTCGAGCTGCTCGGGCTTGAGCCCGGCGACCGGCCCGACTTCGGCTTTCCCGGCGCCTGGCTCTACGCGAACCAGCAGGCCGTGCTGCACGTGATCGCGGGCCGGCCGCTGCCCGAGCCGCGCGCCGGCGTGATCGACCACATGGCGTTCAGCGCGCGCGGGCTGGCCGGCGTGAAGGCGCGTCTCGATGCGCGCGGCGTCGTCTACCGGCTCGGCCGGCAGACCGGGTCGGGCGCCTGGCAGCTGTTCTGCGTCGACCCGAACGGCGCGAAGGTCGAACTCGATTTCGACTCGGCCGAGCTGCCCTGACCGCGTCGTTGCGCCGGCTCAGAGCAGCGCGCGCATCCGCGTCGCCGCCGCCTGCAGGGCCGCCAGGTTCGCGACGGCCGCCTCGAGCGCCAGCCGCGCCACCGGCGCATGCACCGCGATCGCGGCGCGGCAGACGCCGTCGCTGCCCTGCACCGGCACCGCCACCGCGATCAGCCCGGCGATGAACTCCTCGCGGTCGCATGCGTAGCCCTGCTGCGCGATGCGCTCACACTCGGCGCGCAGCCCCTTCGCCGATGCGATGGTGTTGCGCGTCATCCTGGGCAACGGCAGCTGCGCGATCAGAGCGTCGCGCGCGGCCGGCGGCATCTGCGCGAGAAACAGCTTGCCGCTCGCGGTGCAGTGCAGCGGCACGTGCGAGCCGACGTCGAGCGTCAGGCGCAGCGGCCATTGCGCCTCGACGCGGTCGAGGTAAAGCACCTGCGTGCCGTCCAGCGTCGTGAAGTTGCAGGTCTCGCCGACCTTCGCGACCAACTCGGCCAGCACCTCGTGGCGCAGGCCGCGCACGACGCCGTGGTTCAGGGTGTCGAACGCGAGTCGGCGCAGCGCCGGGCCGACGCTGAACGAGCGCTCGTCGACATCGCGCGTCAGAAAGCCGCCCGCCAGCAGCTGCGTGCAGATGCGGTGCGCGGTGCCTTTCGGCAGCGCCAGGCGCGCCGCCAGATCGGCCAGCGACAGCGCCCGGCCCTCGGTCGCGAGCAGCGCCAGCAGCCGCAGGCTGCGCTCCGCCGACGAGCCCGAGCTCGCCTCCGGTTCAGGCTCGGAGACGACCGAGGCGGATGGTTTTCTCATGCGGGTAAACGATCAAAATGGAACGTTGCGTTCCAAAAAAACAAGACCTACGATCCAGCGTCGCGAGTCCGGGAGCGGATCGCATTGTTCCACTTCCCGTGCCTCACACCGGCACGTGCCCCATGGGTGACGAGTTCGACTACATCGTCGTCGGTGCCGGTTCGGCGGGCTGCGTGCTCGCCGCGCGCCTCAGCGAGGACCCGGCCACCCGCGTGCTGCTGCTCGAGGCCGGGCCGCCCGACCGCTCGCTGTGGATCCACTTGCCGATCGGCTACGGCAAGACGATGTGGAGCGACACCTACAACTGGCGCTTCGAGACCGACCCGGACCCGAACATGAACGGCCGGCGCATCTACTGGCCGCGCGGCAAGACGCTCGGCGGCTCGAGTTCGATCAACGGCCTGATCTACATCCGCGGCCAGCGCGAGGACTACGACCACTGGGCCGCGCTCGGCAACACCGGCTGGGGCTACGACGACGTGCTGCCGTACTTCATCAAGTCCGAGGGCAACCAGCGCGGCGCGATCCCGCTGCACGGCGGCGACGGGCCGCTGAAGGTCTCCGACATCGGCGCGCAGCACGAGCTGATCGAGGCCTTCATCGCGGGCGCGCACCAGATCGGTCCTTCCAGCGTTCGGCGCACCGACGACTTCAACGGCGCCGCCCAGGAAGGCGCAGGCTACTACCAGCTGACCACGCACAAGGGCTGGCGCGTCAGCACCGCGAAGGCGTACCTGGCCCCGGCGCGCGGCCGAGCGAACCTGCGCATCGAGACCGGCGCGTTCGCGGCCGGCCTGATCATGGACGGCACGCGTGCGGTCGGCGTGTGCTACCGGCAGGGCGGCGTGATGAAGCAGGCGCGCTGCCGCGCCGAGCTGCTGCTGGCGGCCGGCTCGATCCAGTCGCCGCAGCTGCTGCAGCTGTCGGGCATCGGCCCGCGCCGCCTGCTGCAGGCCCACGGCGTGCCGGTCGTCGTCGACTCGCCCGGCGTCGGCGAGAACCTGCAGGACCACCAGCAGAACCGGCTGAGCTACGAGTGCACGAAGCCGATCACCACCAACGACCAGCTCAACTCGTTCGTCGGCCAGCTGAAGATCGGCCTGCAGTGGCTGCTGCTGCGCAGCGGGCCGCTGGCCATCGGCATCAACCAGGGCGGCTGCTTCATGCGGGCGCTGCAGGGGCCGGACGGCAAGCCCGAAGCGGCCACGCCCGACATCCAGTTCCACGTCGCGACCTTGTCGGCCGACATGGCCGGCGGCCAGGTGCACCCGTACTCGGGCTTCACGATGTCGATCTGCCAGCTGCGCCCCGAGTCGCGCGGCCACATCCGCATCCGCAGCACGAACCCGTTCGAGCCGCCCGAGATGCAGCCGAACTACCTCGCCACCGAGCTCGACCGCCGCACCGCGGTCGCGGGCATGAAGGCCGCGCGCGCGATCGCCGCGTCGGCTGCGATGCAGCCCTACGTGCTGCGCGAGGTCAAGCCCGGGCCGGGCGCGGCCAGCGACGCCGAGCTGCTCGAGTTCTGCCGCGACAGCGGCGCGACGATCTTCCACCCGACCGGCACCTGCCGCATGGGCAGCGATGCGCTCGCGGTCGTAGACGCGCGGCTGCGCGTGATCGGCGCGACCGGGCTGCGCGTGATCGACTGCTCGGTGATGCCCACGCTGGTCTCGGGCAACACCAACGCGCCGGCGGTGATGTTCGCCGAGAAGGCGGTCGACATGATCCGCGCCGACGCCAGGCGCCGGACCTGAAGTGCACGACAAGGCCGGCCCGACCGGGCCATTCACCACAACGGAGACGAACGATGGAAACGAAGCACAGCACACCAGACGAGAAGGCGATCCGCAAGGTCGTGATCTCGGCGCTCGTGGGGGCGAGCATCGAGTGGTACGACTTCTTCCTGTACGGCGTGGTCGCCGGCATCGTGTTCAACAAGCTCTACTTCCCGGCCGGCGACCCGGTGATCGCGACCTTGCTCGCCTACACCACCTTCGCGGTCGGCTTCGTGACCAGGCCGCTGGGCGGCGTGATCTTCGGCCACTTCGGCGACAAGATCGGGCGCAAGAGCATGCTCGTCATCACACTGATGATCATGGGCGTCGCGACCTTCCTGATCGGCCTGGTGCCGACCTACGCGCAGATCGGCATCGGCGCGCCGCTGCTGCTGCTGCTGCTGCGCGTGCTGCAGGGCATCGGCCTGGGCGGCGAATGGGGCGGCGCGGTGCTGATGGCCTACGAGTACGCGCCCAAAGAGAAGCGCGGCTTCTACGCCTCGCTGCCGCAGATCGGGCTGGCGATCGGGCTGTGCATGGCGTCGGGCGTGGTCGCGCTGCTGTCGTCGCTGCTGACCGACGCGCAGTTCCTGGCCTGGGGCTGGCGCGTCGCGTTCCTGCTGTCGGGCTTCATGGTGATCGTGGGCATGTACATCCGCCTGACGATCCAGGAGACGCCGGAATTTGCGGCGGTGAAGGCGCGCAACGCCGAGTTGCGCATCCCGTTCGCCGACATGATCCGGCGCTACCCCGGCAACGTGCTCAAGGGCATGGGCGCGCGCTATATCGACGGCGTGTTCTTCAACGTCTTCGCGGTGTTCTCGATCAACTACCTGACCAACACGATCAAGATCAGCCGCACCGAGGCGCTGCTGGGTGTGATGGCCTCGGCACTCGTCATGATCGTGACGATCCCGTACTTCGGTCGCCTGTCCGACCGCGTCGGCCGCGCCAGGGTCTACATGTGGGGCTCGCTGATCACCGCGCTCGCATCGTTCCCGGCGTTCTGGCTGATGACGCACAGCGATGGCAACGTGATGCTGATCTGGCTCTCGATCATCATCCCGTTCGGCATTCTGTACGCCGCGATCTACGGGCCCGAGGCCGCGCTGTTCTGCGACCTGTTCGACGCCACGGTGCGCTACACCGGCATCTCGTTCGTCTACCAGTTTTCGGGCATCTTCGCGTCGGGCATCACGCCGATCATCGCGACCGCACTTCTCAGGTCGGGCGGCGGCCAGCCATGGCAGATCTGCTGGTATGTCGTGTTCGCGGGCGCGGTCTCGGCATTCTGCGCGTGGCTGATCGGGCGCAGCCCGGCGCCGGCCGGGCTCGCGCCGGCACCCGCGCGTTAGCCGCCCGCGCGCCGCCTCAGCCGTGCACCGGCACGCGCTTGCCGGGCACGCCCAGGCGCTCGGCCGAGATGTACTGCTGGCGGTAGATCTCGAACGGCAGGCTGTCGCTCGCCTCGATGCGGCGCTGCTCGTCGACCGAGACCTGCCAGGCCGCGACGAAGGCCGCGCGCTGCCGCTCCGAGAACGGCAGCGCGAGCAGCCTCTCGCGCGTCTGCAGCGACTGCGCCAGCGTGAAGGCGGTGAACGAGCTGTCGAAGTCGCGCGCCATCGTCGCGAGCACGCGCGCCGACGGCGCCGTGTCGGGTGCGCGCAGCACCGCGTGCGCCGCCTCCAACGCATCGCGGTAGCCGCCGCCGCCGAGCAGCGCATCGAGGCGCTGCGCGATCGGCGCGAGCGCACCCAGCAGTTCGGTGCCCCACCCGCTCAGCGTGACCGCGGCATCGCCGCGCTCCAGCCGCAGCCCCGGCTCGCGCCCGCGCGCGGCGACGCGCTGCTGGTTGCGCGCCAGCGCACCGATCTCGTCCGGCGAGTCGGGCGGGCTGTCGGCGAGCAGGCAGTGCAGCAGGAACAGGTCCAGGAACTGCATCGTCTGCGCGTTGATGCCGACCGGCTCGAACGGGTCCAGGTCCATGCAGCGCACCTCGACGTACTCGACGCCGCGCTCACGCAGCGCGTGCAGCGGCCGCTCACCGGGGAAGATCACGCGCTTCGGGCGGATCGTGCCGTAGAACTCGTTCTCGATCTGCAGCAGGCTGGTGGCGAGCTGGTTGTAGTCGCCGCCCGGGTTGCGGATGCCGACCGCCTCGTACGGCGGATAGGGCCTGGTCAGCGCCTCCTGCAGCGAGGCGGCGTAACTCTCCAGGCTGTTGTAGCTGACCTTCAGCGAGGCCTGCGCGTCGCTCTGGTAGCCCAGCCGACCCATGCGCAGCGAGGTGCCGTGCGGCATGTGCAGCGAGTTCGCGTTGAGCGGCTGCAGCTCGTGGTCGCGCCCGGCGACGAAGCTCGAACACAGTGCCGGCGACGCGCCGAACAGGTACAGCAGCAGGAACGAGTGGCGCCGGAAATTGCGGATCAGCCCGAAGTAGTCCTCGGTCGAGATGCCCGGCATCGACCAGTTGTAGTGGATGCCCGAGATCGTCTGCATGCGCCGGCCGTAACGATGGCCCAGGCCCATGCGGTAGACGCTCTTCGCGCGGCCGACGTTCGAGGTACCGTAGCGGCCGATCGGTATGTTCTCGTCGGTCGGCAGCCCGCAGGGCATGCTCGAGACCCACAGCATCTCGTCACCGAGCTCGCGCAGCGCGCGGTAGCTGAACTGGTGGATCTGCGTCAGCTCGTCGACGCACTCCCGCGCGCTCGCGTGCACGCCGGTCACGAACTCGAGCTGCGACTCGCTGAAATCGGTCGTGATGTGGGGGTGCGTCAGCGCCGAGCCGAGCGCGGCCGGGTGCGGCGTGAGCGCGAGGCTGCCGTCCGGCAGCGCGCGCAGGCTCTCCTTCTCGACCCCCCGGCGCATCTCGCGCAGCCGTGCATCGGGCAATTCGCGCAGGCGTTGATCCAGACCGCTCATGCGGTGTCTCCTCAGAACTCTCTTGGGGCGGACGGTAACAGACCTTGAATTTGCCTGCCGGCGCAGGGAACAGCGCCGGCCGGTGGACAGATCGGCCGCCACGGTGCTAGCGTCGGCCCACCAGGACACCAGGAGACGACGATGTTTCAGCCCGATCTGATGGCCGGCCAGCGGATTCTCGTGACCGGCGGCGGCACCGGCCTGGGCAAGGCGATGGCCGAGGGCTTCCTGGCCCTGGGCGCGGACGTCGCGATCTGCGGCCGGCGCCAGTCGGTCTGCGACGAGACCGCGGCCGCCTGGCGCACGCAGTTCCCGAAGGCGCGCATCGACACCTTCGGCGTCGACATCAGAAACGCCCAGCACGTCGAGGAGATGGTCGAGG
>JANXZN010000183.1 GCA_025355545.1 Rhizobacter sp.
CTTCGCAACCGCCTTCTTCTCCTTCTTCCTGAACATCTCCAGCATGCG
Organism: Rhizobacter sp.; assembly: GCA_025355545.1. Taxonomy (GTDB): domain Bacteria; phylum Pseudomonadota; class Gammaproteobacteria; order Burkholderiales; family Burkholderiaceae_C; genus LMDS01. Next base: position 49 of record JANXZN010000183.1, read on the forward strand.
CCGCGTGACCAAAAAGCCGCCGAACACGTTGACCGCCGCGAGCGCGACCGCGAGCACGCCGAAGACCTTGCCGACGCCGCCTTCGGTCAGCGCCGCGGCCAGCATCGCACCGACGATCACGATCGCCGAGATCGCGTTCGTCACCGCCATCAGCGGCGTGTGCAGCGCGGGCGTGACGGTCCAGACCACGTGGTAGCCGACGTAGATCGCCAGCACGAAGATGATCAGGTTGGTGATCGTGTGGGAGACGATTTCGTGTTCCATGATGCCTATTTCCTCTTCACTTCACCGGCCTGCGTCATCAGGCACGCGGCCACGATGTCGTCGTCCATCGGCACGTTGAACGTGCCTTCTTTCGTCAGCACGAGCTTCAGGAAGTCGAGCACGTTGCGCGCATACAGCGCGCTCGCATCGGCCGCCACCAGCGCCGGCAGATTCGTCTCGCCGACGATCGTGACGCCGTGGCGCACCACCGTCTTGTCGGCCTCGCTGAGCGGGCAGTTGCCGCCGGTCAGCCCGCCCGCGAGGTCCGGCCCCTTGCCGGCCGCGATGTCGACGATCACCGAACCCGGCTTCATGGACTTGACCATCTCTTCGGTGATCAGCGTCGGCGCAGCGCGGCCCGGGATCAACGCGGTGCTGATCACGATGTCGGCCGCGGCCACGCGCTTCGCGACCTCGATCTGCTGGCGTGCGAGCCAGCTCGGCGGCATCGGCTTGGCGTAACCGCCGACGCCTTCGGCGGCTTCCTTCTCTTCGGGTGTGTCGTACGAGACCTCGATGAACTTGCCGCCGAGCGATTCGATCTGCTCCTTCACACTCGGTCGCACATCGCTCGCCTCGATCACCGCACCGAGGCGCTTGGCGGTGGCGATCGCCTGCAGTCCGGCGACGCCGACGCCGAGGATCACGACGCGCGCGGCCTTCACGGTGCCGGCCGCCGTCATCAGCATCGGGAAGAAGCGCTGGTACTTGGTCGCAGCGATCAGCACCGCCTTGTAGCCGGCGATGTTGGCCTGCGAGCTCAGCACGTCCATGCTCTGCGCCCGCGTCGTGCGCGGCGCGGCCTCGAGCGCGAAGCTGGTGATGCCGGCGCCGGCCAGGCGGTGCAGGCCGTCGGTGTCGAACGGGTTCAGCATGCCGACCAGGTTGGCGCCGGTCTTCATCAGCGAGAGCTCGCTGTGCAGCGGCGAGCGCACCTTCAGCACCAGCTCGCAGCCGAACGCGCCGTTCGCGTCGGTGATCTCGGCGCCGGCGGCTTCAAACGCCGCATCGGTGACGCTGGCGGTGTTGCCGGCGCCCGACTGAACCCTGATCGTGTGGCCCTGCGCCTTCAGCTTCTTGGCCGTTTCGGGCGTGACGGCCACGCGCGTTTCACCGGCCGCCGTTTCCAGCGGAACTCCTATCAGCATGGGGTGCCTCCTCGGGCGCTTTTTTTCGGGACGTCGGAATTGCGCCGATTCTGCCGCACCTTGCCCGCTAGCTGCCAATGACCACGGTCAAGGGGTGCGGGATAACATCGGTCGCATGGCCGAACGATGGAAGCCGAGCGTCACGGTCGCCGCGATCATCGAGCGGCGCATCGATGGTGCGAGCCAGTTCCTGCTCGTCGAAGAGCACACGCCCGAGGGCCTGAGGCTGAACAACCCGGCCGGCCACCTCGACCCCGAGGAGTCGCCGCAGCAGGGCGTGGTCCGCGAAGTGCTCGAAGAGACCGCTTGCGTGTTCACGCCGGAGCGGCTGGTCGGCGTCTACCTGTCGCGCTTCCGGCGCCCCGCCACCGGTGAGGACGTGACCTTCGTGCGCTTCGCGTTCGGCGGCACGGTCGAAGCGCCCGACCCGACGCGCCGGCTCGACCACGGCATCGTGCGCACGCTCTGGCTGGGCCTGCCCGAGTTGCGCGCGAGCCGGGCACGCCACCGCAGCCCGCATGTGCTGGGCTGCATCGAGGACTACCTCGCCGGCCGGAGTGTCCCGCTCGAGACGATCACGACCGACCCGAGCGTCTACATGCCCGCGATCAAGCGCTGATCCCGGGCGCGCAGCTCACGCGGTCGCCAGTTCGGCGGCGCGCCGGTGGTCGACCAGCTCGGCGATCGTCAGCATCGGGTAGCCGTGGCGGCGCGAGAACGCGACGAGCTGGTCGCCGCGCATCATGCTGCCGTCCTCGTTCATCAGCTCGCACAGCACCGCCGCCGGCTGCAGCCCGGCCAGGCGCGCGAGTTCGACCGCGCCCTCGGTGTGGCCGCGCCGCTCGAGCACGCCGCCGGGCGCGGCGCGCAGCGGGAACACGTGGCCGGGGCTGACGAGATCGCTCGCGGTCGCGCCGGGCGCGATCGCGGTGCGGATCGTCGTCACGCGGTCGGCCGCGCTGACGCCGGTGGTCACGCCCTCGCGCGCCTCGATCGACACCGTGAACGCCGTGCCGTAGCGGCTGCCGTTGGTCGCGACCATCGGCGGCAAGGCCAGGCGCTGCAGCGGCGCGTCGCCCAGGCACAGGCAGACGATGCCCGAGCACTCGCGGATCAAGGTGGCCATCATCGGCACGGTGATGCGGTCGGCGGCGACGATCAGGTCGCCCTCGTTCTCGCGGTCGTCGTCGTCGAGCAGCACCACGGCGCGGCCGTGACGGATCGCATCGAGCGCGATCCTCAGGCGAGGCGGCATCGGGCCGCCGGGAAGGGAAGGTTGAGTCATGGTTGAAACGTCCTCGCAAAATGCTCACGGTTGAGCGGGTTGGCGAAAAGCGTTCCAGGGCGCGCCAACGCGGCACGCCCACGCCGCAAGGCGCAGGCAGGCTGCATCGGCACATCTTCTTTCATCCGGACTGTGACCGTCGGCCTCGGCATCTCACCGAGTCTGCTGACCTCTTCATCGGGAGATGAAGAGCGCTCGCGGGCTCACGGCTTGCGCCGCATACCGCCGGTGGGGAATTTCGCCCCGCCCTGAAGACGTGTGCCGCCCATCGCTGGGCAGCGTCCGAATCTTACGGCCAAGCCCTTGCCCGCGCGCGTCGCGGGGGCGATACCCCGACGGGGTGTCGCGCGGGCCGAGCGCCGGGCCGCCCCAAGCCGGCCCGCATCCCCATTGGGCGATCGGCCGATGTACCCATCGGACGAGGGGCTGACATGCACCACCTAAAATTGCGGCGATGAAACCCCAGCGTGTCGTCGTCGGCCTGTCGGGCGGCGTCGACTCGGCCGTCAGCGCGCACCTGCTCCAGCAGCAGGGCCATGAAGTGGTCGGCATCTTCATGAAGAACTGGGAAGAAGACGACGACGACGAGTACTGCTCGTCGAACGTCGATTTCGTCGATGCCGCCGCGGTCGCCGACGTGCTGGGCATCGAGATCGAGCACGTCAACTTCGCCGCCGACTACAAGGACCGCGTGTTCGCCGAGTTCCTGCGCGAGTACCGGGCCGGCCGCACCCCCAACCCGGACGTGCTGTGCAATGCCGAGATCAAGTTCAAGGCCTTCCTGGACCACGCGCTGCGGCTCGGCGCCGAGAAGATCGCGACGGGTCACTATGCGCGCGTGCGCGAACAGGGCGGCTCGTTCCAGCTGCTGAAGGGGCTCGACCCACTGAAGGACCAGAGCTATTTCCTGCACCGCCTGACACAGGCGCAATTGAGCAAGACGCTGTTCCCGGTCGGCGAGTTGCCCAAGACGGAGGTGCGGCGCATCGCTGCCGAGGTCGGCCTGCCGAATGCCGCCAAGCGCGACTCGACCGGCATCTGCTTCATCGGCGAGCGGCCGTTCCGCGAGTTCCTGAACCGCTACCTCGCGAACACGCCGGGGCCGATCCAGGACGACCGCGGCCGCACGATCGGCGAGCATGTCGGCCTGAGCTTCTACACGCTGGGCCAGCGCAAGGGCATCGGCATCGGCGGTCTGAAGGAACGCGGCGCGCCTCGCGGCGCAGGCGCGCACGCACCCTGGTTCGTCGCCCGCAAGGACATGGCGCGCAACACGCTCCATGTCGTGCAGGGCCACGACCACCCGTGGCTGCTGTCGCAGCGGCTGCGCGCCGACGACACCAGCTGGGTCGCGGGCCACGCGCCGCCGCCCGGCGGCCTGGCCGCGAAGGCGCGCTACCGCCAGCACGACGCCGGCTGCGCGTTCGCGAACGACGGCACTCACGGCTTCGATCTGCGCTTCGAGCAGGCGCAGTGGGCCGTCACGCCGGGCCAGTCGGCGGTGCTGTACGACGGCGACATCTGCCTCGGCGGCGGCGTCATCGCCGGCGCGGCGTGAGCGGTGTCGATGCCGCACCGATCGGGCATGATCCGCGTCTGAAACGCCGAATCATGTACCTGCCCGCCCACTTCGAAGAATCGCGCCCCGAGCTTCTGCACGCGCTGCTGCGCCGCCACCCGCTGGGCCTGCTGATCACGCAGGACGCTGCGGGCACGCTCAGCGCCAACAGCGTGCCCTTCGTGCTGGACGCAAACCCGGCCGGCGGCCCCGGCATCCTGCGCGCCCACGTCGCGCGGGCGAACCCGCTGTGGCGCGAGGCGCGCGGCGATGTCGACGCGCTGGTCGTGTTCCAGGGCCCGCAGGCCTACATCTCGCCGGCCTTCTACCCGAGCAAGGCGGAGCACGGCAAGGTCGTGCCGACCTGGAACTACGTGATGGTGCAGGCGCGCGGCCGGCTGCGTGCGATCGAAGACGCCGACTGGTTGCGCGCGTTCGTCACGCGTCTGACCGAGCACCACGAAGCGCCGCGCGCGCAGCCCTGGGCGGTGAGCGACGCGCCGGCCGACTACATCGCGACGATGCTGCGCGCGATCGTCGGCATCGAGATCGTGCTGACGGCATTCACCGGCAAATGGAAGGTCGGCCAGAACCGCAGTGCGGCGGACCGGGCCGGCGTGGCGCGCGGGCTCGGCGACGCGGCCTTCGACTTTGAGGCATGCTCGGCAACCCCGCCCGCACCGCCTGCCACGTGAGACCAGACTCCGCGCCCGCCAGCCCGCCTGCTTCACCCGTTCCGCCGCTCAGCCCGAGCCAGTTCCGCGCCGCGACCGCCGCGGTGATGATGACGATCCTGCTGGCCGCGCTCGACCAGACCATCGTCAGCGTCGCGGTGCCGACGATCGCGCGCGAGCTCGGCGGCTTCGAGTGGATGGCCTGGGTGATCTCGGGCTACCTGATCGCGGCGACCGTCGTCACGCCGCTGTACGGCCGCTTCAGCGACCTGATCGGGCGACGCCGCGTGATGATCGTCGCGATCCTGATCTTCCTGCTCGCGTCGATCGGCTGCGCGCTCGCGCAGACCTTGCCGCAGCTGGTGCTCGCGCGCGTGCTGCAGGGCGCCGGCGGCGGCGGGCTGATCGCGACGGCGCAGTCGGTCATCGCCGATGTGGTGCCGCTGCGCGAGCGCGGCCGCTACCAGAGCTACATCAGCATCGTCTGGGCGGTGGCGAGCATGCTCGGGCCGGTCATCGGCGGCGTGCTGACCGAGTACCTGTCGTGGCCGTGGATCTTCTGGATCAACCTGCCGGTGGGCCTGCTCGCGCTGGCGTTCGTGCACGGCTCGCTGAAGTCGCTGCCGGCGAATTTGCAAACCGGGCGGCGCAGCACGCGCATCGACGGCGTCGGCGCGTTGCTGCTGCTCAGCGGCCTGACCGCGTTCCTGATCCCGATCACGCGCGTCGGCCAGGGCACGGCCTGGAGCGATGCGTGGAACCTGTTGGGCTGGGCCGCCGCGGCCGCGCTGCTGAGCGTGTTCGTGCTGCAGCAGCGCCGCCACCCGCAGGCGATCGTGCCGATGGCGCTGTTCGCGAACCGCGCCGTGGTCGCGTGCTGCGCGCTGCTGTTCATCTGCTTCTTCAACTTCATCGCGCTGTCGGTGCTGGTGCCGCTGCGGCTGCAGCTCGTGGCCGGTTTCAGCGCCGCCGACGCCGCGCTGCACTTGCTGCCGCTGACCCTGGCGATCCCGGCGGCCGCATTCGCGAGCGGGCGCTGGCTGTACCGCAGCGGCCGCGTGCTGCCGGCACAGCGCCTGGGCGTGCTGCTGGTGCCGATCGCGCTGGTCACGATGGGCTTCGCGCCGGCCACCGGCGCGCTCGCCACGCTCGCGCTGATCGCGCTCGGCCTGGGCATGGGGCTGCAGATGCCGACGACCCTGATCACGGTGCAGCAGTCGGTGCCGCGCGAGCAGATCGGCACCGTCACCGCGCTGACCGCGTTCTTCCGCCTGCTCGGCGGCGCCATCGGCATCGCCGTGCTGAGCTCGGTCGTGCTGCTGCTGTTGCGCGCGCAGCTGCCCGCGGGCGTGCACGCGCTCGACGGCGAGGGGCTGGGCCGGCTGCTCGACACCGCGCGCGGCGCCCGGGCGGGCGGCGGTGTCGGCGACACTGCGTTCCGCCATGTGTTGTGGCTGGGCGCGGCGGTCTCGCTGCTGTCGCTGTGGTTCGTGACCCGGCTGCCGGATCTGCGGCTGCACGACGCGCCGGCGGCGGCGGAGCTTTGATGCGCGCGCCCGTCGCCGGCCTGCTGTGCGCCGCGGCGGCGCTCGTCAACGCCGCGCGAAGGTCGAGGACACGATGGCGCAGCGCGTGCAGGCCGGTACCGGCTGCCACGGCCCGCGGGGCCGCGCCGCGAGCGACGGCCACTACCCGTGCATCGCCGGCAAGCCCGCGACCCTATGGCATGCCGCCGTTCGCCACCGTGATCGGCACCGACGAGGTGGCTCAGTTGCTGAGCTACGTGCGCGGCAGCCGGGGCAACCGCGGCGCGCCGGTGTCGGCGCTGGAGGTGGCGCGGTTCCGCAGCCTGCAGTGAGCGCGGGCTAGAACGGGATGTCGTCGTCCATGCTGTCGAAGCCGGTCGACGACGCCTTCGGTGCCGGGCGCGACGCCGGCGCCGACGGACGCGAGGCCGGTGCCGAGCGCTGCGGCGGCGCGCTGCGCTCGCCTTGACCGCCTTCTTCGTCGCCGCCGCCGGCACCGCCGCCCATGCCTTCGCGGCTGCCGAGCATGTTCATCTCCTGGGCGATGACCTCGGTCGTGTACTTCTCGGCGCCGTCCTTGTCGGTCCACTTGCGGGTCTTGAGCCGGCCTTCGACGTAGATCGACCGACCCTTCTTCAGGTACTCGCCGGCGATCTCCGCGAGGCGATCGTAGAAGACGATGCGGTGCCACTCGGTCTCTTCGACCTTCTCGCCGGATTCCTTCGATTTCCAGCTGCGCGTGGTCGCCAGCGTGACGTTGCAAACGGCCGCGCCGCTGGGCGTGTAGCGGACTTCCGGGTCGCGGCCCAGGTTGCCGATGAGGATGACTTTGTTGACTGAGGCCATGAGAGCGCTCCGGGGCTGATGAGGCAATGGGGGGAATGACCGAATTATCGCTCGCCGACCCCAACGCGCCTTCCCTCGCAGGCGGGAACGATGGGGGTCCCCCCGCCGGCCCCCCGAACGGGCGAGCGTGTCGGCGCAGTGCCCCGCGTACCATCGCGGCTTTGCCGCCCGCCCGCCACGTGACCAACCTCGCCGCCACCGCCCCCGACACGATCCTGCACGACGTGTTCGGCTACAGCGCCTTCCGCGGCGCGCAGGCCGAGATCGTCGACCATGTGATCGACGGCGGCGACGCGCTGGTGCTGATGCCGACCGGCGGCGGCAAGAGCCTGTGCTACCAGGTGCCGGCGATCGCGCGGCATCGCGCCGAGCGCGGCGTCGCGGTCGTCGTGAGCCCGCTGATCGCGCTGATGCACGACCAGGTCGGCGCGCTCGAGGAAGCCGGCGTGCAC
>JANXZN010000203.1 GCA_025355545.1 Rhizobacter sp.
CCTCAGAACCCTGCACGGTCGGTTGCTCGTCGCTGCGGCCCACTGTGGACCGCAGCCCCTGCAGTCGATCCGCTTGGCTGACGGTCATTGCTAATCAGGCTTTTCATTGCGCCTGCGCGAGATGGTGCTCGATCTCGGCAACGACGAACCGCGGCCGCTCGTGCACGATCCAGTGCGTCGCGCCGGGCACGCGCAGCAACCGCATGTCGGGCACGAAGGCATCTAGACCGTCGATCAGCGCGACCGGCAACGCCATGTCGTCTTCGGCCCAGATCACCAGCGTCGGCCGCTTCACGGTCACGAACTCGGGTCTGAACTCGATCTTCATCACCGACTGATCCTGCGGCGTCGGCGGGCGCAGCGGCGAGGCGCGGTAGTAGTTGCAGCCGCCCGTCAGGCCGGCGTTCCAGATCGCGCGGTACTGATCGCGCACCGGCTCGGTCAGCCAGCCGCCTCCTTCGCGCGCGGTGTCGGTCGCGCCCATGTTCGTGAACATCGGCCACATGCGCGCGAAGTCGTTCTCGGCCAACAGCTTCTCGGCGTCGGGCCGGCACAGGAAGTTCATGTAGGCGCTCGCGGCCTGCTGCTGCGCGCTGTGCTGCAGCTCGCGCAGGAAGGTCGCCGGGTGCGGCGAGTTGACGATGACGAGCCGCTTCAGCAGTTCGGGCCGCAGCGCCGCCAACGTCCACGCGACCGCGCCACCCCAGTCGTGCGCGACCAGCGCCTCGACCGGCCCGCCACCGAGTTGCGCGATCAGTGATTCCAGGTCGGCCATCAGGTGCTTGACGCGGTATTGCTCGGCCGCGGCCGGTGCCGACGACGGACCGAACCCGCGCAGATTCGGCGCCACGCAGCGGTAGCGGTCGCCGAAGTGCTCGAGGATCTCGTCCCACACGAAAGCGGCCTCCGGGAAGCCGTGCAGGAAGATCATCAGCGGCGCGCCTGGGCGGCCGGTGGCACGGCAGTTCAGCGTGATGCCGTGCGGCAGCGTGGCGTCGAAGGTCTGGATCATCGATGTCTCCTTGGGCACGCAGTATCGGCCGGTCGGAGCGGGCGTCGCGTCACCCGCGGGACACGCGCCTCAGCCGTGGACCCAGTCGTACAGCACCTTGGCGGCGTCGTCGACGCCGGACTTCTTCAGCGCCGAGAACAGTGACACCCCGACGTCGGCCTCGTCGGTCGCGATCTCGCCGAGCAGCGCCTGGGCGCTGGCCAATGCCGCCGTGGCCTCGGCGCGGTTCAGCTTGTCGGACTTGGTCAGCAGCACCAGCAGTTTGACCGAGCCGTTGCCGACGCGCGGCGCGACGAAGCTCATCAGCTGCTGGTCGAGGTCGGTGAAACCCAGGCGCGAGTCGACCATCAGCACCACGCCGACGAGGCTGCGGCGCACATCGAGGTAGTCGGCCATCACCTTCTGCCAGCGCAGCTTCGCGCCGCGCGCCACCGCGGCGTAGCCGTAACCCGGCAGGTCGGCGAACAGCGCGTTCGGCACCATCTTCGGCCCGAGGTCGAACAGGTTGATGTGCTGGGTGCGGCCCGGTGTCTTCGACGCGAACGCCAGGCGCTTCTGCTGCGTCAGGGTGTTGATCGCGGTCGACTTGCCGGCGTTCGAGCGGCCGACGAAGGCGATCTCGGGCAGTTCGGTCTGCGGCAGCTGATCGAGCTGGCTGGCCGTCGTGCGAAAGCGCGCGGTGTGCGCCCAGCCGAGCGCACGCCTGGCTTCATCGACGGGGGCAACGGGCGCCGGACTGGATTTGTTTTGCTCGGCCATGGAGTCGCCCAAAGCCCTCATTGTAAAATCACCGGGTTTTGCACAATAAAGCGCTGCGCTCATGAAGTCCGTTGCCTCTGCCCTTGCCTCCCTGCTGCTCGCCGCCTGCGCCTGCACAGCCTTCGCGGAAGAGGCCAAACCGGCCGCCGCAAAAGTTGTAAGCGCGCCCGATCTGGCCAAGGGCCAGGCCACCTCGAGCAATGCGTGCGCGGCCTGCCACACGAACGACGGTTCGCGCGGCAGCCCGGCGAACCCGATCCTGCAGGGCCAGCATCCGGAGTACCTGCTCAAGCAGCTGACCGAGTTCAAGGCGGGCAAGCGCCAGAACGCCGTGATGTCGGGCATGGTCGCCGCGCTCAGCGAAGACGACATGAAGAACGTCGCCGCGTTCTACGCCGGCAAGCAGGCCAAACCCGGCTTCGCGAAGAACAAGGTCACGGTCGAGCTCGGCGAAAAGATCTACCGCGGCGGCGTTGCCGATCGCAGCATCCCGGCCTGCGCCGGCTGCCACAGCCCGAGCGGCGCCGGCATCCCGGCCCAGTACCCGCGCCTGGCCGGCCAGCACGCCGACTACACCGAGGCGCAGCTCGTCGCCTTCCGCAGCGGCGCGCGCAAGAACAGCGTGCCGATGACGGGCGTGGCGGCCAAGTTGAACGACCGCGAGATCAAGGCCGTGGCCGACTACATCGCCGGCCTGCACTGAACGAATCGCGCCTCGTCACCCAAAGGGCCGGTCTTTCACCGGCCCTTTGGGTTGATACCCCCCGGCCTGGCGCCACGCCCCGGATAATCCGCCCATGATCGTCACCACCACCGGCATCGAAGTGCGCACGCAGTCGCGCTGCCTGCGCGAGTGCATCGAGCTGGTGTCGTCGATGCGTTTCTCGATCTCGCTGCTGACGGTGATCTGCATCGCCTCGGTGATCGGCACGGTCGTCAAGCAGCACGAGCCCTACAGCAACTACGTCAACCAGTTCGGGCCGTTCTGGGCCGAGCTGTTCACGCGAGTCGGGCTCTTCAGCGTCTACAGCGTCTGGTGGTTTCTGCTGATCCTGGCATTCCTGGTCGTCTCGACCAGCCTGTGCATCGCGCGCAATGTGCCGAAGATCATCCACGACTTGCACACCTACAAAGAGCAGGTGCGCGAGCAGGCGCTGGCGTCGTTCCACCACCGCGGCCAGGCCGAGCTCGCCGAATCGCGCGACCAGGCCTTCGAGCGCATCAGCGCGTTGCTCGTGCACGGTGGCTGGAAGGCGAAAGTCCAGGTGCGAGACAACGGCACGATGATCGCCGCGCGCCGCGGCGCGGCCAACAAGCTCGGCTACATCGCGGCGCATTCGGCGATCGTGCTGGTCTGCGTCGGCGGGCTGCTCGACGGTGACCTGATCGTGCGCGCGCAGATGGCGCTGCAGGGCAAGAGCAGCTACACCGGCGGTGGCCTGATGAAGGACGTGCCGGCCCGTTACCGCCTCGGCCCCGGCACGCCGACCTTCCGCGCGAACCTGCTGGTGCCCGAGGGCTCGAAGTCGGGCACGGCGGTGATCAGCATGCAGGACGGTGTCGTGCTGCAGGACCTGCCGTTCGACGTCGAGCTGAAAAAATTCATCGTCGACTACTACGACACCGGCATGCCCAAGCTGTTCGCGAGCCAGATCGTGATCCATGACCGCGACACCGGCGCGTCCGTCCCGGCCACGGTCAAGGTCAACGAACCGGCGTTCCACCGCGGCGTCGCGATCTACCAGAGCAGCTTCGACGATGGTGGCTCGTCGCTGAAGCTGCGCGGCCTGCCGATGAGCGCCGGTGGCCAACCGTTCGAGGTCGACGGCGTGGTCGGCGGCAACACGCAGATCTCGAACGGCGATGCGAAGATGACGCTCGAGTTCACCGGCCTGCGCGTCATCAACGTCGAGAACCTGGGCGGCAACGCGGCCGCCGGCGGCGCCACCGACGTGCGCAAGGTCGACCTCGTCAGCTCGTTCCAGGACCACCTCGGCTCCGGCGCGAAGGGCGGCGGCAAGAAGGAGCTGCGCAACGTCGGCCCGTCGGTCAGCTACAAGCTGCGCGATGGCGCAGGCCAGGCGCGAGAGTTCAACAACTACATGCTGCCGGTCGAGCTCGACGGCCAGCGCGTCTTCCTCGCCGGCGCGCGCGACAAGCCCGATCAGGAGATGCGCTACCTGCGCATCCCCGCCGACGACAAAGACAGCATCGACAGCTGGGCCCGGCTGCGCGCCGCTCTGCTCGACCCGGCGCTGCGCGCAAAGGCGGCAGCGCGCTACGTCGCCCTCGCCACACCGCGCGACAAACCCGAGATGGCCGCGCAACTCACGGCCACCGCCAACTCGGCGCTCGCGATGTTTGCCGGCGCCGATCCGGCGCGCGCAAAGGACAATGCCGACCTGAGCAAGCCACGCGGCGGCCTGCAAGCCATCTCGGATTTCATCGAAGGCAGCGTGCCCGAGGCCGAGCGCGGGCGCATCTCGGAAGTGCTGTTGCGCATCCTGAACGGCAGCCTGTTCGAGCTGCTGAACCTGACGCGCGAGGGCGCCGGCCTGGGCGTGCTGCAGCCCGACGACAAGACGCAGGCCTTCATGACGCAATCGGTGCTGTCGCTGTCCGACAGCTTCTTCTACCCGGCGCCGGTGCTGTTCGAGCTGGCCGAGTTCAAGCAGGTGCAGGCCAGCGTGTTCCAGGTCGCGCGCGCGCCGGGCCAGAAGCTGGTGTACCTGGGCGCGATGCTGTTGATCGTCGGCGTGTTCGCGATGCTCTACATTCGCGAGCGGCGGCTGTGGATCTGGCTCGTGCCGGCAGGCGCCGGAACCAAAATCACCACCGCGATGTCCACCACGCGCCGCACGCTGGACGCCGATGCCGAGTTCGAGCAACTGAAGCGGCAGGTTCTGAAGGAAGCGCCATGAACACCACCACGCTAAAGACGATGACCCTGGGCCGCCCGTCGGGCCCGATCGGCTTCTTCTCGGGCCGCTCGCTGTTCGACTGGCTGTTCGCCGCGCTCGTTCTGGCCGGCGGCGCCTACGCGTTTTCGCGCTACGCCGCGGCCATGGACGTGTACGAGAAGGGGATCCTGCTCGGCGCGCTGCCGGTCGCGGTGCTGCTCGGCTGGTTCTGGGGCTCGCTGCGCGTGCTGATGCTGGGCGTGGCCGCGGCCGCGCTGTTCGCGATCAGTCTGTACAACCGCCAGATGGACGGCTTCGGCGCCGACCTCGCGCAGGGCGACAAGGTCTTCATGCTGAAGTACTTCCTGTCGAGCCAGAGCGCGATCATGTGGATGAGCGTGCTGTTCTTCATGAGCACCACCTTCTACTGGATCGGCTTCGCGGCGAAGACCGAGAACAACACCGCGGTGCGCATCGGCTCGGGCCTGACCTGGGCCGCCGTCTTCATGGCGCTGACCGGCACGATGGTGCGCTGGTTCGAGAGCCACCAGATCGGGCCCGACATCGGCCACATCCCGGTGTCCAACCTGTACGAGGTGTTCGTGCTGTTCTGCTGGCTGACCTCGCTGTTCTACCTGTACTACGAGCAGCACTACAAGATCAAGTCGCTGGGCGCGTTCGTGATGCTGGTGGTCAGCAGCGCGGTCGGCTTCCTGATCTGGTACACGGTGGCGCGCGGCGCGAGCGAAATCCAGCCGCTGGTGCCGGCGCTGCAGAGTTGGTGGATGAAGCTGCACGTGCCGGCCAACTTCATCGGCTACGGCAGCTTCGCGCTGTCGGCGATGGTGGCACTGGCCTACGTGCTGAAGAACTCGACGACGCGCGCGCTGTGGATCGGGCTGCTCGGCGTGCCCGGTGTCGTGATCGCGCTGCCGCTGCTCGGCTTCGCGCTGTTCGGCGGGCTGTCGCCCGAGGGCATGGGCTCGGTCGCGAAGGCCGGGCGCATGGTGGTCGGCACGATGGCGTTCTTCGCGTTCACGATCCTGGCGCGTCAGTGGCTCAACGCGCGCACGCCGAGCGCCGAAATCGCCGACGACCTGATGTACAAGTCGATCGCGGTCGGCTTCGCATTCTTCACGATCGCCACCATCCTCGGCGCGTTCTGGGCCGCCGAAGCATGGGGCGGCTACTGGAGTTGGGACCCGAAGGAAACCTGGGCGCTGATCGTCTGGCTTAACTACGCGGCCTGGCTGCACATGCGCCTGATGAAGGGCCTGCGCGGCAACGTGTCGGCCTGGTGGGCGCTGACCGGGCTGGTGGTGACGAGCTTCGCGTTCCTCGGCGTGAACATGTTCCTGTCCGGACTGCACTCGTACGGCGAGCTGTGAATCGATCGGCCGGCCGCGCCGCCGTCGCCGGATGTAAGAAGCCCCGTCGCGCGGCGACGGACCTGCAAGACCCGATCGAGCACCGCCATGCACTTCCTGCGCGACAAAGGATTCGACCACGCCCACCGCTGCGAGATCACGCCCCGGGCCACCTATGAACGCAGGCGCGAGTTGCTGAAGCTGCTCGGCTGCGGCGTGGCCGGCGCAGCGATGGCCAGTTGGGCGGCGCGCGACGCGCACGCGCAGACCGCCCGCCCCGGCAAGCTCGCCGCATTGTCCGGTGCGCGCAGCGCGGTCTCCGGCGGCGCGACGATGGAAAAACCCAGCGCCTACGTCGACGCGACCGGCTATAACAACTTCTACGAGTTCGGCACCGACAAGGGCGACCCGGCGCAGAACGCGCACACGCTGAAGACGCGGCCGTGGACGGTCGCAATCGAAGGCGAGGTCAAGAAGCCCAAGGTCTACGACATCGACGAACTGCTCAAGCTCGCGCCGATGGAGGAGCGCATCTACCGCCTGCGCTGTGTCGAAGGCTGGTCGATGGTGATCCCGTGGGTCGGCTACTCGCTCGCCGAGCTGATCAGGAAAGTCGAGCCGACCGGCAGCGCGAAGTACGTCGAGTTCGTGACGCTGGCCGACCCGAAGACCATGCCCTTCGTCGGCTCGGGCGTGCTCGACTGGCCCTACGCCGAAGGCCTTCGCCTCGACGAAGCGATGCATCCGCTGACCCTGCTCGCGTTCGGCATGTACGGCGAAGTGCTGCCTAACCAGAACGGCGCACCGGTGCGTGCGGTCGTGCCGTGGAAGTACGGCTTCAAGAGCGGCAAGTCGATCGTCAAGATTCGCTTCACCGCCAAGCAGCCGACGACGAGCTGGGTCAAGAGTGCGGCCCAGGAGTACGGCTTCTACTCGAACGTGAACCCCGAGGTCGATCACCCGCGCTGGAGTCAGGCGACCGAGCGCCGCATCGGCGAGGACGGCATCTTCGCGAAGAAGCGCCCGACCCTGATGTTCAATGGCTACGGGCCACAGGTCGCCTCGCTGTACGCGGGCATGGATCTGAAGAAGAACTTTTGAACCCTCGCGCTCTTTGCATGGACCGCGCCACCGCCACGCTCACCGCCGCCGCGCCGCGCGCTGCACGGCCCCGGCCCCGGCCCCGGCCGCTGCGGCTGCGGCCTGCCGCCAAGGTCGTGCTGTTCGTCGTGTGCCTGCTGCCGTTCGCGTGGCTGCTGCGCGGCGCGGTCCTCAGCACGCTCGGCGAGAACGTGCTCGGCGCGAACCCGGCCGAAGCGCTGATCCGCGCGACCGGCGACTGGACCCTGCGCTTTCTGTGCATCACGCTCGCCGTCACGCCGCTGCGCCAGCTCATCGGCAAACCCGCACTCGCGCGCTTTCGCCGCATGCTCGGGCTGTTCACGTTCTTCTACGGCTGCGTGCACTTTCTCTGCTACAGCTGGCTCGACATGGGGCTGGTGCTCGACGACATCCTGCGCGACATCGCGAAGCGCCCGTTCATCCTGGTCGGCACGAGCGCGCTGTTGCTGATGCTGCCGCTGGCGGCGACCTCGTTCAACCGCGCGATCAAGGCGCTCGGGCCGGCCCGCTGGCAGGCGCTGCACCGCGCCGTCTACGCGGTGGTGTTGCTCGGGCTGCTGCACTTCTTCTGGATGCGCTCGGCCAAGAGCAACTACGCCGAGGTCGCGGTCTACGCAGCGGTCATCGCGCTGTTGCTCGGCTGGCGCCTCGTCGCCCGGGCGCGCCCGGTGCGTCGGGCCGCGTAGTTCAGCCCGGCGCGGGCACGCCGCGGGCCGCGGCAGGCACCAGCAATACATCCACGCCGTAGAGCCGCGCCAGCGCTGCCAGCTTCGCGGGTGCACCGCGCAGCTCGAAAGGCTTGCCCCAGGCCTGCGCCGCGCGCTGGCATTCGAGCAGCACCGCCAGCGCAGACGAGTCGAAGCGCTGCAGGTTCGAGGCGTCGACCACGACCACGACCGCACCGGCCTCGCCTTCCGCCTTCAGCGCCTGCGCCAGCAGACGCCGCGTGTCGTTCGCCTCGGCGGCGGTGACGTTGGCCGGCAGCAGCAACATGCCGCGATCAGTTCTTCGCGCCGCCGGCGGACTTGTTGCGCGCCTCGAGCTTGCCGATCAGGCCATCGATTCCGCCGTTGCTGATCTCCTGCGAGAAGCTGTTGCGGTAGTTCTCGACCAGCCACACGCCAAGCACGTTGACGTCGTAGATCTTCCAGCCGCCAGCCTCTTGCGCGAGCCGGTAGTCGAGCTGGATCGGGTCGCCGCGGCCCTTGACCTCGGTCTTCACGACGACCTCCTTGTCGGTAGGCGTGTTGCGCGACGGCTTGAGCTCGACGGTCTGGTCCTGCACCTGCGCGAGCGCGCCCGAATAGGTGCGCACCAGCAGCAGCTTGAACTGCTCCTGCAGGCGCTGCTGCTGCTCGGGCGTGGCCTGACGCCAGTAACGGCCGACGGCCGACGCCGTCATGCGCTGGAAGTTGACGTAGGGCATGACCTTGGCGTCGACGAGCACGATGATCTTCTGGACGTCGCCCTGCTTGATCGACTTGTCGGCCTTCAAGGACTCGAGCACGTCGGTCGAGACTTCCTTGATCAGCACGTCGGGCGCCTTGCCCGCCTGGGCCTGCGTGATCGCGCACGTCAGGGCGAGCATCGCAGCGGTCAGCCACGGAACGATTCGTTTCAACAACATCTTGTTTCCTTCTTGGTTCGCGGTGCCGCAGGCACCTGATCGCCTTCAGAGGCGCCGTGCGACGATGGGTTCAGCAACGCCCGCTGTATCAACGCGCGAGCAGGCACCGGGGTTCACTTCACTGCCGAGGCCGCGGGCGCTGCCGAGGCCGCCGATCCTGGCGCGGAGGCTGCGCCCGGCGCCGGCGCCGGCGTGCCTTCAGGGGCCGACGCGTCGGGCAGTTCGGGCGCATCGCCGTCGAACACCAGGCTGCGACGGCGCTGCAGGTAGGCGTCGCGGATGAAGGTGTACTTGTCGAGCGCAATGTCGTCGATGATCTGGCTCGCGCCGAGCAGCCTGGCGCGCGTGTTGATGATCTGCAGCCCAACGACGCCGAGCTGATAACGGCCATCGTTGATGTACAGCGCCGGCGACGCTGCGCGATCCAGCGGCAGCGCGATCGAGTCGCGCACCGTCGACGGCCCGATCAGCGGCCAGACCACGTAGGCGCCGGCGCCGAAGCCCCAGCGGCCCAGCGTCTGGCCGAAGTCCTCGTAGTGGTGCTCGAGGCCGAACTCGCTCGCGATGTCGAGGATGCCGAAGAAGCCGAAGACAGAGTTGGTACCGAAGCGCACCATGTCGTTGAAGGCCGGTTCGCCCTGGCCCTGCAGCGCGTTGTTGATCGCCGACCAGCCATCGGCCGCGTTCGCGAAGAAGTTGTCGACGCTGCGGCGCACGAACTGCGGCACGACCTTGGCGTAGACGGTGGCGACGGGCTTGAGCAGCCGCTCGTCCAGCCCTTCGTTGAACGCGAACACCTTGCGGTTCCAGTTCTGCCACGGGTCGAGCCGTGCGCCGGGGCCGCCGCGGGCATCCTTGATCAAGGTGTTCGTCGTCGCACAACCGCCGAGGGCGAGCAACAGCGTCAGCGTCAGCGTCAGACACAGGTGGGTCCGAGAGGAGCGCCTCACTTCTTGCCTCCGTTGGTGGCCGATGCCGCCGGCGTCGAGCCCGCGTCGGCCGCCTTGTTGAACAGGAACTGGCTGATCAGGCTCTCGAGCACGACCGCCGACTGGGTCTGCCTGATCGTGTCGCCGGGCGCGAAGTTCTTCTCGTCTGCGCCCGCCTCCAGCCCGATGTACTGGTCGCCCAGCAGGCCCGAGGTCAGGATGCGCGCCGATGAATCCGCGGGGAACTGTACCGACTTCTTCAGGTCGAGCTTGACGACGCCCTGATAGGTCTTGGGGTCGAGCGCGATCGACTCGACCCGGCCCACCACCACGCCGGCGCTGCGCACCGGCGAGCGCACCTTCAGGCCACCGATGTTGTCGAACTTGGCGAGCAGCGGGTAGGTCTCGTCGCCGCTGAAGCTGCTCAGGTTCGCCGCCTTCAGCGCCAGGAACACCAGCGCAACGACGCCCAGCAACACGAAGCCGCCGACCAGTGTTTCGATGCCCTTGCTGCTCATGAAGCGCCTCCGTGGGGATGTCTTGTCATATTGCTTCTCTCCCTTGTTCGTTCAACGCGTCGAGAACATCAGGGCGGTCAGCACGAAGTCCATCGCGAGCACCGTCAGCGACGAGATCACGACCGTGCGCGTGGTCGCGCGCGCGACGCCTTCGGGCGTGGCCTTGGCCTCGTAGCCCTGATAGACCGCGACGAAGCTGCAGATCACGCCGAACACGATGCTCTTGATGATGCCGTTTCCGAGATCGCGCCGCACGTCGACGCCGCTCTCCATGATGGACCAGAAGTTGCCCGGATCCAGCCCGATCATCAGCACGCCCACACATAGGCGCCGAGGATGCCGACGGCCGAGAACAGCAGCGCGAGGATCGGCATCGCGACGACGCCGCCGAGAAAGCGCGGCGCGAGCACGCGGCTCTTCGGGTCGACCGCCATCAGCTCCATCGCCGCGAGCTGCTCGCCGGCCTTCATCAGCCCGATCTCTGCGGTCAGCGAGGTGCCGGCGCGGCCGGCGAACAGCAGCGCGGTGACGACCGGCCCGAGTTCGCGCACCAGCGACAGGTTCACGACCAGCCCGACCGAATCGGCCGCGCCGTAGGTCGCGAGCGCGTAGTAGGTCTGCAGTGCCAGCACGAAGCCGACCGCCAGGCCCGACGACAGGATCACCAGCAGCGACAGGTTGCCCAGCGCATGCACCTGCGCGACCGCGAAGTACGGCCGCCGCAGCGAGGTGGGCAAGGTGCGCATCAGCTCCCAGAAAAAGAACGCGTGGTGGCCTAGCGCGCGCAGGCTGTCCAGCGTGTAGCGGCCGATCGCAGCGAGCCAGTTCATCTCAGGCACCCTGGCCGAGGTCCTGCGCCAGCGGCGGCGCAGGGTAGTGGAACGGCACCGGGCCGTCGGGTTCGCCGCGGATGAACTGGCGCACTTGCGGGTCGGCGCTGTCGTTCAGTTCCTCGGGCCGGCCGTGCGCAATCACGACGCCGGGCGACGCCATGATGTAGGCGTAGTCGCAGATCTCGAAGCACTTCTGCACGTCGTGCGAGACGATCAGCGACGTGGCACCGGTCGCGTCGTTCAGCTTGCGGATCAGGTTCGCGGTGACGCCCATCGCGATCGGGTCCAGGCCGGTGAAGGGTTCGTCGTAGAGCAGCAGTTCCGGGTCGAGCGCGATCGCGCGGGCGAGCGCCACGCGTCGGCCCATGCCGCCGGAGATCTCGGCGATTCGCAGCCTGGCGGCGCCGCGCAGGCCGACCGCGTTGAGCTTCATCAGCACGATGTCGCGGATCATCGCGTCGTCGAGATCGGTGTGCTCGCGCAGCGGGAACGCGACGTTCTCGAACACCGACAGGTCGGTGAACAGCGCGCCGAACTGGAACAACATCCCCAGGCGGCGCCGCAGGCGAAACAGCTGCCCGGCGTTACGCGTGTCGATCACCTCGCCGTCGACGCTGACGCTGCCTTGCCCGACCCGGTAGACGCCGCCGATCAGCCGCAGCACCGTGGTCTTGCCGCAGCCCGAACCACCCAGGATCGCGGTGACCTGCCCGCGCTTGAAGCGCATCGAGATGTCGTTGAGGACGTTTCTGCCCGGCTCGTATCCGAAGCTCACATGGTCGATCGCTACCAGCGTATCGGCGCTGCCTTGATCGAGGTTCGTGCGGGCGGGTTCACTCGGCATTCGAAGACGTTGTTGTCGCGGGTCAGGGCTGACGCCGGGCCGGGATGTGGCGCATCGGGCGGTCCAACCATTCTCTCATGCGACCCGCGCCGCCGACGCGCGGCGCGGCACGCTTGCAGAGGTTCATGCAGGGCACTCAACGCGGCAATTCGCTTGCACCCATCAGGAACAGATCGACCGCGCGCGCCGCCTGCCGGCCCTCGAGGATGGCCCAGACGACGAGCGACTGGCCGCGCCGCATGTCGCCGGCGGCGAAGACCTTCTCGACGCTGGTCGCGTAGCCGCCGACCGCGTCCATGCTCGCCCTGGCGTTGCCGCGCGCATCCTTCTCGACGCCGAAGGCCTCGAGCACGCTGGCCACCGGGCTGACGAAACCCATCGCGAGCAGCACCAGATCGGCCGGCAGCACCCGTTCGGAGCCGGCGACCTCGACCATCTTGGCGCCCTGCCACTCGACGCGCACCGCGCGCAGGCCCTTGACCTTGCCCTTGTCCTTGCCCTCGCCGCCGATGAATTCCTTGGTCGCGATCGCGAACTGGCGCTCGCAGCCTTCCTCGTGGCTCGACGAGGTGCGCAGCTTGATCGGCCAGTAGGGCCAGACCAGCGGCTTGTTCTCCTGCTCGGGCGGCATCGGCAGCAGCTCGAACTGCGTGACGCTGACGGCGCCGTGGCGGTTGCTGGTGCCGACGCAGTCGCTGCCGGTATCGCCGCCGCCGATCACGACGACATGCTTGCCGTCGGCGCGCAGCTGGCCCTTGACCTTGGCACCGGCGTTGATCCTGTTCTGCTGCGGCAGAAACTCCATCGCGAAGTGGATGCCGTCGAGGTCGCGGCCCGGCACCGGCAGATCGCGCGACTGCTCGGCACCGCCGGTCAGCAGCACCGCATCGAATTCGGCCTGCAGCTGCTCGGGCGCGATCGTTTCCCTGGCCCAATTGATGACCTTGGTGCCCTCGGGCATCCTGCCGACGAGGACGCCGGTGCGGAAGGTCACGCCCTCGGCCGCCATCTGACTGACGCGCCGGTCGATGTGCGACTTCTCCATCTTGAAGTCGGGGATGCCGTAGCGCAGCAGGCCCCCGATCGCGTCGTTCTTCTCGAACAGGGTCACGTCGTGACCGGCACGCGCGAGCTGCTGCGCCGCCGCCATGCCGGCCGGGCCGGAGCCGACCACCGCGACCTTCCTGCCGGTCTTGAGCTTGGGCGGACGCGGCACGACCCAGCCTTCGGCCCAGGCCTTGTCGATGATCGCGTGTTCGATGCTCTTGATGCCGACCGCGTCGTCGTTGACGTTCAAGGTGCACGCCGCCTCGCACGGCGCGGGGCAGATGCGGCCGGTGAACTCGGGGAAGTTGTTGGTCGAGGCTAGCACCGCGAACGCGTTCTTCCAGTCGGCGCGGTACACCAGGTCGTTGAAGTCCGGGATGATGTTGTTGACCGGGCAGCCGCTGTTGCAGAACGGCGTGCCGCAATCCATGCAGCGCGCGCTCTGGATCTTCGCGTCGGCCTCCTTCAGGCCGATGACAAATTCCCTGTAGTGCGTCTTGCGCTCGGCGACGGGCGCGTAGCCCTCTTCGAGGCGCTCGTATTCCATGAAGCCGGTGACTTTTCCCATGATGTCTCGTCTGTTCGATGTCGCGCGTGGTCGATCGGGCGGCGCTGCCGACTATTTGGCCGCCACCGCGGCCCTGGCCTTCGCGATCGTCGTGTCGGCTTCCTGGACCGCCTTCGATTCGCTCGCCAGCAGCGCCGCCTTCGCGGCCCGTTCGCCGAGCGCGCGTCTGTACTCGTTCGGGAACACCTTGACGAACCTGGCGCGCGACTCGACCCAGTGGTCCATGATGTGGCGGGCGCGCAGCGAGCCGGTCCACTTGTGGTGGTCGTCGATCAGCTTTTTCAGGATCGCTTCGTCGGGCTGGCCCTGATGCCAGAAAGCCTTGTCGGCCTCCTGCTCGGCCGCGCTCAGCACCTTGCCGAGCGAGACCATTGCGGTGTTGCAGCGCGACGCGAAACTGCCGTCTACGTCGTACACATAGGCCACGCCGCCGCTCATGCCGGCGGCGAAGTTGCGGCCGGTCCTGCCGAGCACCGCGACCGTGCCGCCGGTCATGTACTCGCAGCCGTGGTCGCCAGTGCCTTCGACGACCGCGGTCGCACCCGACAGCCGCACCGCGAAGCGCTCGCCGGCCACCCCGCGGAAGAACGCCTCGCCGCTGGTCGCACCGTAGAGCACGGTGTTGCCGACGATGATGTTCTGCGTGGCATCACCGCGGAACTCGATGCTCGGGCGGATCGCGATGCGCCCGCCGCTCATGCCCTTGCCGGTGTAGTCGTTCGCGTCGCCGATCAGGTAGACGGTGATGCCCTTCGCGAGGAACGCGCCGAAGCTCTGGCCGCCGGTGCCCTCCATCTGGATGAAGATCGTGTGGTCGGGCAGGCCCTCGGGGCGGTGGCGGATCAGCTCGCCCGACAGCATCGCGCCGACGGTGCGGTTGACATTGCGCACCTCTTCCATGAACTGCACCTTCTCGCCGCGTTCGATCGCCGGGCGGCACTTCTCGATCAGCTTCACGTCGAGCGCCTTCTCGAGGCCATGGTCCTGCTCCTCGGTCTGGCGGCGTGGCACGTCGGCCGGTGCGCTCGACAGCTGGAACACGCGGCTGAAGTCCAGACCCTTGGCCTTCCAGTGGCTGACGCCCTTCTTCGTGTCGAGAAGGTCGGCACGGCCGATCAGGTCGTCGAACTTGCGCACTCCCAGCTGCGCCATGATCGAGCGCGCTTCCTCGGCGACGAAGAAGAAGAAGTTGACGACGTGCTCGGGGCGGCCGGTGAACTTCTTGCGCAGCACCGGATCCTGGGTCGCAACGCCGACCGGGCAGGTGTTCAGGTGACATTTGCGCATCATGATGCAGCCTTCGGCGACCAGCGGCGCGGTCGCGAAGCCGAACTCGTCGGCGCCGAGCAGCGCGCCGATCACGACATCGCGGCCGGTCTTCATCTGCCCGTCGGCCTGCACGCGGATGCGCGATCGCAGGCGGTTCAGCACCAAGGTCTGCTGCGTCTCGGCCAGGCCGAGTTCCCACGGCGTGCCGGCATGCTTGATCGAACTCCACGGCGAGGCGCCGGTGCCGCCGTCGTGGCCGGCGATCACGACGTGGTCGGCCTTCGCCTTGGTCACACCGGTCGCGACCGTGCCGACGCCGACCTCGCTGACCAGCTTGACGCTGATGCTGGCGCGCGGGTTCGCGTTCTTCAGGTCGTGGATCAACTGCGCGAGGTCTTCGATCGAGTAGATGTCGTGGTGCGGCGGCGGCGAGATCAGGCCGACACCGGGCACCGAGTAGCGCAGCATGGCGATGTAGTCGGTGACCTTGCCGCCCGGCAGCTGGCCGCCCTCACCGGGCTTGGCGCCTTGGGCCATCTTGATCTGGATCTGGTCGGCGCTCTGCAAATACTCGGTCGTCACACCGAAGCGACCCGCCGCGACCTGCTTGATCTTCGAGCGCAGCGAATCGCCCTCGTTCAGCTCGAAGTCGACCTGGATGTTGCCCGGGCCGATCACGTCGCTGAACTTCGTGCCCTGCCTGATCGGAATGCCCTTGAGCTCGTTGCGATAGCGCGCCGGGTCTTCGCCGCCCTCGCCGGTGTTGGACTTGCCGCCGATGCGGTTCATCGCCACCGCGAGGTTCGCATGCGCCTCGGTGCTGATCGAGCCGAGCGACATCGCGCCGGTCGCGAAGCGCTTGACGATCTCGCTGGCGGGTTCGACCTCGTCGATGTGGATCGCCTTGGCCGGGTCGACCTTGAACTCGAACAGCCCGCGCAAGGTCATGTGACGATGCGACTGGTCGTTGATGATCTGCGCGTATTCCTTGTAGGTCTCGTACTTGTCGGCGCGCACGCTGTGCTGCAGTTTGGCGATCGCGTCCGGCGTCCACATGTGCTCTTCGCCGCGCACCCGCCAGGCGTATTCGCCGCCGGCGTCGAGCATGGTCTCGAGCACCGGGTCGTCGCCGAACGCGGCCCGATGCATGCGGATCGCCTCTTCGGCCACCTCGAACACGCCGATGCCGCCGACCTGGCTCGCGGTGCCGCGGAAGTACTTCTGGACGATGTCCTTTTCGAGCCCGATCGCTTCGAACAGCTGCGCGCCGCAGTACGACATGTAGGTCGACACGCCCATCTTGGACATGATCTTCGACAGCCCCTTGCCGATCGCCTTGACGTAGTTGTAGATGGCCTTCTCGGCCGACAGGTCGCCGGCGAGTTCCTCGTGCATCGATGCCAGCGTCTCCATCGCCAGGTACGGGTGCACGGCCTCGGCGCCATAGCCGGCGAGCACGCCGAAGTGATGCACTTCGCGCGCCGAGCCGGTCTCGACGACCAGGCCGGCAGTCGTGCGCAAACCTTCGCGCACCAGGTGCTGGTGAATCGCCGACAGCGCCAGCAGCGCCGGAATCGCGACGAAATCGCGGTTCATTTGCCGGTCGCTGATGATCAGGATGTTGTGGCCGCTCTTGATCGCGTCGACGCTCTCGGCGCACAGCGACGCGAGCTTGGCTTCGACGCCCTCGTCACCCCAAGCGAGCGGGTAGGTGATGTTCAGCTCGTAGCTCTTGAACTTCGCGCCGGTGTGCTTCTCGATCTCGCGCAGCCGCGCCATGTCCTCGAAGTCGAGAATCGGCTGCGGCACCTCGAGCCGCATCGGCGGGTTCACCGCGTTGATGTCGAGCAGGTTCGGCTTCGGGCCGATGAACGACACCAGCGACATCACGATAGCTTCGCGGATCGGATCGATCGGCGGGTTCGTGACTTGCGCGAACAGCTGCTTGAAGTAGTTGTAGAGCGGCTTGTTCCTGTCCGACAGCACCGCCAGCGGCGAGTCGTTGCCCATCGAGCCGATGCCCTCTTCGCCGGCCTGCGCCATCGGGCTGAGCAGGAACTTTAGGTCTTCCTGGGTGTAGCCGAAAGCCTGCTGGCGATCGAGCAGTGCTTCGGTGTGGGCCGGCACATGCGGGCCCGGCGGCACGTCTTCGAGCTTGACGCGCACGCTCTCGATCCACTGCCGGTACGGCTTCGCGGACGCGAACTGGTGCTTCAGTTCGTCGTCGTCGATGATGCGGCCCTGCTCCAGGTCGATCAGCAGCATCTTGCCGGGCTGCAGGCGCCACTTCTTGACGATGCGGTTCTCCGCGATCATCGGCAGCACGCCCGATTCGGAGGCGCCGACGATCAGGTCGTCGTCGGTGACGAGATAGCGCGTCGGGCGCAGGCCGTTGCGGTCGAGCGTGGCACCGATCTGGCGACCATCGGTGAAGACCATCGCGGCCGGGCCATCCCAGGGCTCCATCATCGCGGCGTGGTATTCGTAGAACGCGCGGCGGCGCTCGTCCATCGTGGCGTGCTGCTCCCAGGCCTCGGGGATCATCATCATCATCGCGTGCGCGAGCGAGTAGCCGCTCATCACCAGCAGCTCGAGCGCGTTGTCGAAGGTCGCGGTGTCGCTCTGGTGCTCGAAGCTGATCGGGTAGAGCTTGCCCAGGTCGTCGCCGAGCACCGGCGACTTCATCACGCCCTCGCGCGCGCGCATCCAGTTGAAGGTGCCCTTGACGGTGTTGATCTCGCCGTTGTGCGCGACCATGCGGTACGGGTGCGCCAGCGGCCACTCGGGAAAGGTGTTGGTCGAGA
>JANXZN010000226.1 GCA_025355545.1 Rhizobacter sp.
GGCGGTCAGCAGGTTGGCCAGGTACTTGACCGGAATGCGCAGCTGGTTCACGTCGGGGATCTCGCCGTTCGCGCCCACGTGCCCGGCGTTGGCCGCCGCGCTGATCGGCGACAGCGGCGGCACGTACCAGACCATCGGCAGGGTGCGGTACTCCGGGTGCAGCGGCAACGCCACCTTCCATTGCACCGCCATCTTGTAGACCGGGCTCTTGCGCGCCGCCTCCATCCACTTGTCGGGAATGCCGTCGACCTGTGCCTGTGCGATCACTTCTCGGTCGAAGGGGTCGAGAAAGATGTCGAGCTGGGCCTGGTACAGGTCGCGGTCGTGCTCGACGCTCGCCGCTTCCTGAATGCGGTCGGCGTCGTAGAGCAGCACGCCGAGGTAGCGGATGCGGCCGACGCAGGTTTCGCTGCACACGGTCGGCTCGCCGGCTTCGATGCGCGGGTAGCAGAAGGTGCACTTCTCGGCCTTGCCGCTCTTCCAGTTGTAATAGATCTTCTTGTACGGGCAACCGCTCACACACATGCGCCAGCCACGGCATTTGTCCTGGTCGATCAACACGATGCCGTCTTCTTCGCGCTTGTAGATCGAGCCCGACGGGCAGCTCGCCACACAGGCCGGGTTCAGGCAGTGCTCGCACAAGCGCGGCAAATACATCATGAAGGTTTTCTCGAACTGGCCGAGCATATCTTTTTGCATCTGCTCGAAGCCGTCGAGGTTCTTGTCCTTGCTGCGCTTGGCGAATTCACCGCCAAGAATTTCTTCCCAGTTCGGGCCCCAGACGATCTTGTCCATCTGCTTGCCGGTAATCAGGCTGCGCGGTCGCGCGGTCGGTGTGGCCTTCATCTCGGGCGCCGACTGCAGGTGCCCGTAGTCGAAGGTGAAAGGCTCGTAGTAGTCGTCGATCTCGGGCAGATAGGGATTCGCGAAGATGCGCATCAGCAGCTTCCACTTCGCGCCCTGGCGCGGCTCGATGCTGCCGTTGGCCTTGCGCACCCAGCCGCCATTCCATTTGTCCTGGTTCTCCCATTCTTTCGGATAGCCGATGCCGGGTTTGGTCTCGACGTTGTTGAACCAGGCGTATTCCATGCCGGGCCGGCTGGTCCAGACGTTCTTGCAGGTGACCGAACAGGTGTGGCAACCGATGCACTTGTCCAGGTTCAACACCATGCCGATTTGCGCGCGAATCTTCATGCGACTTCTCCTTGCGCTTGAACCGGTTCGATCAGCTCATCGGCCACCGGTGTGTCGAGCCAGTCGACCTTGCTCATCTTGCGCACCACGACGAACTCGTCGCGATTCGTGCCGATGGTTCCGTAGTAGTTGAAACCGTAGCTGAACTGCGCGTAGCCGCCGATCATGTGGGTCGGCTTGAGCACGATGCGCGTCACCGAGTTGTGAATGCCGCCGCGTGCGCCGGTGATCTCCGACCCCGGTGTGTTCACGATTTTTTCCTGCGCGTGGTACATCATCACCATGCCGGGTTTGACACGCTGGCTCACCACCGCACGCGCAGCAATGGCGCCGTTCAGGTTGAAGAGTTCGATCCAGTCGTTGTCTTCGATGCCGACACGTTTGGCGTCGTCTTCGCTCAGCCACACGCAGGGCCCGCCGCGGCTCAGCGTGAGCATCAGCAGGTTGTCGGTGTAGGTCGAGTGGATGCCCCACTTCTGGTGCGGCGTGATGAAGTTCAGCGCGATCTCGGGGTGGCCGTTCGGCTTGATGCCCTGAATTCCGGCGGTCGTTTTCAGATCCACCGGCGGGCGGTAGCTCGTGAAGCCCTCGCCGAACGCGATCATCCACGGGTGGTCCATGTAGAACTGCTGGCGGCCGGTGAGGGTGCGCCACGGAATCATCTCGTGCACGTTGGTGTAGCCGGCGTTGTACGAGACGGTCTCGCTCTCGATGCCGCTCCAGGTCGGCGATGAAATGATCTTGCGTGGCTGCGCCTGGATGTCGCGAAAGCGGATCTTTTCGTCTTCGCGGTGGATCGCCAGGTGAGTGTGGTCGCGCCCGGTCTGTTTGCCGAGCGCCTGCCAGGCCTTCACAGCCACATGGCCGTTGGTCTCGGGGGCGAGTTGCAGGATCACTTCGCAGGCGTCGATGTCGGTCTCGATCTTCGGCATGCCGCGGGTCACGCCCTCGGCGGTGACGAGGCCGCTCAATTCGCCGAGCTGCTTGACCTCGGTCTGCGTGTTCCAGCTGATGCCCTTGCCGCCGTTGCCGGCCTTGTTCATCAGCGGGCCGAGTGCGGTGAAGCGCTTGAACACGTTCGGGTAGTCGCGCTCGACCACCACCAGGTTCGGTGCGGTCTTGCCGGGGATCAGCTCGCACTCGCCGCGTTTCCAGTCTTTCACGTCGAAGGGCTGCGCCAGCTCGCTCGGCGAGTCGTGCATCAGCGGCATCAATACCAGCTCGCGCTCCACGCCGAGGTGGCCGACGCAGACTTCGCTGAACGCCCTTGCGAAGCCCTTGTAGATGTCCCAGTCGCTGCGCGATTGCCAGGCCGGGTCCACGGCAGTCGACAGCGGGTGGATGAACGGGTGCATGTCGCTGGTGTTGAGGTCGTTCTTCTCGTACCAGGTGGCGGTGGGCAATACGATGTCGGAGTACAAGCAGGTGGTACTCATGCGGAAGTCGAGCGTGACCAGCAGGTCGAGCTTGCCTTCGGGCGCCTTGTCGTGCCACACGACCTCGGTGGGCTTCGCTTCTTCAGCACCCAGATCCTTGCCCTGCACACCATTGCTCGTGCCGAGCAAGTGCTTCAGGAAATACTCGTGGCCCTTGCCGCTCGAGCCCAGAATGTTGGAGCGCCACACGAACATATTGCGCGGCCAGTTGTCGGGGTGGTCGGGGTCGGTGCAGCTCATCTTCAGCGAGCCATCCTGCAAGCCCTTGACAGCGTAGTCCCTGGGCTCCATGCCGGCGGCTGCCGCATCACGCACCACTTGCAGAGGATTCGTCTGAAGCTGCGGCGCCGACGGCAGCCAGCCCATGCGCTCGGCGCGCACGTTGTAGTCGATCATGCTGCCGCCGTAGGTCTTCTTGTCGGCCAGCGGCGAGATCACTTCTTCCATGCCGAGCTTCTCGTAGCGCCACTGGTCGGTGTGGGCGTAGAAAAAGCTGGTGCTGTTCATCTGGCGCGGCGGGCGGATCCAGTCGAGCGCGAAGGCCAGCGCTGTCCAGCCGGTTTGCGGGCGCAGCTTTTCCTGGCCCACGTAGTGCGCCCAGCCGCCGCCGCTCTTGCCGATGCAGCCGCACATCATCAGCATGTTGATGACGCCGCGGTAGTTCATGTCGCTGTGGTACCAGTGGTTCATCGCCGCGCCGATGATCACCATCGACTTGCCCTGCGTCTTGTGCGCGGTCTCGGCGAACTGGCGCGCGACCGTGATGAGTTGC
>JANXZN010000248.1 GCA_025355545.1 Rhizobacter sp.
AGCAACCTCGCCACCGCTCTGTCCTTGAATGCCTGTCCGTATCGAGCCAATGTCTTCCTTCATCGCCGCCCCCGAGGTTGCTGTTCTATCGGGGCGACAACTATTCTGACGCGGGGGGCCACTATTCGAAGCATATGGGCGACCTAAATGTCAACTGACAACCCTGTTACGACAACGTTGCCGATAAGCGGCAGCCGTAGGTGACTAAATCGTGAAAAGCAAAAACGAGGCTGGCATAACTACTCGATTTGCAACACTATTTCAGCGACCGTCCGACACTGCTGAATATGTTGTTCGCAGACGAACTTCAGCGACGAGAAAGTCAGCGCCGCCGAGACCGCCTGACCGGCGATCGGCACATACTTGGCCGCCTGCTGCGCGCTCAGACGCATGCCGACGAGTCTGAGCAGCCTGACGATCAGCTCGCGCGTGACGAGCCGCCCGACCAGCAGCCCGCCGCCCGCCGAGATAGTCTTGTAGACCACCACGCGCCGATCCGGCGCGAGCCGCTCGACCTGCTGCGGCGTCAGCCCGAAGGCCTGGTTGATCTCCGGGATCAGCTTCATCAGCACCGCAATGTCGGTGACCCAGTCGATGCCGGGAATCAGCACGACGGCCACACCCGCCGCCAGCAGCGCGCGTTTTGTGACGAGGCGTCGGCACTGGCGCACGACCGCCTCGATCTGCTGCACCGTGCCGGGCACGACGACCCATTCGTTCGGGCCGGCAGGTAGCGCCTTCGTCGCCATGACCGACTCAACCCGTGCTCGAAGACCCCTTCAGCTTGGCGACGACGAACAACAGCACGATGGCCCCGATCACGGAGGCGATGAAGCCGGCCGCGTCACCTTCGGCGTACCAGCCCATCGCCCGGCCGACGAATTCCGCCAGGAACGACCCGGCGATGCCGAGCACCGCCGTCAGGATGATCCCCAGACTCTGGGTCCCCGGCAGGATCGCGCGCGCCACCAGACCGACGATGAACCCGATCACTGCCATCCAGACGTAATGCATGTTTCAGCTCCTGTTTATGGGTGTGCGCCAATGTAGCGCAAGCGCGTTGCGCTGCGAAGCGCGGCGCCTTGCGGCGCGTCGGCAACCTCAGGCGTTGATCTGGGACCAGACCTTCTCGAGCCGTTTCACGCTGACCGGCTGCGGCGTGCGCAGCTCCTGCGCGAACAGGCTGACGCGCAGTTCCTCGAGCAGCCAGCGGAATTCGTCCAGGCGCGCATCGGCCACGCCCTTGCGCTCGGCCAGATGGCGCCAGTAGCGCTGCTCGATCGGGCGCAGCTCGGCCAGACGCTGCGCGTCGCGCGCCGGGTCGCTTCGCAGCTTGTCCAGGCGCATCACGACCGCGCGCAGATAGCGCGGCAAATGCGCAAGCTGGGCCCAGGGCGTGACAGCGATGAAGCGCTTCGGCACGAGACGCGCGAGCTGCGCGGCGATGTCGTCGGCGACTTCTTTGGGCGCGCGCGCATCCTTCAGCTTGCGCAGTGCCGAGGTGTGTTCCGTCAGGATCGCGCCGGCGCTGCGCGCCACCTCGTTGGCGATCAGGGTCAGACGCCCTCGCCCGCCTTCCGTGCAGCGCGCAAATTCGGCGGCGTCGGTGGGCAGCACATCGGCCAGGAATGCGCGATCGAGCGCCACGTCGACGATCTGTTCGCGCAGCTCGTCGGCACTGCCGTTGCCGACCAGCAGGTAGGCCACGCTCATCTTCTGCAGATCGGGGATGTTCTTCTCCAGGTACTTCAGCGCGTCGCGGATCTGCAGTGCGATCAGCCGGCGCAGGCCCGCGCGATGCTTGCGCGCCGCGACATCGGGCTCGTCGAAGACCTCGATCTCGACATGCGCGCCCTTGTCGATCAGCGCCGGGAAGCCGATTAGCGACTGGCCGGCCTGGCGGATCTCCATCAACTCGGGCAGCTCGCCGAAGGTCCACGTCGTGTACTTCTCGGGCGCGACGGCCGGCGCCGCCTCGACCCTGTCGCGGGCCGCGGCCTGCACCGCCACGCTCGCCGTGCGCGCCGCAGCGGGCGTGCGGAGGGCGCTGGCCGGCGCCTCGAGCTTCAGCGCGGCCAATGCCTGAAATGCCGAGCGCGCCTGGCCACCGAGCTCGGCCTTCAGCGCCGCGAGGTGGCGGCCGGTGCCGAGCTGGCGGCCGTGCTCGTCATCGATGCGAAAATTCATCAGCAGATGCGGCGGCAGCTGCTCGAGCTTGAAGTCGGCGCGCTTGATGTCGAGTTGCGTCTTGTCGCGCACGTGTTTCAGCAGTACGTCGAGCAGCCCGCCGTGGCCGAATTCGACCGACTCGACGAAGGCCTGCGCGTACTCGGGCAGCGGCACCAGGCGCGAGCGCGGTCGCTGGTGCAGGCTCTTGACCAGCGCGAGCACCTTGTCCTTCAGCATGCCGGGCACCAGCCACTCGCAGCGTTCTTCGCCGACCTGGTTCAGCGCGTAGATCGGCACCGTCACGGTGACGCCGTCCTTGCTGTCGCCGGGCGCGTGCAGGTAGCTCGCCGCGCAGTCGATACCGCCGAGCCGGATCGTCTTCGGGAACGCGCTGCTGGTGATGCCGGCCGCCTCGTGACGCATCAGCTCCTCGCGCGTCAGCAGCAGCAGCCGCGGTTGCCGCTTTGCCTCCTCGCGGTACCAGCGCTCCAGGCTTCGGCCGCTGCACACGTCCGCCGGCAGTTGCGCGTCGTAGAACGCGTGGATCAGCTCGTCGTCCACCAGCACGTCCTGGCGACGCGACTTGTGCTCGAGCTCCTCGACCTGCGCGATCAGCTTGCGGTTCGCGTTCACGAACGGCAGCTTCGTCTCCCATTCGCCCGCGACCAGCGCCTCGCGGATGAAGATCTCGCGCGCCGCCGCCGCATCGATGTTGCCGAAGTTCACGCGCCGGTTGCTGTAGATCACGATGCCGTACAGCGTCGCGCGCTCCAGCGCGATCACCTCGGCGGCCTTTTTCTCCCAGTGCGGTTCGAGCAGCTGGGTCTTGATCACGTGGCCGGCGATGCGCTCCAGCCAGAGCGGCTCGATCGCGGCGATGCTGCGGCCGAACAGCCTTGTCGTCTCGACCAGCTCGGCCGCGACGATCCAGCGCCCCGGCTTCTTCGACAGGTTCGCGCCTGGGTGCTTGTAGAAGCGGATGCCGCGCGCGCCGAGGTACCAGTCTTCGTCCTCGCTCTTGCAGCCGATGTTGCCGAGCAGGCCGGCGAGCATCGACAAGTGAATCTGCTCGTAGGTGGCCGGCGAACCGTTCAGTCGCCACTTGTGTTCGGCCACCACCGTGTGGAGCTGCGAGTGGATGTCGCGCCACTCGCGCACCCGGCGCGGCGAGACGAAGTGATTGCGCAGCAGCAGTTCCTGCTTGCGCACCGAGAGCTTGTGTTCACCCGACCCGCCCTTCGCATCCTCGAGCCACTTCCACAGCTTCAGGTCGCCGACGAACTCGCTCTTCTCGTCGTCGAACTTCCTGTGCGCCGCGTCGGCCGCGGCCTGCTGCTCGACCGGCCGGTCGCGCACGTCCTGCACGCTGAACGCGGCGGCAATGATCAGCACCTCGGTCAGCGCCTCGCGCGAGCGTGCTTCGAGAATCATCCGGCCGACGCGCGGGTCCAGCGGCAGGCGCGCGAGTTCGCGGCCGATCGGCGTCAGTTCGTTGAAGTCGTCGACCGCGCCGAGCTCGGCGAGCAGCTGGTAACCGTCGGCGATCGCCCGCTTCGGCGGCGGCTCGAGGAACGGGAAATCCTCGACCGTGCCGAGGTTCAGCGACTTCATCCGCAGGATCACGCCGGCCAGCGACGAGCGCAGGATTTCCGGGTCGCTGAATTTCGGCCGCCCCGCGAACTCCTTCTCGTCGTACAGGCGAATGCAGATGCCGTCGCTGACGCGCCCGCAGCGCCCGGCGCGCTGATTCGCCGCCGCCTGGCTGATCGGCTCGACCAGCAGCTGCTCGACCTTGCTGCGGTAGCTGTAGCGTTTGACCCGTGCGGTGCCCGCATCGACGACGAACTGGATGCCCGGCACCGTCAGCGAGGTCTCGGCGACGTTGGTCGCGAGCACGACGCGGCGCGCGCTGTGCGGCTCGAAGATACGGTCCTGCTCCTGCTGGCTCAGCCGCGCGAACAGCGGCACGACTTCGACGCCGGGCGGGTGGTGCTTGCGCAGGTGGTCGGCGGCTTCGCGGATCTCGCGCTCACCGGGCAGGAACACAAGCACGTCGCCGGAGCCTGCGGCCCCAAGGGCGCCGCTTCCAGTTCCTCGCCAGAGCTCGTCGACGGCGTCGCCGATCGCGTCGTTCAGGTCGTACTCGCGGCTTTCCTCGAACGGGCGCCAGCGCTGCTCGACCGGGAACAGCCGGCCGGACACCTGGATCACCGGCGCCGGCGTGTCACCCGCCGCGAAGTGCCGGGCGAACCGGTCCGCATCGATCGTCGCCGACGTGACGATCACTTTGAGATCGGGCCGGCGCGGCAGGATCTGCCGCAAGTGGCCGAGCAGGAAATCGATGTTCAGGCTGCGCTCGTGCGCCTCGTCGATGATGATCGTGTCGTAGGCGCGCAGCAGCGGATCGGTCTGGGTCTCGGCGAGCAGGATGCCGTCGGTCATCAGCTTCACGCTGGCGTCGCTCGACAGGCGATCCTGGAAGCGCACCTTGAAGCCGACGACATCACCCAGCGGCGTGTTCAGCTCCTGTGCGATGCGCTTGGCGACGCTGGAGGCGGCGATGCGCCGCGGCTGGGTGTGACCGATCAGCCTGCCCGTGTTGGCTTTGCCGCGGCCGAGCTGCAGCGCGATCTTCGGCAGCTGCGTGGTCTTGCCCGAGCCGGTTTCGCCGCAGACGATGACGACCTGGTGCGCGGCGATCGCGCGCGCGATCTCCTCGCGCCGCGCCGAGACCGGCAGCGCTTCCGGGAACGCAATCGGCGGCAGCCCGTGCGCCGGGCGCTGCCCGTCGGCAAGGAGCGACGCCGGCGTGTCTTCGAGCTTCGACATCAAATCGCCGATTATCGAAGAACGGGACGCTTCACGCCCGCGCCCCGCCGCGACCCGCGCTCACTGTGCCGGCATGGCGTAGGTGATGATGTTGAGCACCGCGCCCTGCGGGTCCTGGATCACCGCGAAGCGCCCGACGTTCGGGATGTCCTGCGGCTGCATGTGCACCTTGCCGCCCAGCGCGGGCACCTGCTTGACCATCGCATCGACGTCGGCGACCGTCACGTAGGGCATCCACATCGGCGGCATGCCCGGCGCGGCCCCCGGCGGCATCCCCATGATGCCGCCGATCGTCGAGTCGCCGGTCTTCACGCCTGGTACGGCATGCCCATGTTCATGCTCTCCAAGGTCCAGCCGAAGAGCTTGCCGTAGAAGCCGCCGGCCGCCGTCGGGTCGGTCGTCATCAGCTCGCACCAGCTGAAGGCGCCTGGGGTGTGGAACGGGTCCATGGTGTTGCTCCTGAAGGTCGGGCCCGCCATGCTGCGCGCGCCGCCCGGCGCCGTCAACACGCGGCGCGCGGCGCTCCCGACGCTCCCGGCTTTGCCGGCCGTTCAGAGCGTGGTCCACCCGTTCGTGACCGCGATCTTCAGCAGCGCACTGGCCGAATCGGCCCCGAGCTTGCGGCGCAGGCTCAGGCGGTGCGTCTCGACCGTGCGCACGCTGATGTCGAGTTGGCGCGCGACCAGCTTGTTGCTGCGGCCGTGCGCCAGCAGCAGCAGCACCTCGTGTTCACGCGCGGTAAGCTGTGGCGCGCTGCTGGCGCCTGGCTGCAGCACCAGGTTCGAGATTTGCGCGCTGAAGTAGTTGCCACCCGCGCAGACCGCGCTGATCGCGGCCAGGATCTCTTCGGTCGGCGACTCCTTCAGCACGTAGCCGCGCGCGCCGGCGCGGATCGCGCTGAGCACGTACTCGCGGGTGTCGTACATGCTCAGCATCAGCACGCGGATCTGCGGGTGGCGCTGGCGCAGCAAGGTCGCCAGTTCGATGCCGTTCATGCCGCGCATGCCGACGTCGATCAGCATCAGGTCGGGCGCCAGCGCCGCGGCGATTTCCAGCGCCTGCACGCCGCTGGCCGCTTCGCCGATGACCTGCAGGCCGCGCACCACCGACAGCCGGGCGCGCAGCCCGTCGCGCACCAGCGAATGGTCGTCGACGATGGCCAGGCGGATCGGCGCTGTCGATGGCGCTGCGCTCATGCCCCCGCCAGCGGGAAGCTCGCGACCAGCGCGGTGTGGCCTGGGTGCGAGATCAGCTGGAACGTGCCGCCGTTGCGCTCGACGCGCTCGCGCATGTTGGTCAGGCCGATGCCCCGGTCCTTGCTGAGCTCGACGTTCTTCACGTCGAAACCGCAACCGTCGTCGGTGATGCGCAGCTCCAGCCGGTCGCCGGCGTCGTCCAGGCGGATGTCGATGTGCGTCGCCTGCGCGTGGCGCTCGACGTTGCGCAAGGCCTCCTGCGCGACCCGGAACAGGCTCAGCGCCTGCAGCTCGGGCAGCCGCTCTTCGTGCACCTGCGGCAAGACCCGCACCTTCAGCCCGCTGCGCTGCGCGAGTTCGTCGCCGATGTGCTCCAGCGCGGCCGGCAGGCCGAGGTCGTCGAGCAGCGCGGGGCGCAGATCGTGCGAAATGCGCCGCACCTCGCCGATCGCCTTCGACAGTGCGGCGATCTCCTTGTCGATCGCCGTGACCGGCACCTCGCCCGGATGCGCGAGACGGTGGCCGACGAGCTCGAACTGGTACTTGATCGAGACCAGCAGCTGGCAGATGTGATCGTGAAGTTCACGCGAGACGCGCGCCCGCTCTTCTTCCTGCGAACTCACGACGCGGTGCGCCAGCGCCTTGAGCTTGCGGTCGGCCTGGCGCTGCTCGCTGATGTTCAGCGCGAGACCACCCGCGAACACCGCGAGCGCGGCCACGACCGCGACGGTGGCGAGCCCCGCGAGCGTCTGGCGCACGCTGTTCAGCAGGTTGCCGCGCAGGCGGGCGGCCGCCGCGTCGACATCGTCGAGGTAGATGCCGGTGCCCAGCATCCAGCCCCAGCGCGGCAGCAGGACCGAATAGCCGAGCTTGCGCTCGATCTTGCCGGTCGAGGGCTTCGGCCAGAGGTAGCGCTGGAAGCCGCCCCCCTCCTTGGCGCGCGCGATCAGCTCGCGGATCACGTAGGTGCCGTCGCCGTCGCGCATGTTCCACAGGTTCGTGCCGACCAGTTCGGGCTGGCGCGGGTGCACGATGTTCAAGCCGTCGTCGGCGTAGGCGTAGAAGTAGCCGTCGTCGCCGAAGTTCATGCTCGACAGGATCGCCTTGGCCTGCTCCTTGGCGGCCTCGTCGTCGCGCCCGGCGGCGTAGAGGTGGTCGATCGAGGTCAGCGCCAGCGCGATGTAGTTGCGCAGCTCGTCGCGCTTGGTGCTGATCAGCACGTCTTCGAGCAGCTGCGCCTGCTGGCGCTCCAGCCGCTGGGTTTCGACCACCAGCAGGCCACCGATCGCGGCGATCGCGAGCAGCAGCGGCGCGACCGCGAGCATCAGGATCTTGGCCTTCAGTTTCATGCGCGGGATTGTGATCGCAGCACCGATGCAGCGTTTACCCTTATGCAAAACTACGCAGCGAAACCCAGCAGTGATGCGCATGCAATGTTTTGCATGCGCCGGGATAATTACGGCACGCTGCAACTTGGGCCAACCGGGTTCAGCGGCCCGTCACGTCAACCCGTTGGAGACATACACATGATTCGTTTCACGAAGATCGCCACCACCGTCGCACTGGCTTCGATGGCCTCGCTGGCGATGGCCGCCGACCCGATCAAGATCGGCGTCAACGGCCCGTTCACCGGCGGCTCCTCGTCGATGGGCGTGAGCATGCGCGATGGCGTGCGCCTGGCGATCGACGAGATCAACAAGTCGGGCGGGGTGCTCGGTCGGCAACTCCTCGCCGTCGAGCGCGACGACGAAGCCAAGAACGAGCGCGGCGTGCAGATCGCCCAGGAACTGGTGAACAAGGAGAAGGTCACCGCCGTCGTCGGCTACATCAACACCGGCGTGGCGCTGGCCTCGCAGCGCTTCTTCCAGGAAGCGAAGATCCCGGTGATGAACAACGTCGCGACCGGTTCGGTCATCACGCACCAGTTCGACAAGGAACCCGAGAACTACGTGTTCCGCAACTCTGCGCACGACAGCATCCAGGCGCCGATGATCGTGGAAGAGGCCGTGACCCGCCGCGGCTTCAAGAAGGTCGCGATCCTGGCCGATTCGACCAACTACGGCCAGCTCGGTCGTGAGGATCTCGAGAAGGCGCTGAAGACCAAGGGCATCACGCCGGTCGCGGTCGAGAAGTTCAACATCAAGGATGTGGACATGACCGCGCAGCTGCTGAAGGCGAAGGAAGCCGGCGCCGAGGCGGTGCTGACCTACGGCATCGGCCCCGAGCTGGCGCAGATCGCCAACGGCATGACCAAGCTCGGCTGGAAGGTGCCGATCATCGGCAGCTGGACCCTCTCGATGGCCAACTACATCGACAACGCCGGCCCGGGTGGCGAAGGCGCGCGCATGCCGCAGACTTTCATCCAGGAGCCGACCACGCCGAAGCGGCAGTCCTTCATTATCAGCTACCTGAAGACCTTCAACCCGAAGAATGCGCGCATGGATTCGCCGGTCTCGGCCGCGCAGGGTTATGACTCGATCTACCTGCTGACCGCCGCGATCAAGCAGGCCGGCAGCACCGACGGCCCGAAGATCAAGGCCGCGCTCGAAGACCTGAAGACGCCGGTCGAAGGCGTGGTCACGACCTACAACAAGCCGTTCACCAAGACCGACCACGATGCGATCACCGCGAATATCCCGGTGTTCGGCGAGGTCAAGGGCGGCAAGGTGGTCTACGCCTATCCGGACGACCAGAAAAAGGCGTCCGAAGTGCGGGTGAAGAAGTAAGCTTCCGCTCCAGCCGGCGCCGCCCCGGGCTGAACGGCCCGCGGCGGCGTCTTCCTGTGTTCTTGCGGGAGCCACCATGCAAATTCTGACCCAACTGATCTTCAGCGGCATTGCGCTGGGCATGATCTACGCCGTCATCGCGTTCGGCTACCAGCTGACCTTCGCGACCAGCGACACCTTGAACTTCGGCCAGGGCGACGCGCTGATGCTGGGCGCACTCGTCGGCCTGACGCTCGTCGGCCTGGGCGTGAACTACTGGCTAATGATCCCGCTGGTGTGCCTGTTCGGCGCGTTCCAGGGCGCGCTGGTCGAACGCATCGGCGTGCGCCCGGCGATCAAGATCAAGTCGGAGTTCGGCTGGATCATGTCGACCATCGCGCTGGGCATCATCTTCAAGAACGTG
>JANXZN010000251.1 GCA_025355545.1 Rhizobacter sp.
GCGGGCGCGGCGCGCCGCCGAGCACGGTCGGCGTCGCGGTCGCACGGCGCGCCGACATTCCGGTCGTGATCGAGGCGCTCGGCACCGTCGTGCCGGTCGCCAATGTCACGGTCCAGCCGCAGGTCGCCGGCGTGCTGACGCAGGTGCTGTTCAGGGAAGGGCAGATGGTGCGAAAGGGCGAGCTGCTCGCGACGATCGCGCCCGAGCCGTTCCAGATGACGCTGGCGCAGGCCACCGGTGCGCGCCTGCGCGACGAGGCGCAGCTGCAGGCGGCGCGCGTCACGCTGCAGCGCTACAACACCCTGCTCGGCCAGGATTCGATCGCGCGCCAGGACGTCGACACCCAGGCCGCGCTCGTCAAGCAGCTCGAGGGCACGGTCACGATAGACGGCGCCAACGAAGGCACGGCGCGGCTGAACCTGGCCTACACGCGCATCGTCGCGCCGGTCGCCGGCCGCGTCGGCCTGCGCCCGGTCGACGCCGGCAACTACATCACGACCGGCACGGCCAACGGCATCGCGCTGATCACGCAGGTCGCGCCGATCGATGTCACGTTCGCGATCCCTCAGGACCGCGTGCCCGAGATCCAGGCGCGCGTGGCCGCCGGCGTGCAGCTGCCGGTCGCGGCCTGGGACCGCGCACGCACGCGCCGGCTCGATGCCGGCACCTTCTCGACGCTGGACAATCAGATCGACACCACCACCGGCACCGTGAAGGCCAAGGCGCGCTTCGCGAACGCCGACGGCAACCTGTTCCCGAACCAGTTCGTCAACGCGCGGCTGCTGCTGCGCACGATCGCCGGCGCGACCGTCGTGCCGGTGACGGCGCTGCGCCACGGCCCGAACGGCGATTTCGTCTACGTCGTGGGCGAAGACAGGACGGTTGCGCTGCGCGATGTTACGCGCGGCGAGGCCGGCGTCGACAGCGTCGCGATCGCGACCGGCCTCGAGCTCGGCGAGCAGGTCGTCACCGAGGGCGGTGATCGCCTGAAGGACGGCGCCAAGGTGCAGACCAGCGTCGACCGGCCCGCGGGCGCCGCGTCGGGTGCGGCGTCGAGTGCGCGCGCGCGACGCGGTTCGGACGCCAGCGGTGTGTTTGGCGACGGCGCCGCGAGCGCGCCGCGTTGAACCGCAGGCCGAGCGTGCGCACGACGAGGCCGCCGCGATGAGCCCTTCGCGCCCCTTCATCGAGCGCCCGGTTGCGACCTCGCTGCTGATGCTGGCGATCGTGCTGGCGGGCCTGGTCGGCTTCAGGTTCCTGCCGCTGTCGGCCTTGCCGCAGGTCGACTACCCCACGATCCAGGTGCGCACGCTCTACCCCGGCGGCAGCCCCGAGGTGATGAGCAACACCGTGACCGCGCCGCTGGAGCGCCAGTTCGGGCAGATGGCCGGCCTGGACCGGATGGCCTCGACGAGCGCGGCCGGCGTCTCGATCATCACCTTGCAATTCACGCTCGGCCTGACGCTCGATGTGGCCGAGCAGGAGGTGCAGGCCGCGATCAACGCCGGCGGCTCGCTGCTGCCGGCCGACCTGCCGGCGCCGCCGGTGTATGCCAAGGTGAACCCGGCGGATGCGCCGGTGCTGACCCTGTCGATCACCTCCGATGCGCTGCCGCTGACCGAGGTGCAGAACCTGGTCAACACGCGGCTGGCGCAGAAGATCAGCCAGGTGTCGGGCGTCGGCCTGGTGGCGCTGTCGGGCGGGCAGCGTCCTGCCGTGCGGATTCAGGCCGACACGCAGTCGCTCGCGTCGTACGGCATCGGGCTGGACACCTTGCGCAGCGCGATCACGAGCGCCAACTCGAACGCCGCGAAGGGCAGCTTCGACGGCCCGAAGCGGGCCTACACGATCAACTCGAACGACCAGCTCGTCACCGTCGACGACTACAGGAACCTGATCGTCGCGTACAAGAACGGCGCGCCGATCCGCATGATCGACGTCGCCCGCGTCGTCAACGGCGCCGAGAACAACCAGCTCGGGGCCTGGGCCGGAACGGATTGCCCCGCGGTCGCTTCGCGCACGCCCCCCGAGGGAGGGAACTGCGCAGGGGCGGCCCGTCGGCAGTTGACCCCCGCGATCATCCTGAACGTGCAGCGTCAGCCCGGCGCGAACGTGATCGCCACGGTCGACGCGATCAAGGCCAAGCTGCCCGAGCTGCAGGCCGGCCTGCCGGCCTCGCTGAAGATCGAGGTGCTGAGCGACCGCACGAACGGCATTCGCGCCTCGGTCGAGCATGTCGAGATGGAGCTGATCCTCGCGGTCGTGCTGGTCGTGCTGGTGATCTTCGCGTTCCTCGGCAGTTTGCGCGCGACCGTGATCGCGAGCATCGCGGTGCCGATCTCGCTGATCGGCAGCTTCGGGCTGATGTACCTGCTGGGCTACAGCCTGAACAACCTGAGCCTGATGGCGCTGACGATCGCGACCGGCTTCGTCGTCGACGACGCGATCGTGATGATCGAGAACATCGCGCGCTACATCGAGGAGGGCGAGCCGCCGATGCAGGCGGCGCTGCTGGGGGCGACGCAGATCGGCTTCACGATCATCTCGCTGACGGTGTCGCTGATCGCGGTGCTGATCCCGCTGCTGTTCATGAGCGACGTGGTCGGGCGGCTGTTCCGCGAGTTCGCGGTGACCTTGGGCGTCACGATCCTGATCTCGGCCGTCGTTTCGCTGACCCTGGTGCCGATGATGTCGGCGCGCTGGCTCAAGCCCCGGCATGGCGCGAACGAGAAGCAGCCCAACGCCGCGGCCGCGCGCACGCAGCGCTTCTTCGCCGACGTGATGCATCGCTACGACCGTTCGCTGGTCTGGGTCATCGACCACCAGGCGATCACGATGAGCGTCGCGCTCGCGACCTTCGTGCTGACGGTGCTGCTCTACGTGATGATCCCGAAGGGCCTGTTCCCGACCCAGGACACCGGCCAGCTGCAGGGCCGCATCCAGGCCGCGCAGGACGTGTCGTACGAGCGCATGGCGCAGCTGCAGCAGCAGGCCGCGAGCGCGATCCTGGCCGACCCGGACGTCGAGAACCTGAGCTCGTTCGTCGGCGTCGACGCCGCGAACAACACGATGCTGCACGCCGGCAGCATGCTGATCAACCTGAGGAAGAGCCGCGGCAACCAGCAGGCGACGATGGACCGCCTGCGCGAGCGCGTTGCTGCCCAGGTCGCCGGCGTGACGCTGTACCTGCAGCCGACCCAGGACCTGACGATCGACGCCGAGACCGGCCCGACGCAGTACCGCGTCTCGCTCGAGGGCGTCGACAGCGCGACCATCACGCTGTGGATGGCCAGGCTGATCGAGCGGCTGCGCGACGCGCCGCAGGTGCGCAACGTCAGCAGCGACGCCGGCGCGCAAGGCCTGGCGGCCTACATCGACGTGAACCGCGACACCGCCGCGCGCCTGGGCGTGACCGCGAGCTCGGTCGACGACGCGCTGTACAGCGCGTTCGGCCAGCGCATCGTCTCGACGATCTTCACCGAGACGAATCAGTACCGCGTGATCCTCGAGGCGCGCCCGGGGCTGGTCGCGAACGCGCCCGATCTGGGCAAGCTGAACCTGATCACCGGCGGCGGCACGGCGACGCCGCTGTCGGCGTTCGCGCGCATCACCGAGCAGCCGGCGCCGCTGCAGATCACCCACGTCGCGCAGTACCCGGCGAGCACGCTGAATTTCGACACCGCCCCGGGCGTCGCGCTCGGCGATGCGGTCGATGCGATGCGCCGGGCCGCGAAGGACATAGCGCTGCCGGCCAGCGTGACGATGAACTTCCTCGGCGCGTCCGGCGCCTACGAGCGCTCGCTGTCGAACCAGCTCTGGCTGATCCTGGCCGCGGTGATCTGCGTCTACATCGTGCTCGGCGTGCTGTACGAGAGCTACGTGCACCCGCTGACGATCCTGTCGACCCTGCCCTCGGCCGGCGTCGGCGCGCTGCTCGCGCTGATGATCACCGGCAACGACCTCGGCGTGATCGGCATCATCGGCATCATCCTGCTGATCGGCATCGTCAAGAAGAACGCGATCATGATGATCGATTTCGCGATCGACGCCGAACGAACCGAAGGCAAGAGCGCGCGCGAGGCGATCCACCAGGCCGCGCTGCTGCGGCTGCGGCCGATCCTGATGACGACCTTGGCCGCGCTCTTCGCCGCGGTGCCGCTGATGCTGAGCTGGGGCGACGGCGCCGAGCTGCGCCGGCCGCTGGGCCTGGCGATCTTCGGCGGCCTGATCGTCAGCCAGCTGCTGACCCTGTTCACGACGCCGGTGATCTACCTCGCGTTCGACCGGCTCGGCGGCGGCAGCACGCGGCGCGCGCCGGGCGACGAGGCGGCCACCACGTGAACCTGTCTGGCCCCTTCGTCCGGCGGCCGATCGGCACGGTGCTGCTGACGGCCGGCGTCGCGCTGGCCGGCGTCGGCGGCTTCTTCGCGCTGCCGGTCTCGCCGCTGCCGCAGGTCGACTTCCCGGTGATCTCGGTGAGCGCGGCGATCCCGGGGGCGAGCCCCGACACGATGGCCACCAGTGTCGCGACGCCGCTGGAGCGCCACCTCGGCACGATCGCCGGGGTCAACGAGATCACCTCGCAGAGCGGCACCGGCACGACGCGCGTGACCCTGCAGTTCGACCTGTCGCGCAACATCGACGGCGCCGCGCGCGAGGTGCAGGCGGCGATCAACGCGAGCCGCGTCGACCTGCCGGCCACCCTGCGCAGCAACCCGACCTACCGCAAGGCGAACCCGGCGGCGTCGCCGGTGATCATTCTGGCGCTCACGTCGAAGAGCAAGACGCCGGGGCAGATCTACGAATCGGTGTCGAACATCGTCAGCCAGCGGCTGTCGCAGGTCGAGGGCGTCGGCGATGTCGAGATCGGCGGCGGCTCGCTGCCGGCGGTGCGCATCGAGCTGAACCCGTTCGCGCTGAACAAGGTCGGCATCAGCACCGAGGACGTGCGCGCCGCGATCCAGGCCGGCAACGCGAACCGGCCGAAGGGCACGGTGCAGGGCGATGGCCGG
Source organism: Rhizobacter sp. (assembly GCA_025355545.1). Lineage (GTDB taxonomy): Bacteria > Pseudomonadota > Gammaproteobacteria > Burkholderiales > Burkholderiaceae_C > LMDS01. Next base: position 5,013 of record JANXZN010000251.1, read on the forward strand.
CGCCTGCAGATCTACACCCAGACGCCGGCGCTGCGCGCGAGCGACTACGCGACCATGGTGATCGCCTGGCGAGGGTCCACGCCAGGAGCGGGCGCCGCGGTGCGGCTGCAGGACGTGGCGCAGGTCGTCGACGGCGTCGAGGACACGCGCACGCTGGGCCTGTTCAACGGCGAGCCGGCGATCATCGTGCTGATCACGCGCCAGCCCTCGGCCAACGTGATCCAGACGGTGGACGCGGTGCGCGCGCTGCTGCCCGAGCTGCAGGCCGACCTGCCCGCCGACGTGCTGCTGAACGTCGCCAACGACAGCACCACCTCGATCCGCGCGTCGCTGCGCGAGGTCGAGCTGACGCTGGTGATCTCGGTGATCCTGGTGGTGCTGGTGGTGAGCCTGTTCCTGCGCAGCGTGCGCGCGACCATCGTGCCGGCGGTGGCCACCGTCGTCGCGCTGCTCGGCACCTTCGGCGTGATGTATCTGCTCGGCTTCTCGCTCAACAACCTGAGCCTGATGGCGCTGACGGTGGCCACCGGCTTCGTCGTCGACGATGCGATCGTGGTGCTCGAGAACACGAGTCGCCACATCGAGGCCGGCATGGCGCGCATGCAGGCCGCGCTGCTGGGCGCGCGCGAGGTCGGCTTCACGGTGCTGTCGATCAGCATCTCGCTGGTCGCGGTGTTCATCCCGCTGCTGTTCATGGGCGGGCAGCAGGGGCGGCTGTTCAAGGAGTTCGCGGTCACCTTGTCGACCGCGGTGCTGATCTCGCTCGTGATCTCGCTGACGACCACGCCGATGATGTGCGCCTGGCTGCTCAAGCCGGGCGGCCGGCAAGAGAAGCCGCCGGGGCGCGTGGTTGCCAGATTCGCGCGCGTCGCCGAGCGCGGCTACGCGTGGGTGCTGCGCGGCTACGAGACGAGCCTGGACTGGGCGCTGGCGAGCAAGGCGCTGGTGATGCTGATCCTGCTCGCGGTGATAGTCCTGAACGTCTACCTGTTCGCGGCCGCGCCGAAGGGCTTCTTCCCGCAGCAGGATACGGGCCAGCTCAACGGCGGCCTGCGCGCCGACCAGAGCATCTCGACCAAGGCGATGGGCGAGAAGCTGCGCCAGGTCATCGACATCGTGCGCAAGGATCCGGCGGTGGCCACCGTCGTCGGCTTCACCGGCGGCGGCCGCGCCGGCGGCGGCTTCATGTTCGTGAACTTGAAGCCGCGCGGTGTCGGTGCCGGTCAGCGCACCGAAGGCGGCCTCGCGGTGATCGCGCGGCTGCGCCCGCAGCTCGCGCGCGTCACCGGCCTGTCGGTGTTCCTGAACCCGGTGCAGGACGTGCGCTCGGGTGGCCGCGCCAGCAACTCGACCTACCAGTACACGCTGAAGAGCGACAACATCGCCGACCTGCGCACCTGGGCGGGCAGGCTCAACGATGAGATGAAGCTG
>JANXZN010000255.1 GCA_025355545.1 Rhizobacter sp.
GCGCGAAGAACGGCAGCCCGGTGTATTGCAAGTTCTCGCCTTCGGTGAGCGTGTCGCCGAGTTGCAGCACGCCGTGGTTCGGGATGCCGATGATGTCGCCGGCGAAAGCCTCGTCGAGCAGCTCGCGGCGCTGGCTCAGGAACGACACCACCGTGTTCGGCCGCATCTCCTTGCCCGAGCGCGCGACCTTGATGCGCATGCCGCGCTTGAAGTGGCCGCTGGCGACGCGCACGAACGCGATGCGGTCGCGGTGCGCCGGGTCCATGTTGGCCTGGATCTTGAACACCACGCCGGTCAGCTTGGGTTCGGTCGGCTGCACCTCGCGCTGGATCGCCGCGCGCGGCCCGGGCGCGGGCGCCAGGTCGACCAGCGCATCGAGCACTTCCTGGACGCCGAAGTTGTTGACCGCCGAGCCGAAGAACATCGGTGTCTGGTGGCCGGTGAGGAAGGCCGCCCGGTCGAACGCGGGCGCGGCGTCGCGCAGCAGTTCGATCTCGCTTTTGGACTGCTCGTACTGCATGCCGAAGCGCGCCGGGTAGGCCGGGTTGTCCAGGCCGTCGAGAAACTCCTCGCCGTGGTTCGCTTCTGCGCCGCCGAACAGCCGCATGCGCTTCTCGCGCAGGTCCATCACGCCATGAAAGGCCTTGCCCATGCCGACCGGCCAGGTGAACGGCACGACCTCCATGCCGAGCTCGCGCTCGATCTCGTCCATCAGCGCCATCGGCTCCTGCACCTCGCGGTCCATCTTGTTGACGAAGGTCAGGATCGGCGTGTTGCGCGCGCGGCAGACCTGCAGCAGCCGCCGCGTCTGCGGCTCGACGCCGTTGGCCGCGTCGATCACCATCAGCGCCGCGTCGACCGCGGTCAGCACGCGGTAGGTGTCTTCGGAAAAGTCCTGGTGGCCCGGCGTGTCGAGCAGGTTGATGACGCAGTCGCGGTACTCCATCTGCATCACGCTGGACGCGACCGAAATGCCGCGCTGCTTCTCGATTTCCATCCAGTCGGACGTGGCGTGGCGCGAGGCCTTGCGCGCCTTCACCGAACCGGCGATCTGGATCGCGCCGGAGAACAGCAGCAGCTTCTCGGTCAGCGTGGTCTTGCCGGCGTCGGGGTGGCTGATGATCGCGAAGGTGCGGCGGCGGCGGACTTCTTTGGGCAGGTCGGACATGCATGCGCGGCCGACGATCGCCGGCCGCCTCGAGGAGACAACCCGCGATTATCGGCGGCGCCGGCGGCGCCGTCCCATGGCGGCTCAGCGCTGCGGCGGCCCGAGGTCCAGGCGGAGCCAGGCGTCGATCAGGTTCTTCTCGTACGACAACACGTCGCCGCGATGAAACGCGGCTCGCGACAAGAAGTTGATGTCGCGCAGCTCGCGCGACCCCTCCTTCAGCACCGCGCCCTGCGCCGAGACGAGCTGGAAGCTCAGGTCGATGCGCGGCGGCGTGCTGTCGCGCACGAAGCGCACGTCGGACAAGCGGCCCGGCCGCCAGGGCTCGAGCCGACCGGCGCGCTGCACGTCGGTGATCGTCACGAGCAGGCGCTGCCCGTCGGGCAGGGTGCGCGCGGCGCGCTTGGCCACGTAGCGGCTGAGCTCGTCGAGCCAGTCGCGGCGCTCGTTAGGGCTGCGATCCATCTCGGTGAAGGCGGCCGGGTTGCGGTAGCTCACCTCGGCGTGCTCGGTGCTGACGGTGGCGCCGGGCGCAGCGGGCGCGGCGGGCGCCGCCATCAGCAGCACGGCGAGGGCCAGGCTCAGCGCACGCATCGGCGGCGGCTTCGCGATCATCGACATGGCCTGCTCCTTGCGCGTCTTGTCGGCGCGGCCGCCTCGAATCACTGCGCTGGCACGAAGGGCCGCACCACGTCCAGCAGCCTCGCAACATACGCCTCTTTCTCGCCGACCGGCGCCGCGTAGTGCAATGCCCGCCCTGCCGCATCGAAACCTGCCCCCCGGACCATCAGCCACGCGGCCAGGTATTGCGAGGCGAGGCAGCCGCCGGCGGTCGCGATCGGCCCGCGCGCATGGAACGGCGCGTCCTCGACGCGTACGCCGGCCGCCAGCAGCCAGGGCTTGGTCACCAGGTCGGTGCAGGCCGGCATGTCGGCGAGCAGGCCCAGGCGCGCCAGCAGCAGCGCGCCGGAGCATTGCGCGCCGATCAGCTGGCGCACCGGGTCGAGCTGCAGGCGATCCAGCAACGCGCCGCGCCGGCCGTAGTCGGCGGCGATCGCGCGCGTGTACAGGCCGCTGCCGAAGATCACTGCGTCGGCCTCGTTCGCGAACTCCAGCGGCTGCTGCGCCTGCACCGTGACGCCGTTCATCGACGTGACGTGCGTGCTCGGGCTCGTGATCTCGGCCTTCCAGCCCTCGGCGCCGAGTCGGCTCAGCAGCCCGAGCGCGATGAACGAGTCGAGCTCGTTGAAGCCGTCGAAGGTGACGATCGCGATGCGCATGCGCGCTGCCGGGCGGGCGGTTCGGCTCGGTTCGCTACTCTTCGAGCAGCGAGCGCAGCATCCAAGCGGTTTGTTCGTGCACCGTCAGGCGCTGCGTCAGCAGGTCGGCGGTGGGCTCGTCGCCAGCCTGATCGGCGAGCGGGAACATGCCGCGTGCGGTGCGCGCCACCGCCTCGTGGCCCTCGACCAGGATGCGCACCATCTCGAGCGCCTTCGGCGGCGTCGCCGGTGCGTCCTGGATCGAGGCGAGCGCCCCGAACTGCGCATACGAGCCGGGCGCCGCGTGGCCGAGCGAGCGAATGCGCTCGGCGATCGGGTCGACCGCCGTCCACAGCTCGGTGTACTGCGCCATGAACATCTGGTGCAGCGTATTGAACATCGGCCCGGTCACGTTCCAGTGGAAGTTGTGCGTGGTCAGGTACAGCGTGTAGGTGTCGGCCAGCAGGTGCGACAGGCCGCCGGCGATCGCGCTGCGATCGGCTTCGCCGATGCCGATGTTGATCTGTGAGCCGCGCAGGGGCGGTGTGGCCTCGCCGCTCTTCGCCAATTTCTCTTTCATGGGGATGCTCCGCGCGAGGCGGGTAGAAAGCTGGAGCGATGAATGTAGCGCAGGCATGTGACTTTTGCCGCCCTGCAAGCCAGCGCGCGCGTCTGATTCGACCCTGACACTGCGCCCGGCAGCGCCCAGCGGCGCCGCCTTCAAGCCAATGTCCTTTGACTATCGAATTAATGTCTTCAATCAATTTCACAAAGGACTGCGGAGCGACGAAACTCTTTACTGTCGTGCGCAGTCTTCTCGATTGCGCGAGGCCAGGGCCACATCACACACCCAGGCATTCCGCGACCAGCAAGTGGCGATCCTGCAGGGGCTCCCACAACGCCAGTCATTATTACTTACTCACTGCAAGGGGCAGGATATGACAGACCAAGTCATCAAGCGCATCGACAAGTGCCCAGTCATGGGCGCATCTCACACAGTGACGCCTACCGCGGCCCATGCCAACCAACAATGGTGGCCGGAACTGTTGAACTTGAAGATCCTTCAACAGAATTCTCCATTGGCCGATCCCATGGGCGACGACTTCTGTTACGCAGACGAGTTCAAGACGCTCGACCTGGATGCGCTACAGAAGGATATCGACGCGCTGATGACGGACTCGCAGGACTGGTGGCCGGCCGACTATGGCCACTATGGGCCGTTTTTCATCCGGATGGCATGGCACAGCGCAGGTACCTACCGCATTGGCGACGGCCGCGGCGGTTCAGGGTTCGGCACCCAGCGCTTTGCGCCCTTGAACAGTTGGCCCGACAATGTCAGCCTCGACAAGGCGCGCCGGCTGCTCTGGCCGATCAAGCAGAAATACGGCCGGAAAATTTCATGGGCCGATCTGATCATCCTGACCGGTAACCGTGCACTCGAAACGATGGGTTTCAAGACCTTCGGTTTTGGCGGCGGACGCGCGGACGTTTGGGAACCCATGGACATCTATTGGGGACCGGAAGACAAATGGCTGGGCGACAACCGATACACCGGCGACCGCGAACTCGAGAATCCTCTGGGCGCCGTGCAGATGGGCCTGATCTATGTGAACCCTGAAGGGCCGAACGGCAACCCGGATCCGATGGGTTCAGCCAGAGACATCCGAGAAACCTTCGCCCGCATGGCGATGAACGACGAAGAGACGGTCGCGCTGGTGGCCGGTGGGCATACTTTCGGCAAATGCCATGGGGCCGCCGACCCGGGCAAGTACGTCGGCCCGGAACCCGAGGCTGCCAGCATTGAGCAGCAAGGGCTCGGCTGGAAGAACAGTTTTGGCAGCGGCAAAGGCAGCGACACCATCAGCAGCGGATTGGAGGGTGCATGGACCAATAGCCCTGCGAAGTGGGACAACGGCTACTTCGACAACCTGTTCGGTCACGAGTGGGAACTGGTGAGAGGTGCTGGCGGTGGCAAGCAGTGGGCGCCCAAGAATGCCGAAGCGGTGCGCACTGTGCCGGACGCGCACGATCCGTCGAAGAAGCACGCTCCGTTTATGACGACGGCCGACCTCGCCATGATTGTCGACCCGGCTTATTTGGCCATTTCCAAGCGTTTCCACAAGAACCCTGCGGAATTCGCGGATGTCTTTGCAAAAGCTTGGTACAAGCTGACGCACCGCGACATGGGCCCCGTCTCGCGCTACCTCGGTAAGCTGGTCCCCACCGAGCCGCAACTGTGGCAAGACCGTGTCCCTAACGTCGATCACGAGTTGGTTTCGGAGCAAGACATTGCCGCGCTGAAGACCAAGATCGTCGCCTCAGGACTGTCTGTTTCTCAACTGGTCTCCACCGCCTGGGCGTCGGCTTCAACGTTTCGCGGCACCGACAAGCGCGGTGGCGCCAACGGCGCGCGCATTCGCCTCGCGCCTCAGAAGGAATGGGCCTGCAACAACCCGGCCGAATTGAACAAGGTGTTGAAAGCGCTGGAGACGATCCAGCAGGGTTTCAACGGTGCGCAATCCGGCGGCAAGCGAATCTCGCTGGCCGACTTGATCGTGCTGGGCGGTTGCGCCGGCGTCGAGCAGGCGGTCAAGCGTGCTGGCCACGATGTGCAGGTACCCTTCACGCCGGGCCGCACGGATGCTTCGCAGGACCAGACCGATGTGGCGTCCTTTGCCGTGCTCGAGCCCACTGCGGATGGGTTCCGCAACTACCTGGTCGAAGGACATCGCCGGTCCGCTGAGGAGTTGCTGCTGGACAAAGCGGAGCTGCTGACCCTGACCGCACCGGAGATGACGGTCCTCGTTGGCGGCATGCGCGTTCTGAATGCCAACAGCGAGAGGTCAACAATCGGTGTCCTGACCCAGAAGCCCGAAACCCTGACCAACGACTTCTTCGTGAACCTGCTCGACATGAACACGACCTGGAAGCCGGCCGATTCGCCCAAGGGCCTGTTCGAGGGGCGCGATGGCAAGTCGGGCAAGGTCAAATGGACCGGCAGCCGCGTCGACCTGGTCTTCGGCTCGAACTCGCAGCTGCGGGCACTTGCGGAGGTCTACGCGTGCGCTGACTCGCAGCAAAAATTCGTGCGCGACTTCGTGGCAGTTTGGAATAAGGTCATGAACCTCGATCGCTTCGAGCTGGCCTGATCGATGGGCGGCAGGGCATTGGAGCGCGGGGTGCCGGCAAAAACACCGAATCCGGTGATCTGACCGACTGCAACTGATTTCTCGGCAAATGTTCTTGAACGCATGACTTCGGTCATGCGTTTTTCATTGGGCGCTTCGAGTTGCCCGCCTCATGGATTCGCGTGTTCGGCCAAGCTCGACGCCCCGACCTACGCCACCAGCCGCGTCGCGCCCGGAAGCTCGCACGCGTAGATCGCATTGCGCAGTGCCGCGATCGCCTCGTAGCGCGTGTAAGTGCGCCGCCACACCAGCACCACGCGGCGCGTCGGCACCGGCTCGGTGAACGGGATGTACCTGATGTGCGGCTGCACGTCTTTGGGCACGCTGAGTTGCGGCACCACCGTCACGCCCATGCCGGAGGCGACCATGTACTTGATGGTCTCCAGCGACGAACCCTCGAAGCTCTTGCGGATGCCCTCGGCCTCGCCGCTGGCGAATCGCGCGTACTCGGGGCAAACCTCGAGCACGTGGTCGCGAAAACAGTGGCCGGTGCCGAGCAGCAGCATCGTCTCGCTCTTCAGCTCCTCGGTGCTGATGCTCTTGCGTTTGGCCAGCGGGTGCAGCTTCGGCACGGCGGCCATGAACGGCTCGTCGTAAAGCGGCGCGACCGCCAGGCCGGTGTCGGGGAAGGGCTCGGCCATGATCGCGCAGTCGAGCTCGCCGGTGCGCAGCATCTCGAGCAGCTTGGCGGTGAAGTTCTCCTGCAGCATCAGCGGCATCTGCGGCACATGCTCGATCGCCTGACGCACCAGGTCGGGCAGCAGGTAGGGGCCGATGGTGTAGATCACGCCCAGGCGCAGCGGCCCCGAGACCGGGTCCTTGCCGCGCTTGGCGATCTCCTTGATGGCGGCCGCCTGCTCGATCACCGATTGCGCCTGGCGCACGATCTCTTCGCCCAGCTTTGTTGCCGTCACTTCGTTCGTGCCGCGCTCGAAAATCTTCACGTCGAGCTCTTCTTCGAGCTTCTTGATCGACACGCTCAGCGTCGGTTGGGAGACGAAGCAAGCCTCGGCCGCACGGCCGAAGTGGCGTGTGCGGGCGACAGCGACGATGTAGCGGAGTTCGGTCAGGGTCATGGCGCGATTGTCTTTCCGATTCAGGCCTTCAGGTACTCAGAGCGTCCCCCGAGCCAGCGCATCACATGGTCGAGCGCCGCCTGCGGGTGCTGGTCCAGCAGCAGCGTCGCCGAAGCGCGCGCCGCATGCACCAGGGCCTCGTCGAGCACCAGATCGGCGAAGCGCAGCAGCGGCGCGCCCGACTGGCGCGCGCCGAGGAACTCGCCGGGGCCGCGGATCTCGAGATCGCGGCGCGCGATCTCGAAGCCGTCGCCGGTCTCGAGCATCGCCTTCAGCCGCGCCTTGCCGGTGTCCGACAGCGGCGCCGCGTACAGCAGCACGCACACGCTGGCGACGCTGCCGCGACCGACGCGCCCGCGCAGCTGGTGCAGCTGCGACAGGCCGAAGCGCTCGGCATGCTCGATCACCATCAGCGACGCGTTCGGCACGTCGACGCCGACCTCGATCACCGTAGTCGACACCAGCAGCGCCATCGCACCGGCGCTGAACAGGGCCATTGCCGCCGCCTTCTCGGCCGCCGGCATGCGGCCGTGCAGCAGGCCGACTGCGTGGCCGGGCAGCGCGGCGCTCAGCTCGGCGTGCGTCTCGGTCGCGTTGCGCAGGTCCAGCGTCTCGCTCTCCTCGATCAGCGGGCAGACCCAGTAGACCTGCTGCCCCTGCGCGACCGCGTCGCGGATGCGCTCGATCACCGCGGCGCGCTTCGAGTCGGCGAACAGCTTGGTCACGACCGGCGTGCGCCCGGGCGGCAGTTCGTCGATGGTGCTCACGTCGAGGTCGGCGAACAAGGTCATCGCCAGGGTGCGCGGGATCGGCGTGGCGCTCATCATGAGGAGGTGCGGCTCCAGCTGCGCTGGACCCGCATCTTCATGGTTTGGATTGACGCCCGCCCCCTCCCCGTCCCTGCCCCTCGCGGAGGAGGGCCTGTCTTGATGGACAAGCTTCTCACGCAGCGCGAGCCGCTGCTGCACGCCGAAGCGGTGCTGCTCGTCGACGATCGCCAGCCCCAGCTTCGCGAAGTGCACCTGCTCCTGGATCACCGCGTGCGTGCCGACCACCAGCGCCGCCTCGCCCGACGCGACCTGTTCGAGCATCCTGGTGCGCGCCTTGCCCTTGCGGCTGCCGGTCAGCCACGCCACCGTGATGCCCAGCGGCGCGAGCCAGCCGACCAGCTTGCGCAAGTGCTGCTCGGCGAGGATCTCGGTCGGCGCCATCAGCGCACACTGCCAGCCGTCGGCGATCGCGATCGCGGCAGCGAGCGCGGCCACCACGGTCTTGCCGGAACCGACATCGCCCTGCAGCAGGCGGTGCATCGGGACCTCGCGTTGCAGGTCGTTCGCGATCTGTTCGACGACCCTGCGCTGCGCGCCGGTCAGCTCGAACGGCAGCGCGGCGAGGAGCTTCTCCTGCAGCGCACCCTGCCGCACGCAAAAGCGCGGCGCGCGCTGGCGCTCGCGCTCGCGCTTGGCCTGCAGCTGCGAAAGCTGTTGCGCCAGCAGCTCCTCGAACTTCAGGCGCTGCCAGGCCGGGTGGCTGCGGTCCTCGAGCGTGGCGAGCCCGACGTTCGGCGTCGGGTGGTGCAGAAAGTTCAGCGCGTCGCGCAGGCTCATCATGCCGGTCGGCACGGCCTGCGGCGGCAGCAGTTCGGCGAGATCGACGCGCGCCAGGGCCGCGTCCATCGCCTTGCGCAGATAGGCCTGCGGCAGCTGCGCGCTGGTCGGGTAGACCGGCGTCAGCGCGCTCGGCAACGGCGTGCCCTCGGCCACGACCCGGAACGCCGGGTGCACCATCTCCAGCCCGAAGAAGCCGCCGCGCGCCTCGCCGCGCACACGCACGCGGTTGCCCACCGCGAGCGCCTTCTGCTGCGACGGGTAGAAATGCAGGAAGCGCAGCACCAGGTCGTCGCTGCCGTCCGAGGCCCGCACGACCAACTGGCGGCGCCCGCGGATCTGCACCTCGCAGTCGCGCACCACGGCTTCGACCTGCGCGGTCGCGCCCTCGCGCAGGCTCGCGATCGGCACCAGGCGGGTCTCGTCTTCGTAGCGCATCGGCAGGTGCAGCGCAAAGTCGATCGGGCGCACAAGGCCAAGTTTCACGAGTGCCTTGGCGGGTCCGGACGTCTGTCGAGACTCCTGAAGTTCACGCGGCACCACCTTCTCCTGAAGGGACGCGGAAGGCGGAGGTGTGATCGACATGGGCTAATTCTGAGGTGCTCGTGAGCGGCGAAGCCCGTCCCCTGTAACGCCAGGCCCCACAATCCAAGCGAGTCGATTGCCAAACGATGCAATCCGTAGAATACTGGATCTATATACAGCAACGACATGGGCATCTCTCTTCTGCCGGATTTCATCAAGAAGCACTATGAAGTTCACGAATGGAAACACGCATGCGCCATCCTGAAGCAAGACTTTCCGAACGAATGGGGCGATATCTGCGATGTGCTCTCAGCCTTTCGTTTGCAGCGGTCTTGGATCTCGGTGGGCGGTGGGCGGTGGCCGCAAGTCGAAGGTTTCGGAATCAATCGACAGCGCGTTGTACCAACGCGGCTGGGTCGAGAAGCAGTTCGCCACCGAGATCCTGGTAGATGGCGCGCATAGCGAAAGTCCGACACATCAGATTGATTGCTTCAAGAATCGCGTCGCGCTTGAAATCGAGTGGAACAACAAAGACCCGTTCTATGACCGTGACCTCAACAACTTCCGCTTGCTTTTCGAGTTGCGGGCCGTGAGCGTTGGCGTCATCGTGACCCGCTGCGACAACTTGCAGAACATTTTCGACCAGTTGGGTCGCGGCGCAAGCTATGGCTCGTCCACGACGCACATGTCGAAGCTGTTGCCTAGGATCAATGGCGGCGGTGGCGGCGGCTGCCCGGTGCTGGTACTGGGAATTACCAAGGATCTCTATGTTGAAGACTGATGTTGATGGCTTTGCTATTGGTCGAAGTGCCGCCGATGATCTGCGTTTGAAGACCGCGGGGCAGGAATTCGCGACTGTGCTGGCAGACCCGCCTTGGCAGTTTCAGAACCGCACCGGCAAGGTAGCGCCGGAGCATCGGCGGCTGAGCCGCTACGCCACCATGGCGCTCGAGAACATCAAGGCTTTGCCCGTGTCCTCGGTGTGCGCTTCAACGGCCCATCTGTACTTGTGGGTTCCGAACGCTTTGCTACCAGAAGGCCTGGCTGTTCTCGCCGCTTGGGGCTTTGAATACAAGAGCAACATCATTTGGCACAAGGTTCGCAAGGACGGGGGTCCAGATGGTCGCGGTGTGGGCTTCTACTTCCGAAACACAACCGAACTGCTCCTGTTCGGCATTCGAGGGAAGGGGGCGCGAACCCTGGCGCCAGGGCGCAGTCAGGTCAACATCATTCGATCGCAAAAGCGTGAGCATTCGCGCAAACCGGACGAGGCCTACGCGCTGATCGAATCATGCAGTCCTGGGCCTTTCTTGGAGCTCTTCGCACGCGGTGCGCGCGAAGGCTGGTCGGCTTGGGGCAATCAGGCTGATGAGTACTACCCGAGTTGGAACACCTACTCCAATCACTCACAAGCCGGCCGGACGACGGACCCCGCTGTTGAAGCCATGCTGTTCTAGGTTGGAAGATGATCGCCAACCATTCGCCTTCTATTCGCGAGACGCTACTACGCAACATCTTCTTTGATCATTGGAACGGGCCTGTCCGACCCTCAATGACATGGCCACTTCGTACACGCTGAGCGATTTCGACTTCGCTCTGCCTCCCGAACTGATCGCCCAGCGGCCTGCCGCCGAACGCAGCGGCGCGCGCCTGCTCGACGGCCGCGGCGCGGCGCCCGTCGACCGCGTGTTCCGCGATCTGCCGGCGCTGCTGCAACGTGGCGACCTGCTGGTCTTCAACGACACGCGCGTGATCAGGGCCCGGCTGCTCGGCGCCAAGGCCAGCGGCGGCGCGGTCGAGGCGCTGGTCGAGCGCGTGCTGCCGAACTGCGAGGTGTCGATGCACCTGCGCGCGAGCAAGTCGCCGAAGCCCGGCAGTCGGGTGCGCTTCGCCGACGCGTTCGACGCCGAGGTGTTGGGCCGCGCTGGGCCGCAGGATTCGCTGTTTCGTCTGCGCTTCCCCGACGATCCGTTCACGCTGCTCGAACGCCACGGCCATGTGCCGCTGCCGCCCTACATCACGCACGCCGACACGGCCGAGGACGAGCGCCGCTACCAGACGGTGTTCGCCGCGCATCCCGGCGCGGTGGCCGCGCCGACCGCGGCGCTGCACTTCGACGAGGCGCTGCTCGCCGCGCTGGCGCAGCGCGGCGTCGCGCGTGCGAACCTCACGCTGCACGTCGGCGCCGGCACGTTCCAGCCGGTGCGCACCGAGAACCTTGCCGCGCACACGATGCACAGCGAATGGTTCGACGTGCCGGCGGCCACGGTCGACGCGATCGCGCGCACGCGTGCCGCCGGCGGGCGCATCGTCGCGGTCGGCACGACGACCTTGCGCGCGCTCGAATCGGCCGCGCGCGGGGGTTCGCTCGAGGCCGGCAGCCGCGACACCGACATCTTCATCACGCCGGGCTTCGCGTTCCGCGTCGTCGATGTGCTCGTCACCAATTTTCATTTGCCCAAGAGCACGCTGATGATGCTGGTCAGCGCGTTCGCCGGCTTCGAGCCCATGCGCGCGCTCTACGCGCACGCGATTCACGAGCGCTACCGCTTCTTCAGCTACGGCGACGCGATGCTGCTGCAGCGCGAGCCTCCGAAAGGAATCCCTGCCGATGCTGAGCTTTGACCTGCTGAAGACCGAAGGCCACGCGCGCCGCGGCCGCCTGACCCTGAACCACGGCGTCGTCGAGACGCCTGTGTTCATGCCGGTGGGCACCTACGGCACCGTGAAGGGCGTGATGCCGTCGTCGCTGGAGGCGATGGGCGCGCAGATCATCCTGGGCAACACCTTCCATCTGTGGCTGCGCCCCGGCGTCGAGGTGTTGCGGCAGTTCGGCGGGCTGCACCGCTTCGAGGCCTGGATGCGGCCGATCCTGACCGACAGCGGCGGCTTCCAGGTCTGGTCGCTGGGCGAGATGCGCAAGATCGGCGAAGAGGGCGTGAAGTTCGCGTCGCCGGTCAACGGCGACAAGCTGTTCCTGACGCCCGAGATCAGCATGCAGATCCAGCGCACGCTGAACAGCGACATCGTGATGCAGTTCGACGAGTGCACGCCGTACGAAACCAAGGGCCAGGTGACGACCCAACGCGAAGCCCGCGTCTCGATGGAGCTGAGCCTGCGCTGGGCGCGGCGCTGTCTGGCCGAGCACGCCCGGCTCGAGAACCCGAATGCGCTGTTCGGCATCGTGCAGGGCGGCATGTTCGAGAACCTGCGCGAGGAGTCGCTCGCCGCGCTGGTCGAGCTCGACCTCCCCGGCTACGCGATCGGCGGCGTCAGCGTCGGCGAGCCCAAGCCGCTGATGCAGAGCATCGTCGCGCACACGCCGCACCGCCTGCCGGCGCACAAACCGCGCTACCTGATGGGCGTGGGCACGCCCGAGGACCTGGTCGACTGCGTGGCCGCCGGCGTCGACATGTTCGATTGCGTGATGCCGACGCGCAACGCACGCAACGGCCATTTGTTCACGCGCTTCGGCGACCTGAAGATCCGCAACGCGCGCCACAAGACGGATGAACGCCCGCTCGATGCCACCTGCACCTGCACGACCTGCGCGAGTTTCTCGCGCGCCTACCTGCACCACCTCGACCGCTGCGGCGAGATGCTCGGCCCGATGCTGGCGAGCGTCCACAACCTGCACTATTACGTGAACCTGATGCGCGAAGTGCGCGAGGCGCTCGACACCGGGGCCTTCGCCGAATTCGCACGCCGCTTTCGCGAGGACCGCGGGCGCGGCGTGTAGAGTGTCGGCCGCGTCGGAAAAGTCTTACGTCGCGGGCGGTCGTCTCCCGATGGTTCGCCCCGTGAGCCGCCCCTAGCCTGTGGCGAGCGGGGCCGGGAGACAGTCGTCGTCCGGCCACCCGCCGCCGTCACAGGAGCGCAGCCATGGCAACGATCAGCGACATCATGACCCGTGAGGTGTCCACCATCCAGCTCGCCGATGCGGTGCAGACCGCGGCGCAGCGCATGCGCGATCTGGACGTCGGCGTGCTGCCGGTCTGCGACGGCGACACGCTGGTGGGCATGGTGACCGACCGCGACATCGCGGTGCGCGGCGTCGCCGCCGGCCTGAACCCGGCCGACGCGCTGGTGGCCGACGTGATGACCGACGAGGTGCATTCCTGCAGCCCGGCCGACACGGTCGACGTGGCGATGAAGCAGATGGGCGACGCGCAGGTGCGCCGCCTCGCGGTGCTGGACCCGAAGCGCAGGATCGTCGGCATCGTCACGCTCGGCGACCTGGCGACGCGCCAGAGCGCGCCGACCGACGCCGCGCTGCGCGAGATCTCGGAAAGCGGCCCGACGGCCTGAACCGGCGATGAACGCGGCGCCGCCCGCGCAGCGCGCGCGCCTGCTCGCCCCGCAGGCGCGCGCGTTGCTGCGCCACCCCGGCACGTTCGCACTCGGCACCCTGAAGGCCTTCCGCGCGAATCAGGGCCTGCTGCTCGCCGGCGCGGTCGCGTACTACGCGCTGCTGTCGATCGTGCCGCTGCTGATCCTGATCGTGATCGCGCTGTCGCACGTCGTCGATCAGGGCGCGCTGCTGGCAACGCTGGGCCGTTACCTCGAGTGGCTGGTGCCGGGCCAGTCGCGCGCGATCGTCGGCGAGCTGTCGAACTTTCTGGCGCACCGCGAACTGATCGGTTGGGTGCTGGGCGTGACGATGCTGTTCTTCAGCTCGCTCGCGTTCACCGTGCTCGAGAACGCGATGTCGGTGATCTTCCTGCACCGCGTGGTGGCGCGGCGGCGCCATTTTGCGGTGTCGGCACTGCTGCCGTATCTGTACATCCTGTCGCTCGGCGTCGGCCTGCTGCTGGTCACGCTGGTGGCCGGCAGCCTGCAGGCGATCGGCCAGGAAAGCGTCGACTTTCTCGGCCGCAGCTGGTCGCTGCACGGCGTGTCGGGGGCGCTGCTGTACCTGCTCGGCGTGGCCGGCGAGGTCTTCGTGCTGACCTCCGTCTACCTGGTGATGCCGGTCGGGCGGCTGCGCGTCAGCCACGCGCTGCTAGGCGGCGTGACGGCGGCGGTGCTTTGGGAGATCACGCGCCACGTGCTGGTCTGGTACTTCGCGACCCTGTCGCAGGTCAGCGTGGTCTACGGTTCGCTGACCACCGCGATCGTCGTGCTGCTGAGTCTCGAGATCGCGGCGGCCTTGCTGCTGCTCGGCGCGCAGGTGATCTCGGAATACGAACGCCTCGGCCGCGAGGCCGTGCCGGCGGGCGCCTGAGGCGCGGCCGTCACCAGAACGCCCAGTTCCCCGTCATCACGACCCAGACGCCGAGCGCGCCGTTGGTGACCGCGTGTGCGATCACCGGCACCCACAGCCTGCCGGTGCGCAGGTACAGCCACGCGTAGGCGAGGCCGGCGATGACCGCGGCGAGCCACAGCGTGTGTGCGAGCGTGAAGACGAAGGTCGACAGCAGAACCGCCTTCAGCCCGACGCGCTGTGGCAGCACCGCCTCGAACTGCGGGCTCTGCACCCAGCGCATCACGAACGAGCGCCAGAACAGCTCCTCCATCACCGGCACGACCAGCGCGGCCCCGACCCAGCGCACCACGACCAGCGGCCAGATCAGCGCGCCTTGCGGGTCCAGCGGCAGGAAGCTCGCGGTCGGGCTGCCGATCGTCATCCAGCGCGCGTCGAGGTTGATCCACAGCGCGAACACGACGCCGCCGGTGGCCACCGCGAGCGCGATCTCGGGCGCGCTCGGCCAGGTCTGCCGGACGAGCTCGCCGTACTCGCGCCAGAACCGGGCCAGCAGGCCGCCGACCAGCAGCACCGTGATTCCGTAGATCCAGCGCGGGTCGATGCCCCAGGAGCCGTCGGCCGGCACCGCACCGCGGGCGGCCAGCAGCAGCATGAACGCGACGAAGGGGAGGATGCGCGCCAGTGCGGCGCGGTTCAACTGCAGGTCCATGCGTGCCGGCTCCGTGAGATCGCCAAAAGGCGCTTAGGATGCCAGAAGATGCGAAACCCGCTCGCGCAAGCCCGCCGGCGTGACGGCGGCCGGCGCCACCGCATCGCCGGCCACCCGCCCGACGCGGCTGAACCAGCCGCGTCGGAACGGCTGGCTCAGCGCGGCCCCGCCCTGGCGCGAGAAGTACGAACCCCACAGGTTCTGCAGCGCCAGCGGCACGACCGGCACCGGGTTCGTCTCGAGCAGCTTCATCACGCCGCCCTTGAACTCGCCGAGCTCGCCGTCGCGGGTCACCGCGCCCTCGGGGAAGATGCACAGCAGATCGCCGTGGTCGAGCACCTGGCGGGCGCGCGCGAAGGCCTGTTCGTAGGCGACCGGGTCGTCTCGCTGCGGCGCGATCGGGATCGCCCCGGCGAGCCTGAAGAACCAGCCCAGCACCGGCATCGCGAAGATCTTGTGGTCCATGATGAAGCGGATCGGCCGGGGGCTGGCCGCCATCAGCAGCACCGGGTCGACGAACGCGACGTGGTTGCACACCAGGATCGCCGCGCCCTCGGTCGGGATGTGCTCGTCGCCGCGCACCTTGAAGCGGTAGACCAGCCGTGTGACGATGAACGCGACGAAGCGCAGGAAATACTCCGGCACCAGCATGAAGATGTAGAACGCGACCACCGCGTTCAGCAGCCCGGTGATCAGGAACACCTGCGGGATCGTGAAATGGGCGGCCAGCAGCGCACCGACGCCGATCGAGCTGACGATCATGAACAGCGCATTCAGGATGTTGTTGGCCGCGATGATGCGGGCGCGGTGGCTGGCCTGCGAACGCAGCTGGATCAGCGCGTACATCGGCACGCTGTACAGGCCGGCGAACAGCGACAGCGCGCCCAGGTCGGCGATCACGCGCCAGTGCGCGGGCGTGGTCACGAACGCGCGCAGCGCCAGGGCGTCGGCCGGCGGCAGCCCGCTTGAGGCGAAATACAGGTCGATAGCAAACACGCTCATGCCGATCGCGCCCAGCGGCACGAGGCCGATCTCGACATGGCGCTTGGACAGCATCTCGCACAGCAGCGAGCCGATAGCGATGCCGATCGAGAACACCACCAGCAGCAGCGAGGCGACCTGCTCGTCGCCGTGCAGCACCTCCTTCGCGAACGACGGGAACTGCGCCAGGAACACCGCGCCGAAGAACCACATCCACGAGATGCCCAGCAGTGAGCGGAACACGACGATGTTCTGCCGAGCCAGCATCAGGTTGCGCCAGGTCTCGGTGACCGGGTTCCAGTTGATGCGCAGGCCGGGGTCGGTCGACGGCGAGGCCGGGATGCCCTGCGCGACGAGCCGGCCGATGATCGCGACCGCGACGCAGCCGAACGCGACGTAGTGGCGGCCGACGTCGGGAATCGCCACCAGCAGCCCGCCCGCGACCTGGCCGAGCAGGATCGCGACGAAGGTGCCCATCTCGACCATGCCGTTGCCGCCGGTCAGCTCGCGCTCGTTCAGGTGCTGCG
>JANXZN010000270.1 GCA_025355545.1 Rhizobacter sp.
GCGAATCAGCTCGTCGAGCACCTCGCGCTCTTCGTCCGACAGCACAATCTCAGGGGCAACTCGCACTCTCGATCTCCGCACCAGTCTGTAGTAGATCATTGGTGTGGCAGGGTTCGTTTACGTTCCCTCAAGATTGCATCACTACACTAGACTGCCGCAAATCTGCGGCGAAGCGATTGATCCCATCTGATCTGCAAGGCCTGCTGGAACACAGCGGGCTCGCGCCGTTGCGCCTGAAGGGGCGCGCCCTGCTGCCCATCGTGCAGGGCGGCATGGGCATCGGTGTCTCGGCCCACCGCCTCGCCGGCAATGTCGCCGCGGCCGGCGGCCTCGGCACCCTCAGCGCCGTCGACCTGCGCCGGCACCACCCCGACCTGATGGCCCGCACCCGCGGCCTGGGCATCGGCGCCGACGCGAAGGCGTCCATCGATGCCGCGAACCTCGAAGCGCTGGACCGCGAGATCGTCGCCGCGCGTGCCATCGCCACCGGTCACGGGCTGCTGGCCGTCAACGTGATGCGGGCGTTGAGCGAGTACAGCGCCTGCATCACCCGCGCGCTTCGGGCCGGCGTCGACGCGGTCGTGGTCGGCGCCGGCCTGCCGCTGGACCTGCCCGACCTCGCGGCCGATCACCCCCACACCGCGCTGATCCCGATCCTCTCGGATTCGCGCGGCGTGCAGCTCGTGCTGCGCAAGTGGGAACGCAAGCGCCGCATGCCCGACGCGATCGTGCTCGAACACCCGGGCCATGCCGGCGGGCACCTGGGCGCGGCGCGCATCGACGACCTGCACGACCCGCGCTTCGACTTCGAACGCAGCGTGCCGGAAACGCTCGTCGTGCTGCGCGCGGCAGGCATCGAGCGCGACACGCCGATCATCGCGGCGGGCGGCATCCGCACGCTCGACGACATCCGCCGCCTGCAGAGCCTGGGCGCCGCCGGCGTGCAGCTCGGCACGCCGTTCGCGGTAACGACCGAATGCGACGCGCACCCCGAATTCAAGCGCGTGCTGGCCGAGGCAAGCGACGCCGACATGGTCGAGTTCACGAGTGTCGCGGGGCTGCCGGCGCGCGCCGTGCTCACGCCATGGCTGAAGGCCTACCTGAAGGTCGAAGCGCGCCTGCAGGCCGCGGCGCGGGTCAAGCCGCGTTGCACCAAGGTCTTCGATTGCCTGGCCCAGTGCGGGCTGCGCGACGGCAAGGCCGGCTGGGGCCAGTTCTGCATCGACCAGCAGCTCGCGGCCGCGCTGCGCGGCGACGTGAAGCGCGGCCTGTTCTTCAGCGGGCGCGGGGCGTTGCCGTTCGGCGACCAGATCCGCAGCGTTCGCGAGCT
The DNA here is from genome assembly GCA_025355545.1 of Rhizobacter sp. Lineage (GTDB taxonomy): Bacteria > Pseudomonadota > Gammaproteobacteria > Burkholderiales > Burkholderiaceae_C > LMDS01. Next base: position 1,331 of record JANXZN010000270.1, read on the forward strand.
GATGGTTCGATTGCTCGGCGGCGACCTGCCGGCCGCTCGCGCGCTGATTTGATCTGGCGCAAGCGTGGCGCGGATGCGCGGTCGAACAATCGTTCCCGACGCCTTCACGACCCGCCTGCCCATGAACGCACGTGCCTCCAAGACACCGAGCCGGACCACCGCGCCGAACATCGCCTGCTCGAACTGCAGCCTGCGCGCGCTGTGCCTGCCGCTGATGATGTCGGACGCCGAGTTGCAGCGTCTGGACGCGCTGGTCGAGACGCGTCGGCTCGTCAAGCGCGGGCAGACCCTTTTTCGCAGCGGCGAGACGTTCGACGCGGTGTACGCGATCCGTTCCGGCTTCTTCAAGACGCGCCTGTCGTCGCCGGACGGGCAGGAGCAGGTCACCGGCTTCCAGATGGCCGGCGAGGTACTCGGTCTGGACGGCATCAGCAGCGACGCGCACCAGTGCGACGCGGTCGCGCTCGAGGACTCGCAGGTCTGCGTGATCCGCTATTCGCAGCTCGAGGCGCTGGCGCGCGAGTTCAGCGACCTGCAGCGCCAGTTCCACAAGGTCATGAGCCGCGAGATCGTCCACGACCACGGCCTGATGCAGTTGCTCGGCAACCGGCGCGCCGAGGAACGGCTCGCGGCCTTCGTGCTGGACCTGACGCAGCGCTTGCAGTCGCGCGGCTTTTCGGCGTCGGCGCTGGTGCTGCGCATGACGCGCGAAGAAATCGGCACTTACCTCGGCCTCACGCTCGAGACGGTGAGCCGCTGCTTCTCCAAGCTCCAGAGCGACGGCGTGTTGCAGGTGCGACGACGCCACGTCAGCGTGCTCGATCACAGCGCTCTCGAACGCATCGTGAACTGCGGCGACGGCGCGAGCGTGGTGGACGCCGAACCCGCAGCCGCCGCGATCTCGTGACGACGCGTGCGCGGCGCAACCGGCAACCCGGGAATGCCTCATGTACCAAAGAATCCTCGTTCCCATCGATGGCAGCCCGACCTCGGCCCGCGGCCTGGCCGAAGCGATCAAGCTGGGCCAGCTCACGGGCGCGAAGTTGCGCCTGATCCATGTCGTCGACGAACTCTCGTTCGCCCTCGGCGCCAGCCAGGGCGTGACGCTGACCGGCGACGTGCTGAACCTGCTGCGCGAAGCCGGCGCCGAGATCGTCACGCAGGGCGCGGCCAGCGTGCGCGCTGCCGGGCTGGCGGTCGACACCGTCCTGAAGGACAGCTTCGCGGGTCGGGTCAGCGATCTGGTCATCGCAGAGGCCGGCGTGTGGCCGGCGGACCTGATCGTGCTCGGTACGCACGGTCGCCGCGGCCTCGGCAGAATGTTCATGGGCAGCGACGCCGAGACCATCGTGCGCAGCGCCCCGGTCCCGGTGCTGCTGCTTCGCGCCACGCCGCAGGCAACTGCGAAGCCGGGGTAGCCGGTGAAAACTGATAGGCTAGTGCGTGACCTCCGCCACGCACATCGCCATCGTCGACGACGAACCTGACATCACCTCGCTGCTGGCCAACTACCTGCAGGGCCAGGGATTCCGCGTCACGCAGCTGCACAGCGGCCGCGCGCTGATGGCGACGATGGCCGCAGACGTCCCGTCGCTGGTGCTGCTCGACCTGGGCTTGCCGGGCGAAGACGGCTTCTCGATCGCGCGCCAGCTGCGTGAACACTGGCGCTGCGGCCTCGTCATCGTGACGGGGCGCGGTGACGCCGTCGACAAGGTCGTGGGCCTCGAGGTCGGCGCGGACGACTACGTCACCAAGCCTTTCGACCTGCGCGAGCTGCTCGCCCGCATCAAGGCGGTGCTCAGTCGCATCGTGCCGGCCGAAGCGTCCGCCGCAGCCAGCGCGCCTGCCCGCGACCGCTTCCGATTCGCCGGCTGGGAGCTCGACACGGCAGCGCGTCGCCTCACCGACAGTCAGGGGCGAGAGTCGGCATTGACCGGAGGCGAGTTCGATCTGCTGTGCACATTCGTGCGGCATCCGGGTCGCGTGCTGTCGCGCGACTTCCTGCTCGACGAGACGCGCCGGCGCGACGGTGGCCCCTTCGATCGCACGATCGACGTGCAGGTCGGCCGCCTGCGCAAGAAGCTCGAGGCCGATCCGGACGATCCGCAGATCGTCAAGTCGGTGCGCGGCGCCGGCTACATCCTCGTGTCGGCCGTCATTGCAGGTTGATGCGATGCCTGCGACGCCGGCCAGCCGCTCCGACCACAGCGTCTTTCGCTCGCTGTTCGACGCCTACCCCGATTCGCTGCTGGTGTGCGACCCGCACGGCACGATCCTGCTGGCCAATCCGTCCGCGGCCGCATTGCTGGGCTACGCGCACGACGAACTGATCGGCATGAGCGTCGAGACGCTGGTGCCCGACAGCATTCGCCACCGCCACGCGGCCTACCGCGAGGGCTACGGCAAGAGCCCGAAGCCGCGGCCGATGGGCATGCAGATGGACCTGGTGGCGCGGCGCAAGGATGGCAGCGAAGCGATGGTCGAGATCGCGCTCAGCCCGATCCAGGGGCACGACACGCCGCTGGTCGTGGCGGCGATTCGCGACATCGGCGCGTACCCGCGCGTCAAGCAGGCGCTGCAGCGCGCGCGCTACAGCGAACACCTCGCGCAACTCGGCCGCCTCGCCGTCGATGCGCGCGACCCGCAAGTCGTTCTGGATCAGGTGCCCACCATCGCCGCGCAGGCGCTGCAGGTCGAGGCCGCGATGGTGTGGCTGGTCGAAGGCGACGGACAAACCTGCCGACTGATCAGCGGCGTCGGTCTGGTACCGGGTGAAGAGTTCGGCACGCGCGTCGAGAACACGCCCGACACCGCACCCGGCTTCGTCCTGTCGCAGGGCGGCCCGGTCGTCGTCGCCGACTACCGCAGCGAGCAGCGCTTCGCCGTGCCGCAGGCCTATCTCGACGCCGGCCTGGTCAGCGGGCTCGCGGTGCTTTTGTCGGACCGCGGCCGCCACATCGGTGTACTGGCCGTGCGATCGCGCCAGGCCATGCGCTTCGGCGACGACGAGCTGCATTTCCTCGAATCACTGTCGAACCTGCTGACGACCAGCCTGCAACGGGCCCAGAGCGAGGAGGCCCTGAACCACGCACAACGCCTCGAAAGCGTTGGCCAGTTGACCGGCGGCATCGCGCACGACTTCAACAACCTGCTCACCGTGATCCAGGGCAATCTGCAGGTGCTCGAGGAGTTGCCCGCGCTCGCCGGCGAAGCCTACGCGCAGCAGCTGGTCGCGGCCGCCGCTCGTGCCAGCAAGCGCGGTGCCGAACTCACCGGCAAGCTGCTCGCGTTCTCGCGCCGCCAGGTCCTGCAACCGAGCGCCGTCGACGTGAACGCGCTGCTGCAGTCGCTCGCCGACATGCTGCGCCGCACGCTCGATCAGCACATCCGGATCGAGGTCGACGCACCGCCGTGTCCACCGTGCCTGGCCGACGCCGGGCAACTCGAATCGGCGTTGCTCAACATCGCGATCAACGCGCGCGATGCGATGCCCGGCGGCGGCATCCTGAGGTTCCACGCGGAACCCTGCGAGGCCTTGCCCGACGGCGTTCACGGCGACGCAGACGCTGCGTCGGGCGCGCCGCTCGTCGCGATCTCGATCACCGACAGCGGCACCGGCATGGCCGACGAGGTCAGGGAGCGCGCGTTCGAGCCCTTCTTCACGACCAAGGAAGCCGGGCGCGGCACCGGCCTGGGCTTGAGCACGGTCTACGGCTTCGTCAAGCAATCGAAGGGCGGCATCGCCATCGACAGCGCCGTGGGCCGTGGCACGACCGTGACGCTGTACATCCCGCGCGTGACCGAGCCCACGCGGGGTCAGGACGCGAGCGCGGCTGACCACGCCGTCGCGCCCGGCCTGCGTGTGCTGCTCGTCGAAGACGATGCCGACGTGCGCGCCGTCGTCGAGACCTTTCTCGATGCGCTGCGCTGCGAGGTCACGAGCTGTTCGAGCGGCGAGCAGGCCCTGCTCGCGCTGGACACCGACCTCGGGTTCGACCTGCTGCTGACCGACATCGCGCTCGGCACCGGCATGCGCGGCACGAAGCTCGCGGCACGGGCACAGGCGCGCCTTCCGACGCTGGGCGTGTTGTTGATGTCGGGCTTCTCGGCCGAACTGCTCGAAGCCGATCGCGACTCGCCGCCGGCCTGGGAGCTGCTGCGCAAGCCCTACAGCCGCATCGAACTCGCGCGGGCAATCGCCAGCGTGGTCAACGCCTGATCCAGCGGCGCAGTCTCACTGCAGGGTCGGCACCGGCGAGAGGCAGCGCTGCACGAAGGCCGACAGTGCGGCGATGCTCGGAATCTGCACATCGCGTCGGCCTTTCGACGCGAAGCCGATGACCTTGTCACGCGCCAGGCGCGAGAGCGCGCGGCTGACCGTCTCGAGCGTCATGCCCAGGTAATTGCCGATCTCGGCGCGCGTCATGCGCAGCGCGATTTCGTCCGTGCGCAGGCCGCGCTTGGCGAGCGACTCGGCCCAGTAGCGCAGGAACTCGGCGACGCGCGCATCGGCCGGCAAGGTGCACACCGACAGCAGCGAATCGCGGTCGTGGGCGATCTCGCGGCTCATCGCTTCGTGCAGCACCGTCAGCAGTTCGCGCTGGTTTGCGCAGGCCGCGAGCAGCGCGTCGTAGCGAATCGTCCAGACCTCGCCGGTATCCATCGCGACCGCGTCGCAGGAGTAGCTGCCGTGGGCGATGCCGTCGAAACCCAGCCAGTCGCCGCGGAACTTCAGTCCCACGACCTGCTCGCGCCCGTCGGGCGACATGGTGACGATCTTGAAGAAGCCCGAGTTCAGGATGTAGAGGTTGCCGAATTGCTCGCCCGCCTGGTAGACGAGTTCGCCGGCATGCACCAGGCGCCGCTGCGGTGCGAGCGTCGTGCTCAGCAGCTTCAGGATATCGGCGATGCGCTGGCTGGCGCGCAGATTGGCACCGGCATCGAGTGGTGTCCCGGGACGCGTGTCGGGCGGCATGCCGCAGGGCAGATTGACGGCGGCGATCGGGGCAACGTGGCTCAGCATGATTCGACTCCTGAAGGTGCGGGCGGTTTGATGGAGTGAATGCTAGGAAGCCCAGAACAACGGGCCGAGAACCGCGTGCGTCGCTGGGTAACGCTGTGTGAACGGTGCGTGTCTCGCGCGTGTCGGCGCGTGGGATCGTCGCGCAACTTGACGGGCGTCAAGGCGGGGCAGCCCGGTGCGGCTAGTCTTGCCGGACCGACGAGGAACCACTCCGTGCTATGCATGCCCCCGCCCACACCATGGTTCAGCCACTGAAGCATCGGAGCCTCGCGGACTTCGCGAACATGTCCGAGCAGGACACGAGTGCGCTGCTGGCGTTCGCCGGCGAGTTGCAGAACGCATTGCACGCGGGCATGAACGGGCGCGCTCTGCGAGGCAAGAACCTCGCACTGCTGTGCGACACGGTCGACGCCGACGGCGCCGCGCTGTTTCAGCGTGCGGCGTCGGGCCTGGGCGCACAGGTGGCCCACCTGCGGCCCAGCCTCTCCAGGTTCAGCACGGCACAAGAGGTGCAGCACACCGCGCGCGTTCTCGGCCGTCTGTACGACGCCCTGGACTGTGTCGGCATGCCGCCTGACCTCGTGCATCAGATCGGCGTCGCCGCCGGCGTACCGGTCTTCGAAGCGATCTCGTCGAGCCGACATCCGACCGTCAGGCTGGCAGACCAGCTGGACGGCGAGGAAATCGACGACAGGCGATGCGCTGTCATGCAGGCCGTGCTCCTCAGTGCGCTGGCCTGAGCGGATCGCGCGTCATCTGCCCTCGCATTGATCTGAGACAAGGTCGCCGGCCCGTCGCAGTGCAAAGCTGCGCAGGCCGCACGGAGGACCAGCATGACGCATGTCGCAACCCGAATCATTCGCGAAGAGCACGCCGCGCTCGCGGCCATGCTGCGGTCGATCCTGCTGCTGATCGAGCAGCACCGCCGTGAGTCGACACAGCCCGACTTCGCCGCGTTGCGCGCGATGCTGTTCTATGTCGACGAGTTCCCGGAGCAGCGGCACCACCGCAAGGAATCGGAGTTGCTGTTTCCGAAACTGCGTGCCCGCACGCCGCTGTCGCGCGAGTTGCTCGACAAGCTCGACGCGGACCACGCCTGTGGCGAACACATGATCCGCGAACTCGAACACGCGCTGCTCGGCTTCGAGATGCTCGGCGAGTCGCGGCGCCTGGCGTTCGAGCAGGCAGCGCAACGCTATGCCGACTTCTACCTCGCGCACATGGCGCTGGAAGAGCGCGAGATCCTGCCGCTCGCCGAACGCGTGCTGACCGTGCAGGACTGGGCCGATCTGGACGAAGCCTTCGCCGCCAACCGCGACCCGCTGATCGGGCACGACCCCGAGCCCGACTACCGCGCGCTGTTCACCCGCATCGTCGGCATCGTGCCTGCGCCGATCGGGCTGGGCAGCCCACGAACCACCATCGCCACGGCATCGTTCCGTCGGCGCCAACAGGAAACCTCATGACCCGACTCAACGTAGGCAACCTCGACCGCGCATTGCGCATCCTGCTCGGCCTGGCGCTGATCGCGTTGGCCGTGTCCGGCCAGATCGGCGTATGGGGCTACGTCGGCATCGTGCCGCTGCTCACCGGCGCGGTCGCGATGTGCCCGCTGTACAGACTGTTCGGGTTCTCGACGACATCGCGATAGAAGGTCGCGGGCGCGACCTCAGGTCGCGCACCAGGCAGCGACGCGCTCCCAGATGCCGTGCGTCAGCGCCCATCCTGACGCGATGACGAGTGCAGTTCCGGCGACGCGAAAGCCCAGCGCCGCGATCTGCGCCGGCGCGAGCGCCGCCCCACGCAGCGACTGCCAGCGCGCCCAGGCCCAGGGTGCGGCGGCCAGGCCCGGCATCGAGCCGATCGCGAACGCCGCCATCACGAGCGCGCCGTCCGTCACGCTACTGCCCAGCGCCGCCAGCAGCAGCGCGCCCTGCAGCGCCGCGCACGGCCACGCGACCCATGTCAAACCGGCCAGCGTCGCGCGCAACGAGCGCGTGCGACGGCCGACGACACGCACCGGCACCGCGCCGCTGCGACGCATCCAGGCCGGCTGGCGCCCTGTGCTCATCCACCACAGGCCGAGCGCGAGGAACGCGAGGTGCAGCAGTGTCCACAACGGCCGCAGCGCCGGCGCGGCCTGGCTCCACGCACCTAGCGCGGCCACGCTGCTGGCGGCCGCCGCGCCGGCGGCCATGTAGCCGAGCAGGCGCCCGGCGTGAAAGCCGCTGGCGCTGCGCCCGCAGCCCTGCGTCAGCGCCGCGCAGGGCGCGCCGCACATCACCGCGCAGTGCGGCGTGGCGGCGACGCCGAGCGCGAGTCCGGCGAGGACGAGCGGCCACGTCATCAGACGATGCGCGAAAAGCGCTCGCGGGCCGGGTCGGTGCACAGGTGGCGGTCGAAGCCCATCGCCACCGCGCGCACCAAATACCAGCCGGCCTCGGTGACCTGGATCGCGCCGGACTCGAGCACGACGAGCCCGGCCTGCGCCAGCGCCCCCATGCGTTCGAGTTCGTCGGCGAAGTATTCGCGCATGCGGATCGCGTGCGCGCGCTCGATGGCCGCGAACTCGACGCGACCCTGGCACATCAGCGCCATGATGACATCGCGCCGCAGCAGATCGTCGGCACTCGAGACGATGCCGCGCACCACCGGCAACTCGCCCTGCCGGAGCATCGCGTAGTACTCGGGCAGCGTCTTTGCGTTCTGGTAGTAGCTCGCGCCGACGCGGCCGATGGCCGAGACACCCAGCCCGATCAGGTCGCAGTCGGGTTGCGTGCTGTAGCCCTGGAAGTTGCGGTGCAGCCGGCCCTGCCGCTTGGCCAGCGCGAGCGTATCGTCTTCGAGCGCGAAGTGGTCCATGCCGACGTAGGTGTAGCCACGCTCGAGGAAGCCGGCGATCGCGCCGCCCAGCATCGCGACGCGCTGCGCGGCCGGCGGCAAGTCCTCGGCGTGGATGCGGCGCTGCGGCTTGAAGCGTTGCGGCAAATGGGCGTAGGCATACAGCGCGATGCGGTCGGGGCGCAACTCGCTGATCTGCTGCACCGTGCGCGCAAAGCTCTCGGGTGTCTGGCGCGGCAGGCCGTAGATCAGATCGGCGTTGATCGACTCGAAGCCGAGCTCGCGCGCGCGGAGCATCAACGCGCGCACGCTCTCGAACGGCTGCACGCGGTGCACGGCCTTCTGCACATCGGCATCGAAATCCTGCACGCCGAAGCTGATGCGGTTGAAGCCGAGCTGACGCAGATGCGCCAGACGCGCGGGCGTGACCGTGCGCGGATCGACCTCGATCGAGATCTCGGCGTCTGCGGTGACGCGAAAGGCGCGGTGCAGCGCACTGATGACGCGCCCGAGTTCGGCGTCCGACAGAAAGGTCGGCGAACCGCCGCCGAAGTGCAATTGCGACATCGGCTGGCCGGCGCCGAGCATGCCGACGACAAGGGCGATCTCGGCATCCAGCGCGTCCAGGTAGTCGGCCGCGCGCTCGTGGTGCTTGGTGATCACCTTGTTGCACGCGCAGTAGTAGCAGACCGATTCGCAGAACGGTACGTGCACATACACCGACAGCGGCGCAGCGTCGGTGTGGCGCGCGCGTTGCGTCAGGGCGCGCAGCGCGTCGACCGGCCCGAATTCGGCGCAGAAGCGGTCGGCCGTGGGGTACGAGGTGTAGCGCGGCCCGGGCGTGTCGAACTGCTTCAGCAAGCCTTCTGGCAACAGGCGGCGCGTGTCTGTGGGTGCGATCGAGAGGCTCATGCCCCATCGTGCCGACGCCGTGCCCGCCACACCTTGATCTGGCTCAAATCGCGCACAGGGCGCTGGTCGCGAGGTCAGCGGTTCGGGCCCGGCTCGGGGCCTTCGAGCAGATGCGTGATCGCACCCGACGTCGCGATCACGCCCCAGAAGATCAGGAACATGACCGAGTAGACCGCGCTGGCCGACCACTGCAGCGGCTCGGCGCCGAACCAGTGCAGCGTCAATGGATCGACGACGACGAACACGAGTGCCTCCAGCACGCCGGCCATCACGAAGGCAGGCCACAGGATCAGCAGCACGCGCTCGCGAAACGGGCGCGGCGCACCGGTGGCCCGCAACGCCAGTTCAGCGCCGCGGGGTGACAACATGGTTGCGCGCCTGCATCGCAGGCGTGTTCGAGTCGGCCTCGGCAGCACCGGTCTCTGCCAACGGCCTGTCGCGGCCGTGGATCGCAAAGAACAGCGTGACGAAGCTGGCGACGACGACGAGCGCCGGCCCGCCGAACGCCAGCCACACCATGCGGATGCGCCACCACGGCTGCACCGGGCCCATCTTTTCCGAATTCATGCTTCGCCTCCTTGCTAACGCGGCACGACGAACGTCGAACGCTCGCTCACCCTGGCGGACGCTACGCCGAGCGCCACCACCTCGAACCGTATCGGGTGCGCGCCGGCCCCGAGCGAGCGCGCCGCCTGCGGCGACACGCGCACCGCGACCGTGACCCAGCGCGCCTGCGCGGGCTCGACATCGACATCGCTCGCGTTCACCAGCACGGCCCCCGAGATGCCCTCCAGATCGACGTGGTAGCGCTGCTTTTGCTCGGTCGCGTTCATCAGTTGCAGGCGGTACAGGTTTTCGATCTGGCCGTCGTCGACGACGCGCGCCAGCGTCATGCGGTCGCGAACGACGTCGACCTTGAAGGTGTGGCGCTTCGCCAGGCTGGTCACGAAGGCCGCCGCGATCGCGAGCAGCACCGCGCCGTAGATCAGCACCCGCGGCCGCATCACGCGCTTGAACATCTGCGAGCGCGTCAGCCGCTGGATCAATCCGTTCTCGGTGGCGTAGCGGATCAGGCCGCGCGGGTACTTCATCTTGTCCATCACGCTGTCGCAGGCGTCGATGCACGCGCTGCAGGCGATGCATTCGTATTGCAGGCCGTCGCGGATGTCGATGCCGACCGGACAGACGTGAACGCACAGGCCGCAATCGATGCAGTCGCCCAGGTTGGCGGCCTTCAGATCGGCGCCACGCGCGCGCGTGCCGCGCGGGTCGCCACGCGCGGCGTCGTAGCTGACGATCAGCGTGTCGCGGTCGAACATCGCGCTCTGGAAGCGCGCGTACGGGCACATGTACTTGCAGACCTGCTCGCGCAGAAAGCCGGCGTTGCCGTAGGTCGCGAAACCGTAGAAGTTGACCCAGAACCACTCCCACGGGCCGAAGTTCAGCGTGAAGGCCTCGGCCCACAGCGTCTTGATCGGCGTGAAGTAGCCGACGAAGCTGAAGCCGGTCCACAACCCGATCGCGATCCATACCGCGTGCTTGGCGCTCTTGCGCCAAACCTTGTTCGCGGTCCACGGGCCGGCGTCGAGCTTCATGCGTGCGCCGCGCTCGCCCTCGATGCGGTGCTCGACCCACAGGAAGATCTCGGTGTAGACGGTCTGCGGGCAGGCATAGCCGCACCACACCCGGCCGCCCACCGCGGTGAAGAAGAACAGCCCGTAAGCCGAGAGCACCAGAATGCCCGTCAGGTAGATGAAGTCCTGCGGGTACAGCACCAGATCGAAGATGTAGAAGCGCCGCGACGTGAGCTCGAACAGCACCGCCTGGCGCCCGTTCCACGCCAGCCACGGCAGCCCGTAGAACAGGATCTGCGTGAACCACACCAGCGCCCAGCGCCAGCGCGCGAACCAGCCGTGCACCGAGCGCGGGTAGATCTTCTTCTGCTTCTCGTAGAGCGAGACGAGTTCCGGCTCGGCCGCGATCGGCGTGATCGGGATGACGCGCGCCCGCGCGGCTTGCGACATCACCGCGATCTCATTTGGCGGCGGTCGCCGTCGCCACGTTCGACAAGCCCCAGACGTAAGCCGTCAGCACGTGGATCTGCTCGGGTGTGAGCCGCGCGCCGTGCGCCGGCATCACGTTGGTCTTGCCGTTCGTGACCATCGCGACGATCGCTTCTTCGCCCCAGCCGTGCAGCCAGATCTTGTCGGTCAGGTTCGGCGCACCCATCGCCTGGTTGCCCTTGCCGTCCGCGCCGTGGCAGGCCGCGCACACCGCGAACTTGGGGCGGCCGAGCTCGGCGCCGATGTTGTTGTGCGGGCTGCCCGACAGGCTCAGCACGTAGTTGGCAACGTTGCGCACGTCGTCCGGCGTGCCCACCGCCGCGGCGATCGGCGGCATCATGCCCTGACGGCCCTGCGTGATCGTCTCCTTGATGCGCTCGGGCGAGCCGCCCCAGAGCCAGTCGGTGTCGGTCAGGTTCGGGAACCCCTTGCTGCCCTTCGCATCCGCACCGTGACACGCGGCGCAGTTGTTCGCGAACAGGCGCTCACCGACCGCCATCGCCTGCGGATTGCGCGCGAGTTCGGGCACCCGCGTCGCGGCGAAGGCCGCGTACAGGGGTGCAGTCAGGGCACGTGCCTTGGCCTGCTCGTCCTGGTACTGGCTGGCGCTGGTCCAGTTCAATGAACCCGCAGCACTGCCGAGCCCGGGGTACAGGGCGAGGTAGCCGGCCGCGAACACGATCGTCAGCACGAACAGCCCCATCCACCAGCGCGGCAACGGGTTGTTGAGCTCGCGCAGATCTTCGTCCCAGACATGCCCGGTCGTGTTGTCGCCGGCCATCACGCGTCGGCGTGCGGCGACGATCAGCAGCGCGAGGCACGCGGCCAGGCCGACCACGGTCGCGACTGCAATGTAGATCGACCAGCCGCTGCTGAAGAAGTCACTCATCGCGCGCTCCCGGGTGCAGGTCGTTCATTTCGCCGACGAAAGGCAGCTGCGCAGCCGACTCGTACGACTCGCGCCGCCCGGGCCAATAGACCCACACCATCAGCCCGAGAAAGAAGCTGAAGCTGAGCAGCGTGACGAGGTCGCGGATGTCGTTCACGTCCATGGGCGGTTCTCCTTGGCTTGTCGGGCCGGCGTCACTTGACGTGAGTGCCCAGCGATTGCAGATAGGCGATGAGGGCGTCGAGCTCGGTCTTGCCCTTCACGGCGTCGGCGCTGGCGGCGATGTCGGCGTCGGTGTACGGCACGCCCAGGCGCTTCATCGCGGTCAGGCGCGGCGGCACGCTGGCCGCGTCGATCGCCGCCGGCGTCAGCCACGGGTACGCCGGCATGTTCGACTCGGGCACTAGGTCGCGCGGGCTCTCCAGATGCAGGCGGTGCCACTCGTCGCTGTACTTGCCGCCGACCCGGTGCAGGTCGGGGCCGGTACGCTTGCTGCCCCACTGGAACGGGTGGTCGTAGACGAACTCGCCGGCCATCGAGTAGTGACCGTAACGCAGCGTCTCGGCGTTCAGCGGCCGGATCATCTGCGAGTGGCAGTTGTAGCAACCCTCGCGGATGTAGATGTCGCGCCCGACGAGTTGCAGCGCGTCGTAGGGCTTGAGGCCCTCGACCGGCTGCGTCGTCGATCGCTGGAAGAACAGCGGCACGATCTCCACCATGCCGCCCACCGCGACGACGAGCAGGATCAGCACGATCATCAGAAGGTTGCTGGTCTCGATGCGCTCGTGACCGGTGACTGCGGTATCTTGGGACATTGAATGAATCTCCTCAGGCCATGACCAGCTGCGGGATCGCCGACGGTTGCGACCGACCGCTGCGAATCGTCATCACGACGTTCCACGCCATCACGAACATGCCGCTCAGGTACAGCAGGCCGCCGACCAGCCGCACGATGTAGAACGGCCAGGTCGCCTTGACGCTTTCGACGAAGGTGTAGACCAGCGTGCCGTCGGGGTTCAGCGCGCGCCACATCATTCCCTGCATCACGCCGGCGATCCACATCGCGGCGATGTAGAGCACGACACCCGAGGTCGCGATCCAGAAGTGCAGGCTGATAGCCGGCACGCTGTACATCGTGGTGCGGCCGAACATGCGCGGGATCAGGTAGTAGAGCGAGCCGATCGTGATGAAGCCGACCCAGCCGAGCGCGCCGGAGTGCACGTGGGCGATGCCCCAGTCGGTGTAATGCGACAACGCATTCACCGTCTTGATCGACATCATCGGCCCCTCGAAGGTGGCCATGCCGTAGAACGACAGCGCCACGATCAGGAACTTCAGGATCGGGTCGTCGCGCAGTTTGTGCCATGCGCCCGACAGCGTCATCATCCCGTTGATCATCCCGCCCCAGCTCGGCGCGAGCAGCACCAGCGAGAAGACCATGCCGACCGACTGTGCCCAGTCGGGCAGCGCAGTGTAGTGCAGGTGGTGCGGGCCGGCCCACATGTAGGTGAAGATCAGGGCCCAGAAGTGCACGATCGAGAGTCGATACGAATACACCGGGCGCTCGGCCTGCTTCGGGATGTAGTAGTACATCATCCCGAGGAAGCCCGCGGTCAGGAAGAAGCCGACCGCGTTATGGCCGTACCACCACTGCACCATCGCGTCCTGCACGCCGGCGTAGGCCGAGTAGCTCTTCCACAGGCTCACCGGCATCACCGCGGCGTTAACGACGTGCAGCAAGGCGATGGCGATGATGAACGCGCCGAAGAACCAGTTCGCGACGTAGATATGGCGCACACGGCGTTTGCCGATGGTGCCGAAGAACACGATTGCGTAAGCCACCCAGACCACCGTGATCAGCAGGCTGATCGGCCACTCGAGCTCGGCGTATTCCTTGCCGCGCGTGATGCCCAGCGGCAGCGTGATCGCCGCCAGCACGATCACCACCTGCCAGCCGACGAACACGAACTTTGCGAGCCAGGGCAGGAACAGCGGCACCTGGCAGGTGCGCTGCACGACGTGAAAACTCGTCGCCATCAATGCGCAGCCGCCGAACGCGAAGATCACCGCGTTGGTGTGCAAGGGCCGCAGGCGCCCGTAGCTGAGCCAGGGGATGCCGAACGTGAGGTCCGGGAACGCCAGCTGCGCGGCGATCACCACGCCGACGAGCATGCCCACGATGCCCCACACCACGGATGCGAGGGCGAGGCCACGCACGGTTTCATCGGTGTAGTTCACCGGCGATGCTGTCTGCGCGTTTCCAACCATCGATAGCCCCCGTTTCATCGCAAAACAATGTCGACGGAGAGGATTCTTCGATGCGCCGGGCTCAACCCCTTTGATGCGAATCAAGGGAATCGGTCGCGGCATCCAGAATCTGCTCGCCGTGTTGTTCGAGGTCGTCGAACTGGCCGCCGTGAAGCGCCCAGGCGAAGACGCCGAGGATGGCCAGCACCAGCACGGTCGACAGCGGGATCAGCAGGTACAGGATTTCCACGCCGCTTCAGCGCGCGAGGCGCAAGGAGTTGAGGACGACGACGAGCGAGCTCGTCGCCATGCCCAGGCCCGCCGCCCACGGCGGCAGCCAGCCGAGCAGCGCCAGCGGCACGCACGCCGCGTTGTAGGCAGCGGCCCAGACGAAGTTCTGCCGCACCACACGCAAGGTCTTCTTCGCCAGCGCGCGGGCACGCACCAGATCCTGCAAGGCATTCGAGACGAGCACGCCATCGGCCTGCGCGCGCGCGATCTGCGCGCCCTCGCCCATCGCGAGCGACGTGTCGGCCTGCGCGAGCACCGGCGCGTCGTTGACGCCGTCGCCTAGCATCGCGACGCGTTCGCCGCGGGCCTGCGCCTCGCGCACCGCGGCCAGCTTGTCCTGCGGCGTCATGCCGCCGCGGCGATCGGCGAGGCCGAGCAGGCGACCGATGCGTTCGACGCGCGATGGCGTGTCGCCCGAGATCAGCGCGATCCGCACGCCGTCGCGTTGCAGCGCGCGCACCGCTGCGATCGCACCCGCGCGCAACGTTTCCGCGAAACGAAAGCAGGCGACCGGCGCTCCGTCGCAGCTCAGCCAGGTTTCGCCATCGTCGGCGTCGTTCGCGGCGACGTGCAGGGCCGGGCTCTTGCCGAGCCGCCAGAGCGACCCGTCGACCGCGCGCCCCTGCATGCCCTGCCCCGGCGTCTCGGCCAGGTCGCGCCACGCGGCAACGCTGCCTTCGTTCTCCCGCGCCAGCGCCTTGGCGAGCGGGTGCGTCGACCAGGCCGCGAGCGACGCCGCCGTGCCGCGCAACGCGGCGTCGGACCAGCGCGGGCCGTGGTCGATGCGGATCATCCGCACGCCCTGGCCCTGCGCTTCGGTCAGCGTGCCGGTCTTGTCGATGAACAGCGTGCGCATCCGCGCCAGGCCTTCGATCGCCTCGATGCGACGCAGCATCACGCCGCCGCGCGCCATCGCCACAGTCGACGACAGCAGCGCCGACGGCGCGGCCAGCGACAGCGCGCACGGGCAGGTCACGATCAGCACCGACACCGCCACCCACACCGCACGTGACGGGTCGATCACGCTCCACACCGCGGCCGCGCCCGCGGCCAGCAGCAGCACGGCCCACAGGAACGGTGCGGCCCAGCGATCGGCGCCGTGCAGCGTAGCCGGGCGCTGGCTGCGGGCGTTGCGCATCATCGCGACGATCGCCTCGTAGCGCGTGTCGGCGCCGACGCGTTCGACGCGCATCGCGACCGGTGCGCCGAGGTTCAGGCTGCCGGCGACGACGTTGTCACCGATGGCCTTTTCCACCAGCGCCGATTCGCCGCTGAGCAGCGATTCGTCGGCGCGTGTGCCGCCCTGCGTCAGCACGCCGTCGGCGCAGAAGGCTTGCCCGACTGGCACGCGCACGACATCGCCGCGCTGCAAGCGCAACACGCTGATCGGCGACACGCTGCCGTCGGCGTTCTCGCGCAACGCGGTTTCGGGCAAACGTGCAATCGACTCCTCAAGCGCCGTCTCGGCGCGATGGCGGGCCCGCATCTCGAGATAGCGGCCGCTGAGCAGGAAGCTGACGAACATGGTCAGCGAATCGAAATACACCTCGTGCCCAAACAGGCCACCGGGGTCGAACGCCGCACCACTGCTCGCGATGAATGCGACCAGCATGCCGAGCGCGGCCGGCACGTCCATGCCGATGCGGCCACTGCGCAGCGAGCGCCACGCGCCCGAGAAGAACGGCGCCGCGGCGAACAGCATCACCGGCAAGGTCAGCAGCCAGCTGCCCCAGTCGAGGAGCTGCTTCAGATCCGGCGCGAGCTCGCGCGCGCTGCTCACGTACGAAGGCGTGGCGAGCATCATCACCTGCATCGCACAGAACCCGGCGACGAAGAGTCGCCACAGCGCGTCGCGCGATTCGGTGCGGCGCAACGCGCGCGCGCCGGCCGCCGTATCGGGCGCAGCCGGGTAGCCCGCGCGCTCGATCGCGCCGACCAGCGCCGACGGTCGGGTGCGCGTGGCGTCCCATTGCACGGTGGCGCACTGCGCGGCCGCACTGACACGCGCGTCGACCACGCCATCGACGCGCCGCAGCGCCTGCTCGATCGTCGCCGCACACGCGGCGCAATGCATGCCACCGACACGCAGCGACGACTCGGCCGTGCGTTGCCCGTCTTCGGTCGACGTCCAGCGCGTGAAGCGCGCGTATTCGACCTCGTCGTCCAGCACCGCCATGTGAGGCGGCGGCGGACGCGCCTCGACCGCGACCGTGCCAGTCGCGGCAGAAAGCATCGCGGCACGGCCCAAGCGAACCCGTCAGCGGATCAGCAGCACCGGCGTCTTGCAACGTGCCAGCACGCCGGTCGATACCGAGCCGAGCACGACGTTGGCCAGCGACGAGTGCCCGTGCGTGCCCATCACGACCAGATCGAAATGTTCGCGCTCGGCCAGCGACGCGATCACGTCGGCGGCCTGACCCGACTCGTGCACCATGCGAACCTGCCAGCCCTGCTGGTGGGCGAAACTTCGAATCGGATGAAACACCAACTCGGACTGCTCGGCGTAGTGGCCATCGAGGGTCTTCTCCTTCAGGAACTCCGCGGCATAGGCGGGCACGAGGGGGATCACGGTGAGGATCGTGTACTCGTGCCTCGGCCCGAGCAATTCGTCGTGCGCCGCGATATAGCTCAGCATGCGCTTGGTGACATGGCTGCCATCGACTGCCAACAGGATCTTCATCAAAGCCTCCAGAGTGGATACGTATGGCGCGATGATCTGCGGGCGGAATCGTCGCTCGGTTGATCCTCGTCAACATCCGACCCTGTAGTCGCGCCCTCGATCGAGCGCCGCGGATCAGACCAGGCCGGTGACTCCAAGGCGCTCGCGCCGAGCGAAGAACCCACGGCCGCGCGCCACTGAAACACAGGAAACAAAGCCCCAGTGAAATCAATGCACTGAGGTTGCCTATTAGCCGTCATAAGACGGCTCGGGACAGGGTCACATGTGGTCGATCATCACTGCCCAATCTAGCGAAGAGCCAGTAGGCGCGCCAGTTCGCCAAAGCCGGATCAGCAGCGTGGCCCCGCCCATGGCCCCGTTCCGCTCGATGCCGTTGATCCATACCCACGAGGTTGCCGTCTTGACGCGAAGCTCGACGCAGCTCATGGCATGAGTGCCTTCTGCATTGAATGCTCAGTTGCGGGCGCGGGCTTTCCAAGGTCGCGTGGCGAAACGCCATCATCGCCGCTCGCGTCGATGCCGATTCGATACCCCATCGCGCGATAGCCTCGCTGTCGCTTGTCCCACATCCGCAGCAACGCCGGGTGGCCGGTATCGACGAAGTCGATGATCCGTACATCGGTCTTGCTGGCGTGTTCCCGGTGCAGGCGGCCCGCGTACTGCTGCAGCGTGCCTTTCCACGAAACCGGCATGGCCAGCACCAAGGTATCCAGCGGCGGGTGATCGAAACCTTCGCCGACGAGCTTCCCGGTGGCCAGCAGGATGCGTGGCGCCTGCGGCGCCAGCACATCAAGTTCTGCAATGCGGGCGGCCCGCTGCTTCTTCGACATCCGACCGTGCAGTACGAAGGGCGGTGGCACCTGTGCTGCCAGGGCCAAGTGGATGGCATCGAGGTGCTCAGTGCGCTCTGTCAGTACCAGGACCTTGCGGCCTTGCTCGAAGGCCGCAGTGATCTCGGCGGCGATGGCCTCGGTCCGGGCCAGGTCATTGGCAAGGTGCCGGAACACGTCCTGAATGCCTGCTGCGGTCGGCAGGTCGATGCGAGAAAACCGTGATCGCGGCAACACCTCCAGGTCGTGCGGTGCACTGGCCGGCCTGGCCGCCGTGTGCCGGATCGGCCCGCATTGCATGAAGATGATCGGCTGCTGGCCATCGCGGCGAATCGGCGTGGCGGTCAGGCCGAGCACGAATGTCGCCTTGGTCCGTTTGAGGATGGCGTCGAAAGACGCTGCGCCCACATGGTGGCATTCGTCAACGATGACCTGTCCGTAGTTCTCGACCAGCGAATTGACCTCGCCCTGGCGGGACAGCGACTGCATCACGGCGATGTCGATCCTGCCGGTTGGTTTGGCTTTGCCGCCACCGATGGTGCCGACCACGCCCTTGCCGAAGCCGAGGAAGGCTTGCAGACGCTCCTGCCATTGCTTCAACAGCTCGGTGCGATGCACCAGCACCAGGGTATTCACGCCGCGCCGGGCGATGATGGCCGCCGCCGTGACCGTCTTGCCGAACGCGGTGGGTGCGCACAGCACGCCGGCATCGTGATGCAGCATGGCCGCGACAGCTACCTCCTGGTCAGGTCGCAAGGTGCCGACGAAGCCGACATCGATGGGCTCACCGCCACACCGCTCGTCGCGCAGGTCGCAGCGAATGCCGTTGTCCTTCAGCAAGGCCTGGGCGGCGTCGAGACAACCGCGCGGCAACGCGATGTGCTGCGGATAGTTCTCGGCATTGCCGATCACGCGCGGCTTGTCCCACACCGACATACGCATGGCCTGGGCCTTGTAGAACTCGGGGTTCTGGAAGGCCGCCAGCCGGATCAGGCGATTGGCCAGCGCCTGGGGCAGCGCGCTCTTCTCGAAATAGATCAGATTGGCCAGCGTCACGGTCAGTGCCTGGGGCATCGTGCCCGGCAGCTTCATTGACGTGGTGGCCTCTCGCCTCCATGGTGTGGCCAAGTCCTCATCGTCGATTAAGGTCACGTCCAGCGGGTGGATGCCGCCGGTGGCGCGCAGGATGGTCGGTTCGATGTCGTGCGGCGCCATGGGCTCGATGGACGCGAGAAAGGCCCACTGGTCGTGGTGCGGGCGCAGACCGGCATCGACGAAGACACTGCAGCCGTTTTCGCGCGAGTGCTTCTGCAGCGGCAGGGCGATCAGGTTGCCGAAACCCCCTTTGGGCATCGTGTCCTGGTTGGGAAACAAGCGGTCGTAAGACGCCAGCTTGAGCTGCCGGGTTCGCGCGCAGGTGTGGCTGATGGCGGCCGTCCCCAGGCGCCGGGCATCCCGAGCCGACACCCGCCCCGCGAAGAACACCCAGGCATGCGCGCCCCGACCAGAGCGGGAAATCTCCAGAGCCGCCGGCACGCCCAGCTCGGTGCAGGACTGCATGAACCCTTGGGCATCCTCCTGCCACTCCGCCTCGTCGAAATCGACCGCCAGGAAGTGGCAGGTGTCATCCTCCAGCAGCGGGTAGACCCCCACCGTGTGTTCGCCGGCCAGATGGTCATAGACCACTGCATCGGACAGCGGGATCAGCAGGCGGTGGCCACAGTCGCCGCACTTGATGCGCGGCTTCTCGCAGACGCCGGCCCGCCACTCGTTGGTGCAGGCCGGCGCGTAGCCCGATTTGCCCGAGGTCTTGCCCTCCCAGCGGACCGGATAGACATCCGTGCGGCCGCGGAACAGCCGCCGAAACAGCGCCACCTTGCCTGCGGTGGACAGGCTGGAACGCAGCGGTTCTAGCTCGGGCTCCGGTGCTGGCGCAGTCGGCGCGGCCCGTGACGCCGATGATGATGGCACGCGCCATTCGATGCCGTGCGAATCCAGCAGCGCCGCCAGCCGCGCGTTCTCGGCTTGCAGCGCCGCAAACACATCGTGCTCAGTCATCGACCCCGTGCTCCGCAAGCAGTTCGTCCATGTTTTCACCCACGCCGTAGCCGATGTTGTGGCTGCGCTGGCGAACCGCATCCAGGCGTTCCCACAGTGCCGGGCGATTCGCCTCGGGTAAGGTAGCGATGGTTTTCAGCGCCTGCTCGAACATCCGCACCAGTGCATCGAAGTGGCTCTCGTCGTCCTGGCCGACCTCGGCGCAGA
Source organism: Rhizobacter sp. (assembly GCA_025355545.1). Lineage (GTDB taxonomy): Bacteria > Pseudomonadota > Gammaproteobacteria > Burkholderiales > Burkholderiaceae_C > LMDS01. The sequence continues at coordinate 21,372 of JANXZN010000270.1, forward strand.
AGCCCGAGTCCCGCTCGCAATAGAACACCATCAACTCCGCCAGCCCTTCAGTTGGCCCGCCCGCCTTCTTGTAATCGGCAATGGCCTTCTTGGCCTTGGTGACAGAAATGTCCTGGTTCTTGAAAACATCGGGCCAGAGCCAGCGGCTGATTGTCACTTTGTAGGGCTTGAGCACGTCATCGCCCAGGTGCAGGCGGGCGTGCAGAAAGGCCTGGTTGTCCTTGCTGGCGGCGTAGAGGTCTTGCACCAGGACGAGCAGGCCGGCGCGGTCAAAGTCGGCCAGCTTGGCCTTGACGTCGATCCAGGATGGATTCGCGTTCTTCGTTGCCATTGGGTTTGCTCGGTTTTGTGTTGTCAGCTTGGCATTGGCTGCGACGCCAAAAATGCAGGTTCCAGCGTGGCCGGCAGCAGCGCGGCGTTGGCCAGGCGCATGTCCGCCTCCGTCATCGTTTTGTTGGGTGCAGCCTCGCTTGCCGTTCTTTCTCCCCTGCTCACTCGTGGGCGCCAGGCCAGAGCCGAGCGAAGTCAAACGAAAGTTGGCGGTGGTGCCGAATCGACAGCAAGTACACGGTGGCGTTGGCCTCCATGGCCGCGTTCAGCATCAGGTAGTCGCCATGCAGGTATTCACGCAGCGCGTCGGGTGCGCCGGCCGGTAGCGCGGCAAGTTGGGCGAGTGCCTCAGCGGACTGCGGCGGGTTGGCCAGGTAGCGCCGGCCGATGCGCGGGAAGCGGCGCAGGTTGGGGATGACCGTGGCGCGCAGCTCGGCCAGCAAGGTGTCAAAGGTAAAGCCCGCGCCGGCCTCCACCAGGAACGCCTCGATGGCGTCCAGGCGTTCCAGGAAGCTCCTTGTCAACCCGACCCGGTACAACTTGTCAGCCACGCTTCTTGGCGGCGGGTTTGGCAGGTTTTGCCGGGCTGGATACCTTGGCGGAGGCAGCACGGCGCTGCTGAAGTTTGCCGATGGCGCCATCGGCCTCGAAGGTGCGGCCGGCCGCGATGTCGGCCAGGCCACGTTGCGCGTCGGCTATCAGCAGCAGGTGGATGCGCTCGCGCTCCAGGCGGTGGTAGTAGTCCAGCCTCTCGGCATCGATGAGGGCCACGTAGCTCTCGCCGTTCTTGGTGATGATCTTCTCGGCGCCGGCCTTCACCTGGTCGGCCAGCTCGGACAGGTTGGCGCGCGCCTGGGTGAACGGCACCACGTCGCTGGCAGAGATGCTCATGACCGGCCTCGTTGTGAAGTTACAGAATCCTGTGCAGTCTAAGCGCCTTCGCGATGTACGGCAACTCTCGGCGCCACGGCGCCGACCCAAGGTCCGGCGCAGCCCGGCGCCAGCGAACCCGTGACGCGGCGCGGTGCGCCTACACGCTCCGGCGGCGAGGACGAATGGGTCCTCGTGCTCGCCGCTACCGGCTGATCGCCGGACTCGCGCTGGAACGGGGCTGCATGGCACCGGCATCGCGCTGCATGCCCGTGCTTGGCAGCGGTTGCTGTCCGCGCTGGGTGCGTTCGAGGTGCATGGAGCGCACAGACTGCGACTGCGACACGTACTCGATTGATCGACGTACTGAGCTTGCGGTCGACAGGGTCCGCCGAGCCGGCCAGGCCTTGGCAATCTCGGCCCATGCCCTCATCGAGCGAAGGCGCGTTTCCGTGTAGGCCGGGCCAGACTTCCGCTCGGCGAGTCGGCCTGAGCGCAATGCAGCGTCGGGCTGGCGCTCCCATACACGCGCGCTGCGCCGGTTGGCGCCACGCGTGCTGTCAAGTGCTACATTGCCTTCGCTACCCGAAACGCTGGCGAGCCGGTAAGTAACCCGCGCTGTAATCGTCCAACAACCGGAGCCGCCTTGTTCGAATCGAGTTGCCCCACAGTCTTGAATGTCATCAACGACCCGGCGGCGCGCAGCGCGCTCTCGGCCGCTCTGCGGGAGGCCGGGTTCGGTGTCGTAGAGGCCCACACTGGCGCCGAGGCGTTGCGACTTGCCGAGCACAACCCAGCCCTCATCATCCTGGACCACCTCCCCGACATGACGGTCGCGGAGGTTCGTCGGCTGAGAGACCTTGCGGACACCTCCTCGGTCCCTATCATGCAATTGAGTGCCTCAGCCGACCATCCGGCGGCAGGCGTCGACATCCACCTTGCCGGACCGGTGGGTGCCGATCTCGTGGTCACCAGCGCCCGCGTGCTGCTCCGGGCGACTCGGGCTGAACGTGTCTTTCGCGGGTTTCTCGAAGCCGCTCCGGACGCAATCGTGCTGACTGACGCGGCTGGCGCCATCGTCCAGGTCAACGCCAAGGTCGAGGAACTCTTCGGATATGGTCGAGACGAGCTGCTGGGTCAGACGATCGACGTGCTCATCCCCAAGCGCTATCGAGTCGCTCATGAAGCGCACTATCAGGCCTTCTTCGGCGTGCCCAGCTCGCGGCGAATGGGCAATGGAATCGAACTGTTCGGGCAACGCAAGAACGGCGACGAATTCCCGGTCGACATCTCCCTCGCTCCGCTCTCGACAGAATCCGGCAACCTGGTGACAGCGGCAATCCGAGACATGACGGAGCAACGCCGACTCGAGTCCGAGTTGCGGCAGCGGACGCGCGAATTGGAGGAGGCCGACCACAACAAAGATGTATTCCTTTTGACGCTCGCCCATGAACTGCGCTCCCCGCTTGCCGCCTTGGTGCTTGTCGTCCCGCTCCTGCGCGCGTCGGCGACGGACAAGGCACGCGCGAAAGTCGCTGGCGTCGTCAGGCGCCAGACTGAATCCATGAGCCGCCTGATCGAAGATCTCGTCGACATCTCGCTCGTGCGCAGTGGCAAATTGGTCCTCCGTCGGCAGCCAACGGACTTGACGGAGGTCGTGACCGGCGTCATCGAGCTGATCCGCTCGCTTATGGAAACGCGCCGTCACGTTTTCGAGCAGAGCCTGCCGCGCGAACCGGTGTGGATCGACGGCGACGGCACCCGATTGGCGCAGGTGGTCACCAATCTTTTGACCAACGCGGTGCGCTACACACCCGAAGGTGGTCGCATCACCTTGGCACTGAGGACCGATCGCGCCGTCGCCGTCCTGCGGATCCGTGACAACGGCATCGGCCTCCAGGCGGACATGCTGACGCGGGTGTTTGACCTCTTCACCCAGGTGAAAGGAGCATCCGGCGTAGCCTCAGCTGGCCTTGGAATCGGTCTGGATCTGGTGCGGCGTCTGGTCGAGATGCATGGCGGTACTGTCATCGCGTCAAGCGAAGGCCTGGGAACCGGCAGCGAGTTCATCGTTCGCATTCCACTGATGGCGGGAGAACCGCCGTATGGAGTCAGAGGCGCTGTTGCCACCAATGGAATTTCAGAGTCCACCGAACCCGCCTAAGAGCCCTCCGAAGCGTCTCCGCCGGTGGCCTTCCGCGAGGCGACGCGCTCGTGCAGCAGCAGCCCGGCCCGGCCCGGCCCGGCAATCCAGGATGCGGACGAACCAGAGCGCGCGACACCCTGAAGAATCGCAACGCTGGCAGTCCGTCGTAGTCGCGACGGGCCTCCAGATAGGAGTTGAGAAGCAGGAAGGCGAGGATCCTGAAGTCGAGGAACGGGAGATGAACCGGCCTCTTCAACTTGTAGGCCAGGGCGCCGTCGATCGACACCCAGGAGATGTGGTTCTCGATCAGCCGTAGCGGTGCTCCCTCGGCTTTCTCGAGCACCGCACGAAGGGCCGCGACGCCGCTCCGCGCCGCAATCGACAACAATTCGTCCTCAGCCATTTGCCATGTTGAAGGCTTGGCATCGACGGAAGTTGACTTGCATCAATGCCTGGTCGCGCGACCCGCCTTAAATTGATCACGAATAGGGAGAGACACCATGGCGAACTCGACTCGCAATCCCACGTTGGAAGGTTCCAGGGAACAGCTCGGATCGATCGGCGCGTGCTCCTCCTCGCTTGTGAACCCTTGGCTGGAAATGCAACGCCTGCAATGGGAAGCCTTGCACTCCTGGCAGCAGTCGCTCGCCACTTTCAACAAGGATGTTTGGGAGCAGTGGACCGTTCGCTACGCTGGCGGAGTGCCGATCGACGGTTAAGGGAAGTGCTCACACCGGGCCCACGAAGAACAAGTTCTTCCCTCGCAGACGTGACGCAGGCCAAGTCCCACGTGGGCGGACCCGGGTCGGGCGAGTTGCCTTGATGGGGGTCAAACCTGCCGGGCTTAGGCTTCGCGCAAACTGCATCCACACTCAATACGCCGCCGTGCGCCACCTTCAGGAGGTCTCAATCTACCAGCGCATCCTCGTGCCGATCGACGGCAGCCCCACTTCGACCCGCGGCCTCAATGAAGCGATCCGCCTGGCCAAGCTCACCGGCGCGACCCTCCGTCTGGTGCACGTGCTCGACGAGTTCGACTTCGCCACCGGTTTCGAGACCGGAGCCACGTACACGTATGACGTTCTGCCGATGCTCAAGAAGACCGGCGAGAGCATTCTCATGAACGGCGCAGCCCGCGTCGTCGCCGCCCGTGTGACGGTCGACACACTTCTGATGGAGTGCTTTGCGCTGCGAACCTCGGAAGTCGTCATCGCCCAGGCGCAGACTTGGAAGGCTGATCTCATCGTTCTCGGAACCCACGGCCGGCGCGGGATCGGGCGCTTGCTGATGGGCAGCGATGCCGAGCAGATCGTGCGCGGCGCGACAGTACCGGTGCTGCTCGTGCGCGCCGAAGAGGTTGCCGCGGGCACGCCTGTGCACGGCGCAGCGCCAACGGTTGAGACTCCCGCGAAAGAGTTCGAAACCGCGACGGTCTGAAAACGCGCAGTCGCAGTTCCAGCGACCATCGCATCGGCAGTCGCTTTCCAGTATCGCCACTTACTTTGGACCTCCAAGGCGCCAAGAGCCGGTGCCCCACCGCGTCAACGAAGCGCCGCAGGCCAGCACCTCGCCGCTCTCGCCGACCGTTGCGCAGATTGAGCTGCATCACGTCGCAAGCTGCCCCCGCGTGCTCGAATCTACGCATGGAAACGGTCAGCGACGCGCCCAGCATCGAGGCCAAGCTGCGCTATTTGGAGTCGACACTCACACCTGCCGGCGTCGGCGAGTCGGTGCACCGCATCGAGACGCACATGTCGTGGGTTCTGCTGGGTGGCGAGCGGGTGCTGAAGCTGAAGAAGCCGGTGCGCTTCTCCTTCCTCGACTTCACGACCGTGCAAGCGCGCGAGCGCAACGCTCGCGCCGAGCTGCGCTTGAACCGCCAGCTTGCGCCACGCGTCTACCTCGGCTTGCTTGCGCTGCAGTGGGACGACGGCGTGTTCTCGCTCGTTCCGGAAGAGCAGCTACCCGCTCGCGGCCGCACCGTCGATTGGCTGGTGTCGATGCAACGGCTACCGGCGGAGCGGATGCTCGACCGGGTGATCGCCCGCGGCGAACTGCGGCAGCGCGACGTCGACGCGCTGCTCGAGGTGTTGGTGCCCTTCTATAGGCATGCGCCTCGACCGGTCCTCGGCGAAGACGAGTACCTCCAACGCCTGCGCGACGAACTCGCCGCGAGTCGCAACGTGCTCGCCAGTCCGCGCTTCGAACTGCCGCAGATTCTCTGCCTGCTCGACCGCATGGACCGGGCGATGGTGAGGCACGAAGACATGCTGCGAGCACGCGTGCGTGGGCGCCACATCGTCGAGGGCCACGGCGATCTGCGCCCCGAGCATGTGTGCCTGGTCGAGCCGCCGGTAGTCTTCGACGCGCTCGAGTTCGACGTGCGGCTGCGCGAGGTCGATCCCTTCGACGAGTTGTGCTTCCTCGGCCTGGAATGCGCGATGGCAGGCGATGCGGCGATCGGCCCGCAACTCGTGGCGCGCTGCGCCGATGCGCTCGAAGACCATCCTCCGGTCGCCCTGCTGCGGCTTCACACCGCGCACCGCGCGCTGCTGCGAGCGCGACTCAGTGTGGCGCACCTGCTCGAAGCCGAGGTCCGCACGCCGCAGAAGTGGCTACCTCAGGCCAGACGATACCTGCAGCACGCCGGCGATGCGCTCGACCGGCTCGATGCGCAGGAGGCGCACCGCTCCCACTGAGAGGTCTTCGCTTCCGCGGCTCACCGGCACCAGGATCCATGGCTGGCACGAACTGCTTCGGCAAACAGCGGCACCGCCGACACGACATGGAGCTTGCTGCGCACCGGTCCGCCGTCGGGCAGCCGGAACGGCGGCACGCTGTCAGTGACCACGACTCGGGACAAGCTGTCGTCCGCGAGCAGTTGCGGCGCTTTGTCGACGAAGAGACCATGGGCCGCGCAGCCGATAACTTCCTTCGCGCCGGCGCGGCGCAAGGCGGCGGCGCTGCGCTGCAGCGTCTCGCCGCTGGCGATCAGGTCGTCGAGCAGCAGCACGGTGGCTCCCGCCACGTCGCCCGCCACCAGCTGACCGCCGCTCAGCACGCCGGCGCTGCGGCGCTTGTCGATCATCGCGAAGTTGACCGGCCGATCCAGTCGTTCTTGCAGCGCCTCGCGCCACAACAGCACCCGCTTGACGCCGCCCGGGTCGGGCGAGACGACGGTCAGCGGCCCGGTGCCGGCAAACTCCTCTGCCAGCTCGCCGAAGACATGATGTGCCGACAAGTGCAGCGTCGGGCAGCGGAACGCATTCTGGAAGGCGGCCACGTTGTGCGCTTCCAGCACGATGAGCTGCGCAACGCCGACCGCATCGAAAAGTTGCGCCACGTAGCGCAGGCCGACCGGATCGTGGGGCTTGGTGTGCTGATCCTTGCGTGCGTAGGCGAGGTAGGGCACGACGGCCGTCACGCGCGCGGCGCCGTGGTCCTTCAGCGTGGCGATGAACATCAGCAGCCGGCACAGCTTGTCGTGCGGGCTGTCGACGGGGCCGCCATGCAGGCTGTGCAATACATAGGCATCGGCGCCGCGCGGGTCGACCAGCGGCCGCAGCTTGCGTTCGCCGTCAGGGAATACGCGTTCCTCATGCGGCGAGAGGGTGACGCCGAGCGCGTCGGCCAGCGCCTGCGCGAAGGGGTTGGCGGGTTCGAGGGAGAACATCAGCATGGGGCACCTCCGTCGTCGGATACCAAACGTGATCAGATTCGATCACAGCCATCGAAACGGTAGCGGCCATCCCTCATGGGCGATTGATGCAGATCACGCGAAGCTCTTTGCGTCACGCTTGCTGCGCCGCTCGCGCCCCTCACTTTCCTTGCGCTGGCCATGGCCGTGGGCATCTTCCTGCCCATAGGGCCGCTGGCCGGCTACTTCAAACTGCAGGCGCTGCCGCCCCGCGTACTTCCCGTGGCTCGCGGGCATCCTGCTCGGCTACTGCGTGCCGACCACCGTCATCAAGCGCTTCCACATTCGGCGCTTCGGCTGGCAGTGGCGGTCGAAACAACGCCGGATTCTGCAGCACGCGCACCCGAGCGGATGCCGAAAAGCCGTACGGATGCAGCCTGTCCGACCCTGTTCCGCGACGCGCGCGGTGCGCAGGTGGAACGGAACTTGGCGCTGCTGAAGGACGTGGGAAGGCGGGACGATTCGCGTTGCCAACGTTTCACGCTCCCGACAATCACCAGAAGTTCGGCCCGTTCGAGCGCCATGAATTGGCGCAGGGATGCGTCGGCGACAAGGCCATCGGGTGTGCGACCATCAGCGGTGAGCCATAACCGGCGCACAGCGGGTCGTTCGCGTGAATGACGATGTGCTGCGCATGAGAGACTTCCACCGTCTCATCGCCGCGACGTCCTGCCTTCATGCCCACCAAGACCGTGCACTGCAACGCATCAGTCGGACTCGCTGCGCTGGCGATCGCAGCCTCAGCGTATGCGCAATCACCAGCCTCGCTTTGTGCAACATCGGCGAATGGCATCCCGCAACGGTCGGCGCACGCGCGCGGTGCCGGCGAGTTCATCGATGCCGTGGCCGGCATGACGGAGGTGGAGCGCGACCTAGCGATACGCCGTGAACTGGTGGCGGGCAACGTCCCGTCCTTCCTGCGTAACTTGCAGCCGGTGACGCTGAGCACGCAGTTGGCGGGCGGCGAGACGGTGCGTCTCACGCTGTGCGTGCTGGCGGACTACCTCAGCCTGGGCGACGACGGCGACTTCCTGCTCGTTCCCATGAGCCTGGACACGGCCTTGTCGGTTGCCGCCCGCTTGGGATTTACGCTGCCGACGCGCCGCATGGTCGACATCATCTATCGACAGTCGACTGTGCGCCTGACGCCACAACCACTGCCGGCCGGCGATCGGATGCGTTCAACGGACTACTACGTCCTGCACAACGCGATGGTGCAGCAACAGCGCAGCGCGGCCGGCGCGGCGCCGGGCGCGCTGACCGCAGGCCACAAAAAGGATCTGGT
>JANXZN010000345.1 GCA_025355545.1 Rhizobacter sp.
CGGCCATGCATAGCCCGCCGAGTACGAGTGGCAGCGTGAGCGGGTCGTGCCAGAGGAGCAGCGAGAGTGCAGCGCCGACGAACGGCGCAGTCGAGAAGTACGCGCCCGTGCGCGCGGTGCCGAGTGCTCTGAGCGCGAGCACGAAGAGCACGAGACTGAGTCCGTAGCTCACGAAGCCGAGCCCCATCGAAGCACCGACACGCCATGGCGCGGGCAGCTGACTGCCCAGCGCGAACGCGATGCCGGTGTTGACCGTGCCGGCGGTGAGCCCCTTGATCATGGTGATCTGCACCGGATCGCCGGCGGAGACTTTCTGCGTGAGGTTGTTGTCCACCGCCCAGCACAGGCATGCGCCGACGATCAGCAGCGCGCCGGACGAAACGGCCGCATCTCCCGGCTGCCATGAGAGCAGCACGCCGCCGGCAACGATGGCGGCCATCCCGAGGACAATCTGCCGATCGGTGTTCTCCTTGAACACCAGCCACGCGATCAGCGCGGTCAAGACGCCCTCGACGTTGAGCAGCAGCGCCGCCGGCGCCGCGTCGGTCGTCGCGAGCCCGGCCATCAGCAAGGCGGGGCCGACGATGCCGCCGGCGACGATGGCGCCGAGCAGCCAGGGAATCTCGTGGCGGGGAATGCCGACGCCGGCCGCACGCGCCACGCCGCGCCGGCCGGCCGCATGGCGTATCGACAGCAGCAGGCCCAGCCCGAGCCCGCTGCCCAGGTAGAGCAGCCCGGCCAGCAGCAGCGGTGGCAGCTCCGCACCGAGCAGCTTGGCCAGCGGAGTGCTGGCGCCGAACAGCAGTGCGGCAACCAGCGCGGGCGCGGCGGACTTGATGGACATCCCGCCAGTGGAGCACAGCCGCGTGCGCCATGCGCGGCAGCGAGCCGGGTTTGTAGCAATCATCACACTATGAGATATTTGCTTCATGACCGATTGGCTCGTCCTCACCGCGTCGCTGCCGACCTCGCCGAGCGGCCTGCGGGTGCGCATCTGGCGCGGGCTCAAGGCGACCGGCTGCGCGACACTGCGCGAAGGCGCCTATATCCTGCCGGCGAGCGCCGCGTCGGCTGCGGCGCTGTGGACCATCGAAAAGGCCATCCGGGACGGTGGCGCCGACGCCCACATGCTGCAGCTGCAGGCGCGCGATGTCGCGCAGGAGAAGACCTTTCGCGCCCTGTTCGACCGCAGCGAGCAGTACGCCGATTTCGCCCAGTCGCTCAAGCTCGCCCGCAAGGCCGTGAAAGCCGCCGGCGACGCGCAACTGGGCAAGCTGCTGCACACGCTCGACCAGCAACTGCAGTCGATTCGGGCCACGGACCACTTCCCCGCGAAGGCCGGCGCCAGCGCGACCGGCGGGCTCGAAATGCTGCGCGCGGAGATCGAGAGGAAGCTGTCGCCCGGCGAGCCCGGTGCCGGCGTTGTCGACCGGCTGGCCAGGGACTCCTTCCAGGGCCGGACCTGGGCGACGCGCAAGCGCCCGTGGGTGGACCGGCTCGCGACCGCCTGGCTGGTGGCGCGCTTCGTCGATACCAGGCCGCGCTTCGTCTGGCTGGACGACCCGAAGAAGTGTCCGGAGTCCGCGCTCGGCTTCGACTTCGACGGCGCCCGGTTCACGCACACCGGCGACAAGGTGAGCTTCGAAGTCGTGGCGCAAACCTTCGGTCTGGAGGGCGACCCGGCGCTGAAACGCCTCGGCGAGCTGGTGCACTACATCGACATCGGCGGCATCCCGGTCGACGAGGCCGCCGGCGTCGAGGCGATGGTGCGCGGCCTGCAGGCCCAGCACACCGGCGACGACGCGCTGCTGGCCGCGGCCTGCGCCGTTTTCGACACCCTGTACGCCGCGCTGCGGCTCGCCAAATGAGCGACTCGACCGTGGCGACCACCACCGAGGCGGCCCCCGGGCCGGTGACCTTCCGCGAGGCCCTGGGCTACTGGCTCAGGCTCGGCTGCATCAGCTTCGGCGGGCCGGCCGGGCAGATCGCCCTGATGCATGAGGAACTGGTCGAGCGCCGCCGCTGGATCTCGGAGCGGCGCTTCCTGCATGCGCTCAGTTTCTGCATGGTCCTGCCCGGCCCGGAGGCCCAGCAGCTGGCCACCTATATCGGCTGGCTGATGCACCGCAGCTGGGGCGGCGTCGTGGCCGGCGGCCTGTTCGTGCTGCCGTCGCTGTTCCTGCTCGTGGGCCTGTCGTGGATCTACATGGCCTTCGGCAGCGTCCCGGTCGTCGCGGGCCTGTTCTACGGCATCAAGCCGGCGGTCACGGCGATCGTCGTCTCGGCCGCCTGCCGCATCGGCTCGCGTGCGTTGAAGAACGGCTGGCTCTGGGCCGTCGCGGTCGCGGCCTTCGTCGCCATCTTCGCGCTGAATCTGCCGTTCCCGCTGATCGTTCTCGCCGCCGGCGTCGTCGGCCACTTCGGCGGCCGTTACGCGCCGGGAAGGTTCGCTGTCGGCGGAGCTCACGGCGACACCGCCAAGGCGTTCGGGGCGGCGCTGATCGACGACGACACGCCCACACCGCCGCATGCGCTGTTCAGCTGGACGCGTTTCGCCAAGGTGCTTGTCGTGTGCCTGGGCCTGTGGCTCGTCGGTATCGCCGGGCTGACCCTCGCCTGTGGCTGGGACGCGGTGCTCACGCAGATGGCGTGGTTCTTCACGAAGGCGGCGTTGCTGACCTTCGGCGGGGCCTATGCGGTCCTGCCCTACGTCTACCAAGGTGCGGTGGACCACCACCACTGGCTCACCGCGCCGCAGATGATCGACGGCCTCGCGCTGGGCGAGACCACGCCCGGGCCGCTGATCATGGTGGTCGCCTTTGTCGGCTTCGTCGGTGGCTGGACCAAGGCGATCTTCGGCGCCGATTCGCTCTTCCTGTCGGGCGCGGTCGCGGCGACGGTGGTCACGTTCTTCACCTTCCTGCCGTCGTTCTGCTTCATCCTGCTGGGCGGCCCGTTCATCGAGTCGACGCACGGCAATTTGAAGTTCACCGCGCCGCTGACCGGCATCACCGCCGCAGTGGTGGGCGTGATCGTCAACCTCGCCGTGTTCTTCGCCTACCACGTGCTGTGGCCCGAGGGCCTGTCGGGCCGCTTCGAGTGGCTTTCGGCGGTCATCGGGGTGGCGGCAGGCATCGCGCTGTTTCGCTACCAGGCCGGCGTCATCCGCGTCGTGCTGGCGGCCGGGCTGGTGGGCGTGGCCGCCAGCTTCATTCGACCCTGGCTTGCGTGACGAGGCGGATCATGAAATCGCGTCGCCAGGAACACGCCGGTCGCTGCCACCAACCCCGGGAGGTCTCGTCATGAAGTGGATCACGCGCGAACGTCCGAAGATCGACCGCATCGCCTGCCCCTGGCTGATTGCCAGGTTCATCGACAAGGCGCCGGAGTTTCTCTACGTGCCGGCGGCGCAGGTTCTCGCGACGGCCGAGAAGACCGGCGCGACGCCTTACGACATCCCCGGCGTCGAGATGTCGCACGTCGGGGAGCGGTGCAGCTTCGATGCGTTCGTGTCGAAGTACGGGTTGAGCAGCCCCGCGTTGCAGCAGCTCGCGACCATCGTGCGCGGTGCCGACACCGCGCGCCTGGACCTTGCCCCGCAGTCGGCCGGGCTCTACGCGATTTCGCTGGGGCTGTCGCAGACCTTCGCCGACGACCACGAGATGCTCGCGCACGGCATGGTCGTCTACGACGCCCTCTACGCTTGGTGCGAGAGCTGCCAGGGCGAGACCCATAACTGGCCGCCCAGGATGTCTTGAGCCCACGCCCCGACGGGCCGACGCAACATGCCCGGCGCAAAACAAAACGGCCCGGTGCGAACACCGGGCCGAAAGGTACCTTGAAGAGGGGATCAGAGATACCGAGGAGACAACCTTCAGGAAACCACGAGCCTTGGCCCGTGGTTCGTTTGAGATGGGTGCCGCTCGGAAAAGTTCAAGCCGTCGACAAAAGTTTACGACCCGAACCGTGATCCGGCCCCGTTCGATCAGGCAACGCGCTTGACCTTGGTGGCCTTGGTCGCGCTGGCGCTGATCGCCTGGAAGTTCGCTTCGGCGGTTTCGCTCGCTTGCTTGACGGCCTTCTGCACGCCTTCGAACGCGTTGTTCGCGGCGGCGACAGCCGACTTCACCAGCGCCACGGCGTTCTCGCTGCCGGCCGGTGCGTTCTTGACGGCGGCGTCGACGGCCGACATGAACTTGGCTTGCGCTTCGGTGGCGGTCGATTCGGCCACCTTCGTGACTTCGGCGCTGGTGGCAGCGGCAATGTCGTACAGGTGGCGGCTGTAGGCAGCGGCCTTTTCGGCGGCCGGTTGCAACAGGCTGGCCTGCAGCGCCATGAATTCCTGCGCGTCCTTGGCGGACAGCACGGCCTTGGTGTTCTCGGCGGCTTCGCCGATCGCGGTGCGGGCCACTTGCAGGTTCAGCTCGACGAGCTTCTCGACGCCTTCGAAGGCCTTGTTGGTCAGGCCGAAGAGCACTTCGACATTGGACTTGTGGGCGGTCATGATTTGTTCAGCGGTCATCATCGTGAGTCTCCAGAGAGTGAGTTGAAAAAGGGTTCGCTTGGGTGCCCGGTGCAAGAATGCTGCACTGCAACATGAACCGAAGTATATCGGGTGGGCGACGGATTGCAAGCACTTTTTGCTGCAATGCAGCAATCTAGGCCGCAACTTCTAATTCCGTATGTTTCATGGTCGCGCCGCCGCGTGTCATCCCGATGAAAAGGGGGCGCGCGCAGGCAGCCGTGGCGCCCCGCACAATCGTCCTGAACCGCCAAGCCCGATGCAAGCCTTCTACGCCGACCAGTTCGTGCTGCCACTGCCGCCGGGGCATCGCTTTCCGATGTCGAAATACCGGCTGCTGCGCGAGCAGCTCGACGGCATGGCCGGCCTGGAGATGCAGCAGGCCCTGCCGGCCAGCGACGGCGAACTGGCGTTGGCGCACACCCCGGCCTACGTGTCGGCGGTGGTCGACGGCGCGCTGAGCGCCGTGCATCAGCGCGAGATCGGCTTCCCGTGGAGCGAAGCGATGGTCGAGCGCGCGCGGCGCTCGGTCGGCGCGACGATTGCGGCTGCGCGTGCCGCGCTCGCCGGCGGCGTCGCGAGCAACCTGGCCGGTGGCACGCACCACGCGAGCGCCGACAAGGGCGGCGGCTATTGCGTGTTCAACGACGCCGCGGTCGGCGCGCGCCTGATGCAGGCCGAATGGCAGCGCACGAGGCGCCAGCTGTTGCGCGTCGCGATCATCGACCTCGACGTGCACCAGGGCAACGGCAGCGCGACCATCTTCGCCGACGACCCGACCGTGTTCACGCTGTCGCTGCACGGCGCGAAAAACTTCCCGTTCCGCAAGGCCGCGAGCGACCTCGACGTCGACCTGCCCGACGGCTGCGGCGACGTCGCCTATCTGCGTGCGCTCGACGACGCCCTGACCGAGCTGTGGCGTCGCCATGCGTTTGCGCCGCCGGGGCTCATCTTCTACCTCGCCGGCGCCGACCCGCACGAAGTCGATCGGCTCGGCCGCCTGAAGCTCACGACCGCCGGCCTGGCCGAGCGCGACCGACGCGTGCTCGCGCAAACGCGCGAGCGGCGCATTCCGGTCGCGCTGGCGATGGCCGGCGGTTACGGGCGCGTCGTCGAGGACACGGTCGAGGTCCATGTCGGCACGATCCGCGCCGCGGTCGAAAGCTGGCGTCAATGGAACAATGCGCGTCCATGACCGCACCGCTCCCCGCACCATCGACTCCCGCCGCCCGCCCCGCGCCGCAGGCGCGCGACACGTACCGCCACTTCAGCAGCATCACGACGCGCTGGATGGACAACGATGCCTACGGCCACGTCAACAACGTCGTCTACTACAGCTGGTTCGACACGGTCGTGAACCGCTACCTGATCGAGGCGGGCGCGCTCGACATCGAGCGCAGCCCGGTGATCGGGCTGGTGGTCGAGACGCACTGCAACTACTTCGCGCCGCTCGCGTTTCCGCAGCCGGTCGAGGCCGGGCTGCGCGTCGCGCACCTGGGCACCGCGAGCGTGCGCTACGAGATCGGCCTGTTCGCCGCCGGCCAGGCGCGCGCCGCGGCCTGTGGACATTTCGTCCATGTCTACGTCGACCGCGCGACGCGCCGTGCCGCGCCGTTGCCGGCCTCCCTGATCCAAACCCTGAGAGGACTGCTGTGACCCCGACCCCCGAACAGACCGAAGCCGTCGACACCGCGATCCGCACGCGCCGTTCGCTGCGCGCGTTCCTGGCCACACCGGTGCCGCGCGAGACGATAGCGGCGATCCTCGCGGTGGCCGCGCGCGCGCCGTCCGGCACCAACACGCAACCCTGGAAGGTCTATGTGCTGACCGGTGCCGCCAAGACCGAGCTTTCGCGCCAGATCGCTGCGGCCTACGACGACCCTGCCGAGCGCGCGCAGCACAGCGAGGAATACGCGTACTACCCGACCGAGTGGAAGTCGCCGTTCATCGACCGGCGCCGCAAGGTCGGCTGGGACCTGTACGGCCTGCTCGACATCGCCAAGACCGACAAGGCGCGCATGCATGTGCAGCACCGTCGCAACTACGAGTTCTTTGACGCGCCGGTCGGCCTGATCTTCACGATCGACCGCATCATGCGGCAGGGCAGCTGGCTGGACTACGGCATGTTCCTGCAAAGCATCATGGTCGCAGCGCGCGGGCGCGGCCTCGACACCTGCCCGCAGGCCGCGTTCACGCAGTTCCACCGCATCATCAGCGCGCACGTCGGCGCATCGGCCGACGAGCAGGTCGGGTGCGGCATGTCGCTCGGCCACGCCGACCCCGACGCGGTCGAGAACACACTCGTGACCGAGCGCGAGCCGGTCGCCGCATTCGCCCGGTTCCTCGGGTGAACACGCTCGGCGCGCAACTGTCGGCCTGGTGGGGCGTGCCGTTCGCGGGCATGCTGCTGTCGATCGCGCTGCTGGCGCCGGCGCTGTGGCAGCGCCACGCCGGCAAGATCGCCGCGGCCTGGGCCCTGGCGTTCCTGCTGCCGTTCGCGGCCCGGTTCGGCGTGGCCGAAGCCGGCCACGGGCTGGCACACACGCTGCTGACCGAGTACTTGCCGTTCATCATCCTGCTGACCGCGCTGTTCACGACCGCGGGCGGCATCTACGTGCGCGGCAACCTGCGCGGCAGCCCGGCGCTGAACACCGGCCTGATGGCGATCGGCGCGCTGCTGGCGAGCTTCATGGGCACGACCGGCGCATCGATGCTGCTGATCCGGCCACTGATCCGCGCCAACGACAACCGGCCGAAGGCGGCGCACGTGGTCGTGTTCTTCATCTTCATCGTCGCCAATGCCGCAGGCGCGCTGACGCCGCTCGGCGACCCGCCGTTGTTCCTAGGGTTCCTGCAGGGCGTCTCGTTCTTCTGGACCGTCGGTCACCTGCTGCCGGAGACGCTGTTCCTGGTCGGCGCGCTGCTGGCTCTGTTCTACGCGGTCGATGCCTGGCACTTCCGCCGCGGGGGCGTGATGCCGACCGACCCGACGCCGCACGACGCGCTGCCGCTGGGCATCGACGGCGCGATCAACCTGCTGCCGCTGCTGGCGATCATCGCGCTGGTGCTGATGAGCGGCACCTGGAGCCCGGGCATCTCGTTTTCGCTGTTCGGCGTCGACCTGACGCTGCAGCAGCTGCTGCGCGACGGCGGGCTGATCGTGGTCGCGCGGGTGTCGCTGGCGATCACGCCGAAAGGCGTGCGCGCCGCCAACGAATACTCGTGGGGCCCGATGAAGGAGGTCGCCGAGCTGTTCATCGGCATCTTCGTCACGATGATGCCGGTGCTGGCGATGCTGAAGGCCGGCGAGGCGGGCGCGTTCGCCGCCGTCACCCGCGCCGTCACCGGCGCGAACGGCGAGCCCTTGCCCTGGGCCTACTTCTGGTTCAGCGGCGTGCTCAGCTCGTTCCTCGACAACGCGCCGACCTATCTGGTCTTCTTCAACCTCGCCGGCGGCAATGCGGCGGAGTTGATGACGCGGCTGGCGACCACGCTCGCCGCGGTCTCGGCCGGGTCGGTCTTCATGGGCGCGAACACCTACATCGGCAATGCGCCGAACTTCATGGTCAAGGCCATCGCCGAGAGCCGCGGCATCCGCATGCCCAGCTTCTTCGGCTACATGGCGTGGTCGGGATCGATCCTGATCCCGCTGTTCGTGCTGATCACCTTCATCTGGATGCGTTGAGGAGTTTCCCGTGAGCAAACCTGCCGTCCTCGTCTGCCGTGCCGTCTTTCCCGACATCGTCGATCGCCTGCGCGAACACTTCGAGGTCGAGACCAACGCGGCCGACGTGGTCTGGTCGCCGGCCGAACTGATCGAACACCTGCAAGGCAAGGCCGGCGTGTTCATCACCGGCACCCAGCCGATCGACACCGCGCTGCTGGCCGCCTGCCCGCAGCTCAAGGCGGTGTGCAGCATGGCGGTGGGCTACAACAACGTCGACCTGCCGGCCTGCAGCGCGCGCGGCGTGCTGGTCAGCAACGCGCCCGACGTGCTGACCGAGACCACCGCCGACTTCGGTTTCGCGCTGATGATGGTCGCGGCGCGGCGCATCGCCGAAAGCGAGCATTTCCTGCGCAGCGGCGCGTGGACGAAATGGAGCGTCGACGCCTTCGCCGGCACCGACGTGCATGGCGCGACCATGGGTGTGCTCGGCATGGGCCGCATCGGCCAGGCGATCGCGCGGCGCGGCGCGCTCGGCTTCGGCATGAAGGTGATCTATCACAACCGCTCGCGGCTGGATGCGTCGATCGAGGCCGAGCTCGGCGCGCGCCGGGTCGAGAAGGACGCGCTGCTGCGCGACAGCGACCACCTCGTGATCGTCGTGCCGTACAGCGCCGCGTCGCACCACCTCGTCGGCGCGGCCGAACTCGCGCTGATGAAGCCGACCGCGACGCTGACCAACATCGCCCGCGGCGGCATCGTCGACGACGCGGCGCTCGCGCGGGCGCTGCGCGAACGCCGCATCGCCGCCGCCGGGCTCGACGTGTTCGAGGGCGAGCCCGCCGTCCACCCCGATCTGCTGACGGTGCCGAACGTCGTGCTGACGCCGCACATCGCGAGCGCCAGCCTGCCGACGCGGCGCGCGATGGCGAACCTTGCGGTCGACAACCTGATCGCCGCGCTCGGCTTCGGCCCCGCCAAGGGTCGGCCGCCGAGCGCGCTGAACCCGCACGTCCTGCGCTGACGCAGGTCGGCCGGCGGCGCACCAGGCGCGCCGGACTGTAGGAGCGCAACTACAGCCGAAGCCGCCCACCCCCGATGCGGCGCGCGCGGCGGGCGTGCGAGCATCGCTGAATGAGTGACATCGACGCTCGCCCCGCCAGGCCGATGCGCAGGGGCCGCTGGGCCGCCGGCGTGGTCGCGATCGTCATCGCCGGGCTTGGCGCGTGCGAGGCCATGGGCTGGCCGTTCCTCGCCGGTCCGATGCAGCGCTGGCTCGGCGACACGCTGGCCCGGCGCGTGAGTCTGAGCGGCGACCCGGCCACCGACCCGAAGGTCAGGATTCATCTGCTCGGCGGCATCCGGATCGCGGCCGACTACATCGAGATCGGCGCGCCGGCCTGGAGCAAGGCGCCGCACATGCTGCTCGCGCGCCAGGCACACATGACGCTCGGCTACACCGACCTGTGGCGCGCCAGCCGCGGCGCGCCGCTGCGCATCCGCGTGCTGCGCGCGGCGCAACTCGACGCCCACATCGAGCGCCGCGCCGACGGCCGCGCCTCGTGGCAGTTCGGGACGAACACCGACACACCCGACACGACCGACCAGCCGACGCGCATCCCGGTGTTCGGCCGGCTCCAGGTCGACGCGGGCGTGCTCAGCTACCGCGACGCATTGATGGCGGTCGATCTCGACGCGCGCTATTCGCTGGTCGAGGGCGCCAATGTCTCGGCCGCCGACCCGACGCCCGGCGGCACCGCGAAGGGTCTGCAGTTCGCGGCCAAGGGCACGTACCAGAAGCAGCCGCTGCGCATCGAGCTGAAGACCACCGGCGTGCTGCCGGTGATCGCCGACGACGCGGCAGCGCTCGCGCTGCCGGTGGCGCTGGACGCGCGCATCGGCGGCGCCAGCGTGACGTTCACAGGCACCGCCACCGACGCGCTGCACCTGAGCGCGCTGAAAGGGCGCTTCAGCGTGCAGGGGCCGTCGCTCGCCGCGATCGGCGACCCGCTGCACGTGACCTTGCCGACAACCGGCCCGTTTCGCGCCCAGGGCCTGATCGCGAAGCAAGGCCTGGTGTGGAACACGCTGATCGAGACCGCGACGATCGGGGCCAGCCGGCTGGCCGGTGCGTTCAGCTACGACCCGCGCGGCACCCGGCCGACGCTGGCCGGCCGGCTGACCGGCTCGAAGCTGCTGCTGGCCGACCTGGGGCCGGCGCTCGGCGCGGCGGCCAAGAAATCGGCGGTCGTGCCCGAGGTCGCGCCGACGCCGGCCCCGCAGCGTGCGCGCGCCGCACCCGGCCGCGTGCTGCCGAACCGCGAGTTCGACCTGCCCTCGCTGCGGGCGATGGACGCCAACGTGCTGATCGACATCGACACGCTCGACCTCGGCAGCAGTTTTCTCGAACCCTTGAAGCCGCTGCGCACCCATCTCGTGCTGGTCGACGGCGTGCTGACCTTGCGCGAACTCGAGGCGCGCGCCGGCCGGGGCCGCCTGTTCGGCACGGTGCAGCTCGACGGCCGCGGCGCGCAGGCCCTGTGGAGCGCCGATCTGCGCTGGAGCGGCGTGCGGTTGGAGAGCTGGATCCATCAGGCGCGCGCCGGAAATGCGCCGCCGTATGCGACCGGCAACCTGAGCGGCCAGGCGCGTGTCGCCGGCCAGGGCAGGTCGACCGCGGCGATCCTGGGCAGCCTGCGCGGCGGCGTGCGCATGCACCTGGTCGACGGCACGATCTCGCACTTGGCCGTCGAAGCGGCGGGGCTGGACATCGCGCAGGGCCTGGGCGTGCTGATCAAGGGCGACGACGCGTTGCCGGTGCAGTGCTCGGTGGCCGACCTGGTCGCGGACCAGGGCCTGCTGAAGCCGCGCGTGCTCGTGCTCGACACGCGGGACTCGACGCTCTGGATCGACGGCTCGTTGTCGCTCGCGAGCGAGACCATGGACCTGCGCGTCGTCACCACGCCGAAGGACTTCAGCCCGCTCGCACTGCGCACACCGGTGCATCTGCGCGGCAGCTTCGCCAGCCCGTCGTTCTCGCTCGAGAAGGGCCCGCTCGGCGCGCGTCTGGGCGCGTCGGTGCTGCTGGGGCTGCTAAACCCGCTGGCGGCGCTGGTCCCGCTGATGGACGTGGGCAGCAGCGACGACGCCAAGCGCGGTGGCGACGCCTGCCGCGCGCTGTCGCAGCGCATCGCCGCCCGGCCGCTGCTGCCACCGCCCGCACGCGCGAGGTAGGAGGGGAACTACCCGGCGCTGCGGCACCGTCCGCTGGCGTGCGCGGCATGCGGTTTTCATAATTCTGTCACCGCGGTTGCGACCGCCGACATGAAAGGCACGGCACGATGATCACGCTTCAACACTGCAGGACCGGCATCGCGATCGCCGCGATGTTCGCCGCTTCGGGCGGGTTCGCCGCGACCGGCGACAAGACCGACTACAAGGCCGCGAAGGATCGCATCAGCGCCGAGTACAAGGCCGACAAGGCGGCCTGCGACAAGTTCAACGGCAACCAGAAGGACATCTGCGTCGAACAGGCCAAGGGCAAGGAGAAGGTCGCGCTCGCCGAGGCCGAATACAACTACACCGGCAAGGCAGCGACGCCAACAAGGTGGTGGTCGAGAAGGCCGACGCGGGCTACGCAGTGGCGAAGGAAATGTGCGACGACAAGGGCGGCAATGCCAAGGAAGTCTGCATGACCGAGGCCAAGTCGGCCCACACCAAGGCCCTGGCCGACGCGAAGATGAACAAGAAGGTCGGCGAAGCGCGGATGGACGCGGCCGACGACAAGCGCGACGCCGACTACAAGATCGCCACCCAGAAGTGCGACAGCCTCGCCGGCGATGCGAAGTCGGCCTGCGTCAGCGCGGCCAAGGCCAGGTTCGGCAAGAGCTGAGCGGCGGCGCGGCCCAGGGTCGGGCAGCGAAAGCCGGCAGGCTGCCGGCTTTCGCTCGCCGCGCGCGGATCGAACAGATCCGCGGCGAGACCTATTTCTTCGGTGACCGCGGGGTCTTCCCGATCGACGGGTCCTCGCCCTTCGAATGCGACTTGCCGACTTCCTCGGCGCGCTTCACGCCTTCGGCCTGTTCCGGGCTGCCGGGCTCGGCCGCGTGGGCCGCCTCGTCGACCTTGCCGGACTGCACGAACGCGCGTGCGGCCTTGTCGTAACGGCGCGTGGCGTCGTAGTTGCCTTCGCCTTGAAGATCCTTGTCTCGAGTGGGTTTGTTCACTGTCGCTCCTCGGGGGTTGGGGGAGCCGCGACCATAAGAAACGCGCCAGCGCGGCGCGAGCGGCGCCTGCCGCTCGCGCGGGTAGGCGCAGCCCGACAGAGGTCGATGAAAGGGACCGCGCCGTGAAACACGTGTCGTGCCAGAACTGCCCGTTGCGCGCATTGCCGCTGTTCGTCGCGCACACCGACAGCCAGGTCGCGCTGATCGAATCGCTGAAACGCGAGCAGATTGTGGTGCCGGCCGACCGCACCGTGATCCACGAAGGGCAGGGCGATGCGCCGCTGTACACCCTGTTCAGCGGCTGGGCCTTCCGCTTCAAGACGCTGAGCGACGGCCGGCGCCAGATCTTGAACTTCCTGTTGCCGGGCGACTTCATCGGTGTGCAACAGAAGATGGGCGACGCCTCGGCGCACGGCGTGCAGACGCTGACCGATGCGATGCTGTGCGTGTTCCGGCGCGACGCGGTCTGGGAGCTGCACCGCTCGGCGCCGACCCTGGGCTTCGGCGTGACCTGGCTGACCGCGCACGAGGAGTCTCTGGTCGACGACACGTTGCTGTCGGTCGGCCGGCGCAGCGCCGAGGAGCGCATCGCGACCTTGCTGGTCGTGCTCTACAAGCGTGTCGCGGCGCTGCTGCCGGATGGCGACGGACAAGACGGCGTGCCGTTCCCGCTGACCCAGCAGCATATCGCCGACGGCCTGGGCCTGTCGCTGGTGCACACCAACAAGACCTTGCGCAAACTCGAACGGCGCGGCCTGCACCGGATCGAGGGCGGGCGGCTGCACTTGCTCGACGTCAGCACGCTGACGCGCATCGCCGATCTCTACGGCGACGGAAAGCCGGTGCCGCGTCCGCTGATCTGACCCGCGCTGCCGGCGCTGTCCTACGACGCTTTCGGTGCGTTCCGATCGGCGCGGCAGCGGCCGCTCGATACGCTTGTTGCATGGACAGGCGCAGAGGTTGCCCGCCGCGCCGCCACACACCCGCTTGGATGGAGCAGCGCATGTACCGCGAACGCCAACAGGAAGCCGGCTTCAAATCGGGGCGCCAGCACGCCCGCAAGGAATGGGGGCAGGGCAGCGACGAGCAGCATCAGATGGAAGCGCGCGAGCACGCGCGCCAGCCCGCCAAGACGCAACGCACGCACGACGTGCGGGAAGCCGAGGCCGAACGCCAGATTCGCGAACTGCGCGGCCGATATTGAGTCCAAACCGGGTCGGATCGGAGCGCCACGATGCCTTCTTCTTCCACCCCGCTGTTCCTGTTGCTGTTCGGTCTGGCCGCGACGCCGGCGGTGGGCGCTGACGACACGCTCGCCGAGCCGACCTCCGTCGCGGCGCTGGCTGCTTTGCCGGGTGCCGGCAGCAACGACGCGCCGCGCTTCGTGCGCAGCGACGACCCGACCGAGGCGCGGCGCAGCGCGCCCGGCTTGCGCAGCGAAACCACCGAACTGGGCTACCGCTGGTGGTTGTCGAAAGGTCGCGCCGATCTCGGCCTGGGGCTGGGTACGATGGCCTACGTCGTGCGGCCGACCGGCAGCCTGCCCGGTCTGGGCGACAACGGCGCGACCGTGCTCGCGTCCGGCAGCGTGCTGACGCTGGGGATGCGTTACCGCACCTCGGCGAGTTCGGCCGTGTTCGCCGATGCCGCGAGCTGGCACGGTGCCGGCCTGAACGGCGACGCGGTGGTCGGCAAGGTCGGTCTTGAGTTCAAGACCGCGAAGTCGAGCCTGAACGTCGCCTACGGCGGCCTCGGCCTGACGCTGCCCGGCGACGCGCGCATGACGCTGCGGGTGCGCCACGGCGGCCTGGGCCTGACCCTGCGCAGTTCGTTCTGAGCCCGCGCACCTGCAGGCCCATCGCGAGGCCTACATGAGCCCCCGCCCCAAGGACAAGCCCGAACCCGACCCGTCTCAGGCCGGTGTCGATCTGACTTCGCCGGCGGCTTCGACCTCTCCGCCGCTGCCGCACGAGCGCGACGGGGGCGTCGGCACGACCGACGGCGTGCCGAGCGAGCGGCTGCGGCAGGGCCACCGCGATCTGCAGCGCGGCCTGCAGGACACGAGCGGCGCGCCCGAGGCCGATCGCGCCTACCGCAAGCTCGAGAAGTAGCGCGGCTCGGCCGCCGCGCTCAGCCCTTCATCAGGTGCGCGAGGCGCTGGCCGGGCCGCGTGTGCTCGGCGATCACCTTCATCAGCACGACGAGCGCGGGGCCCAGAAGCAAGCCCCAGACGCCCCACAGCGCGCCCCAGAACACCACGCCGAAAAACACCGCAGCCGAATTCATCTTGGCCGCGCGGCCCTGCAGCCAGGCGGTCACGACGGTGCCGATCAGGGTCGACAGGATTACCAGGAAGGAGGCCATGCCCACCGCGGCGCCGACCGTGCCGTGCGCGAGATAGGCCTCGGCAGCGCCGAGGCCGGTCAGCAGCGCCATGCCGAGATAGGGCACGACGTGCAGCACCGCCGCGGTGAGGCCCCAGCCGCCGGCATCAGGCAGGCCGGCGAAGGTGAACGCGGCCCAGACGGCCAGGCCGACGATGCTGTTGGTGACCAGCAGCACGGCACCGTAGATGTGGATCTGGCGCACGCACTCGGTGGCCGCGTGTTCGGCGCGCAGGCGCAGCCCCGGCCGCTCGTCCCAGAGGTCGAGGAAGCGCGTCGCCAGCGGTGCACCGCCGAGCAGCACGAAGAACGCGACGAACAGGATCACGGTCAGGTCGCCGGCCAGCTTCAGCAAGGCCCCCGAGCCGCTGACCGCGCTCTCGCGCAGCGCCACCGTGGCGGTCTGGGTAATGTTGACCCCGGGCTCGGCCGCCGCTGCGGCGCTCGCGGCGGCCGCGGCCTGCTTCGCCGCCGCGGCCCGGGTGCGCGCGGTCTGGATCAGCGGCTTGGCGCCGGCGAGGCGATCGGCCGCGCGGTCGAGCTCGCGGAACGCATCGCGAGCACGGCGCAGCACCGAATCGGCGCCGGGATCGGTCTCGGCGACCTGCAGCGCCACCAGGCTGATCATGTCGGGCACGCGCCCGGCGACGCGGCCGAGCTGATCGCCGAACGCCGCGCCGGCCGCGCCGATCACGCCGACCACGATTGCGAGCGTCACGACGACCGCGACGAAGCGCAGCCGCAGCCAGCGTGTCAACAGCGTGGTCAGCGGCGTCACCAGCAGCGCCAGCATCAGGCCTGCGGTGACCGGCACCATGAAGCTGCGCCCCCACCACAGCGCGACGACGATCGCCAGCGTTGCCAGCACCGTGGTGGCAACGCTGTAGACCGGCGCGGCCGGGACGACGCTGTCGTGGCCGACGGCACTCATTGGATGGGTCTGCTCCCCGTGTTGACACCCAAATCAACGCCCCGCGATCCGCAAGGAATCCGGGGCGTGAACCGCGCGGCCGGCGGATCGCCGGCCGCGCGCTGATCGAGGTCGCCGCGCTTACGGACGAACGGCGATCTCGTTCTTCACGTTCTTGACGCCCTTGACGTTCGCCGCGATCTCTTGCGCGGTCGAACGCTCGGCCGCGCTCTTCGCGAAGCCCGAGAGCATCACGGTGCCGTTCAGGGTCTCGACCTTGATGGCGCCCGCGTCGACGTTCTTGTTGTCGATGAAGCGTGTCTTCACCGAGGTCGTGATCGCGGCGTCGTCGACGTAGGCGCCGACGGTTTCCTGGCCGCGCTGCACGGCGCAGCCCGAGGCGGTGACGAGGGCGATTACGGCAATGGCCGAAGCGAGGTTGGTGCGCAACTGCATGGTGTTTCTCCTGAGTGGTTAAGACGAGTTATGCCTTGACTGGTGGCCTTGGGCCCGCCACCGCCGGGGCCGGAATCAAAAGGGGTAGCGCGCGAGCCTCATTCGGTCATCCAGTCGCTGAGCTCTTCGGCGTGTTCCTGCTCCTGGCTCAGGATGCCTTCGAGCATGCGCCGCGTCGTCGAATCCTTGTCGCCGATCAGCGCGATCATCTGGGTGTAGGCCTCGATCGCGACGCGCTCGGCGATCAGGTTGGCCTTGATCATCGCCCTAAGATCGAGCGATGCGTCGTAGTCGGCATGGCTGCGTGCGAGCAGCGTCGACGGCGAGAAGTCGGGTTCGCCGCCGAGTTGCACGATGCGCTCGGCAATCTGGTCGCCGTGCGCCGTTTCCTCCTCGGCGTGGACCAGGAACTCCTCGGCTATCTTCGGCGACGCCAGGCCCTTGGCCGTGAAGTGATGGCGCTTGTAGCGCATCACGCAGACGATCTCGGTGGCCAGCGCGTCGTTCAGCAGCTTGATGATGTCTTCGCGCCAGGGACCGTAGCTCGGCACCACCGCGCCCTGTTCGAGCGAGCGCTTCGCGGCGTCCAGGCCGTTCTCGTCCAGCACCAGGCGCTCGCCCGCGTTTTCGGGAAACGCGGCAACATTGCCGGATGATTTCTTTGCATTCATGAAGACTCCTTGAGGAACTGACGCGCGGCTTGCGGCTAGCTGGCGGCGCCGATGCCCAGCAGGGCCAGCAGCACCACCACGATGAAGAGAACCAGGAACACGATGAAAAGGATCTTCGCGATCCCGGCGGCGCCGGCCGCGATCCCGGTGAACCCGAACAGGCCGGCCACGACGGCGATCACGGCGAAGATCAGGGCCCACTTCAGCATTTCGTTCTCCTGGATGAGGCGGGTTCACGCGATTGGTCGGGCCCATCTCTGCTGTCGATGCCTGAACTGTAAGAACCGGTGAGTGCGCGGCCCATCGGAGCGGCGCGCGGGGGGCTGTAGGACAGCGCCGCGCAGCGCCGTGGCCTCAGGGCAGCGTGGGTGCGGTGCTCGCCGCCGGCGCCGCGATGCTGGGCTGAAGCGCCCCGAGGCGCATCACGCAAGTGCTGTCGTTCGCGAGGCGATCCCAGTGCAGCGTCTCGCCCGGGCGCAACTCGAGCGTCTGGGCCGGGTCCGCAGGCGAAGCCGGCACGCCGCGCCGGAAAATCACGCGCAAGCTGCGACTGCCGCGCTTCAGGGTCAGCTCGGCCTGGTTCCAATGCGACGGCAGGCACGGCGTGAAGCCGATCTCGTCGCCGTGCTGGCGCAAGCCGAACAGGTGCTCGATCGCGGCGCGGTGCATCCAGGCCGCCGAACCCGTGTACCAGCTCCAGCCGCCGCGGCCGACGTAGGGCGGCTCGGCATAGACGTCGCCGGCCATCACGTAGGGCTCGATCGCATACGCCGGGCCGCGCAACGGATCGGTCGAGCGATGCGCCGGGCTCAGGTAGGTGAAATAGCGATACGCGGTGTCGCCGTCGCCGCTCAGCGCCTGCGCGATCAGCGCCCACACGCCGGCGTGC
This sequence comes from Rhizobacter sp., assembly GCA_025355545.1. Classification (GTDB taxonomy): domain Bacteria; phylum Pseudomonadota; class Gammaproteobacteria; order Burkholderiales; family Burkholderiaceae_C; genus LMDS01. The sequence goes on from JANXZN010000345.1 coordinate 17,723, forward strand.
GAGTACTGCCCGCCGTTCTCGCGCACGCCGGGCGGGTAGGCCTGGATGTAGCCGGCGCTGGGTTGCTGCGTCTGCAGCGCCGGCGTCAGCAGCTTGATCAGGCCGGCCTCGGCGTCGACCAGGTGCTTGTCCATCGCGCTCAGCGCCATGCGTCGGAACGCGGCCGGCGCGGCGTCCGAGATCACCGACCATGCCTGCGCGATCAGGTCGATGCGGCATTCGCGGTTCATGTTCGAGCCCAGCGGCGTGCCGTCGTCGAAGAACGCGCGCTTGAACCACTGGCCGTCCCAGGCGTCGCGCTGCAGTGCGCTGCGCCACTTGCGGCCGGCCTCTTCCCAGCGCTGGGCGCGCGCGGTCTCGCCGCGGCCGCGCGCGATCGGCGCGTAGACGTCGACGATCTGGCACAGGAACCACGCCAGCCACACCGATTCGCCGCGGCCCTCGGCACCGACCCGGTTCATGCCGTCGTTCCAGTCGCCGGTGCCCATCAGCGGCAGGCCGTGCGCCCCGACCTTCAGGCTGCGATCGATGGCGCGAGCGCCGTGTTCGAACACGCTGGCGGCGCCTGCGCCCGGCGTGGGCACGTAGTAGGCGTCTTCGGCGCCGTCGGGGATCGGGCCGCCCTCGATAAACGCGACCTGCTCGTCGAGCAGCGAACCGTCGCCGGTGCGCTGCAGGTAGTGCGCGCAGGCATGCGGCAGCCACAGCAGGTCGTCGGAGAAATGGGTGCGCACGCCGGCGCCGGTCGGTGTATGCCACCAGTGCTGCACATCGCCTTCGGCGAACTGGCGCGACGCGTTCAGCAGGATCTGCCGGCGCAGCATGTCGGGTGCGGCCCAGGCCAGCGCCATCGCGTCCTGCAACTGGTCGCGGAAGCCGAACGCGCCGCCGGCCTGGTAGAAGCCGGCCTTCGCCCACAGCCGGCAGGCGATTGTCTGGTAGAGCAGCCAGCGGTTCACCATCGCATCGAACAGCGGGTCGGGCGTCTTCACGGTGGTGGCGCCGAGCAGCCCGTCCCAGTGCATGCGGGTCGCGTCGAGGCGCTCGGTCGGCGACTGCGTCGCGGCGGTGGTCGCGAGCTGGCGCGCGTCGGTCGGGGTCGCGCCGAAGCCGAGCAGGAACACGCATTCGGCGGTCTCGCCGGCGGCGATCGAGATCGCGGTCGACAGCGCGGCGCAGGGGTCCAGGCCGGCACCGCTGCGCTGACCGAAGGCATCGGGCACCGCGAGGCGGCCACGCGCGTCGAAGCACTCGCGGCGGTCGCAGGTCCAGTCGGGCGCGTTGTCGGCATCGGTGCGCAGCGCGAGGAATGCGGTGCCGTCGCCGAAGCCGGCCGAGCGGTCGCGCTGGGTGCAGGTCAGCGCAGTCAGGCGCGGTGTCGCACCGGCGTCGCTGCCGCCGCGCGACGCGCCGGCCAGGCGCTGCGTGAACGACGCGGTGTCGGTGCTCGCGCGGTCGCCGCGGCTCGCGCCCATGATCCATTCGGCGATGCCGATCACGCGCAGCCGCTGCGTGCGGTGGCCGCGGTTGACGAGGCGCAGCCGCAGCTGCTTGAGCGCGCTCTCGGGATCGACCGACCAGACGGCGCTGACCTCGAGCTCGCCGCGGCGATGGCTGACAACGCTGTAGCCCTGGCCGTGCGCGACCCGGTAGGTCGTGGACGGATCGCCCCAGGCCGACGGGCTGATGCTCCACAGCTCGCGCGTGCGCCGGTCCTGCAACAGGAACCACTCGCCCGGCGGATCGGCCAGCGCGTCGTTCGACCACGGCGTCAGCTGGTTCAGCCGGCTGTTCAGCGCCCAGGTGTAGCCGCCGCCCGCTTCCGAAAGCTGCGTGCCGAAATCCGGGTTCGCGAGCACGTTGACCCAGGGCCGGGCCGGGCGCTGGAACACACTCACCTCGAAGCGGAATTCGCCGCCCTCGGGCATGAATCGGCCTTGCGACACGCGCGGCTGTGCGCCCGCGCTGTCGGCGATCGGCAACGCCGCGATCGAGCCGGCGTGGCGCTCCTCGAACGCGGTCTCGTGCTGCTCGCACCACTCCTGCACGTGGTGCGTGAGGGGCCGACCGTCGGCGTTGAAATGCACGCGCGCCAAGGTGCGCAGCGTGCCGAGTTCGTCGGCGCTCAGATCGTCGGCGCGCAACACGTGGAAGCTGGTGACGGCGGCGCCGGGCGCGCCGCCGTTCTGCGCCGTGAACTGGTCGCGCAGCGCAGCGACATCGCGCTGCAGCGCCATCAGGTAGGAGCTGGGTTCGGCGTTGACGACGACCAGATCGCAGCTCACCCCCGACCACGACCAGACGCGCAGCGCCTGCACCAGTGTGCGCAGCAGCGCCAGGCCCTGTGGCGCGCCGGCCGAGACGAGCACGACGGGGCGGTCGCCGGAGATGCCAAAGCGCCACAGCAGGCGGCGGTCGCAGGGCTGCGCGCGCTGGTCGTCGGCCACTTCGTCCGGCGGCGCGTCGTAGGCACGCGGCCGTGTCAGGTTCATCACCACGGCGGTCGTCAGCGACTGGATCGCTGCGTAGTTCTCGGCGTTGATCGCGAGCTCGCGCAGGCGGATGCCGGTCAGCGTCGCCGACATCAGCGAGGCCCGCTCGACCGGGCTGCGCTGGCGATGCTTGTCGATCACCGCGTCGAGCGTGGCGCGTTGATCGGAGGCCGCGGTGCAGAAGGTGAGCACGAGCCTGCTGTGCGGCGCGAGCTGGAGCCGCACCGACAGCGCGCACACCGGGTCCAGCCCGGTGTCGAGCGGCAGCTCGGTGGCGGAGCTCGCGCCGGCCTGGGGCAGGGGCGGGAACGACGCCAGCGGCTGGCTCGCGTGGCGGTTGCGTCCGAGCCAGCCCAGGCGGTCGGTCTGCACCCGCAGCGCGGTGATGGCCGGGTCGTTCTCGGTCAGGAAGTGGGCCGCGTACAGGCCGGTCTCGGCCGGCAGGCGCGGCTTGCGTTCGAAGCGCAGCGCCTGCTGCGCCGGCTGCCACGCCGAGCGCAGGAACAGGTTCGAGAACGCCGGGTGCGCTTCGTCGGCGGCCGTTGCGGCGAGCGTGATCTCGAACGCCGACATCAGCTCCAGGTCGAGGCTGCGTTCGCTCAGGTTGCGCAGCTCGACCTGGCGGAACTCGATGTCGTCCTCGGGGCCGACCCAGACCGTCATGTGGGCCGCGATCTCGTGCCAGCGCGCATCGAAGCAGACGCGGTCGGCGTGGTAGGTGCTCTGGTAGTGCGCCGCCGGATCGGGCGCCGGGTGCTGCGTCAGCGACACCGCCTGCGGCTGGCGATCCCAGCGCAGATAGAAGAAGCTGCCATGCGCGTCGCGCAGCGCGTCGTCGCGCCAGCGCGACAGGCCGACCTGGCCCCAGCGGCTCCAGCCCGCGCCGTTGGCGCGCAGCGAGACGCTGTAGCGGCCGTTCGAGAGCAGGTGCGTCGGCGCGAGCGCCGCCATGCCCGGCACGAGCTCGCGCAGCATGCCCGGCACGCGGCGCTGGCGCGCGTCGGGCGACGGCCCCGGCGGTGGCTCGAGCAGCACCGAGACCTCGCGCGGCGCGCGTTCGTGCAGCAGCGAGGCCACCGCCTCGATGTGCGCATTGGCCATCGCCCAGCGGCGCGGCGTGCCGTCGAGCAGCACGTTGGCGATCGCGACGATGCTCATGCCCTGGTGGTGCGCCATGAAGGTGTCGACGCGGGTGAAGCCCTCGGTTGCGGCCTGGCGGCCGGGGCTGAAGTCGAGCGCCTCGATGAAGCCGTAGCGCGTGCGCGGCGTCAGCGCGTCCAGCCGCGCCAGATTCGCGACCGCCAGGTGCGGCGCGATCTGCGCCGCCAGCGCGGTGGCGTAGGGCGCGATCACCAGCTCGTCGGGCGGCGTGCGGCGCAGCGCCAGCCGCGGCACGCCCTGCGGCGCGTACTGGTAGGCCAGCGTGTGGTCGCTGGCCGCGTAGGCCGACTCCGAGATGCCCCAGGGCACGTGCTGCTCGCGCCCGAACGCGACCTGCTCGCGGATCGCCGCATGGCCGGCCTCGCGCAGCACGCTGCCATGCGGTTCTTCGAGCAGCAGCGTGGGCATCAGGTACTCGAACATCGAGCCCGACCACGAGCGCAGCCCGGCGTGCATGCCGACCGCGTAAAACGGCCGGCCGAGCGTGGCCCAGTGGTTCACCGGCACGTCGCCCTTGGCGATCGCCAGCAGGCTGGTCAGGCGCGACTCGGACGCGAGCAGGTCGTAGAAGCTCGCGTCGAGCTGCTGCTCGGCGACGCGGTAGCCGATGTGGAACAGATGGCGTTTGCGGTGGTAGAGGAAGGCGTAGTCGGCCTCCCAGGCGAGCGCGTCGCAGCGCGCCGCGACCGAGTGCAGGCGCTGCGTCGCGCCGGCGTCGACCCCGACCCGGTCGCCGGCATTGGGGTCGGGTCGCTCGGCCTGCATGGCCTGCGCGTCGAACACGGCGCTGCGCAGCGTGACGACGTGGTCCGCGGCGCGCCAGGCGAACTCGTCGAGCGTGCCCGGCGCCAGTGCGGCACGGTCGTCCGGCAGCAGGCCCGCGAGCTCGTCGGAGGCGCTGCGCAGCAGGCCCTCGAGCCAGTCGGGACGGGCAGCCGCATCGGCGAGCGGGTCCGCGAGCGCGAGCAGACGCATCAGCTCGCCCGCCGGCAGCGCCTTGGTTGCCGCCGCGCGCAAGGGCTCGAGGCGCGCCTTCGAGGCTGCCAGCGCGTGCCGTGCCGCGCTGGTGTCGTAGGGCGCACGCGCGAGCTCGATGCAGGCCTGCGCCACCGCCAGCAGGTGACCGCTGAGGTTGCCGCTGTCGACCGTGGACACGTACATCGGCAGCAGCGCTGCCCGGCGCTGGGTGTCGTACCAGTTCAGGAAGTGGCCGCGATGGCGTGGCAGCTCGGCCAGCGTCGCCAGCGTCGCCTCGAGCCGCCCGAGCAGGTCCTGTGTGCCGATCCAGCCGAAGCGGCGCGCGCAGGCCGCGCTGAGCAGGTACAGGCCGATGTTGGTCGGCGAGGTGCGGTGCGCGACCAGGGTCTGCGGCGTCAGCTGCAGGTTGTCGGGCGGCAGGAAGTTGTCGTCCGGGCCGATGCAGCGCTCGAACAATCGCCAGGTGTCGCGCGCGGCGTCTTCGAGGTAGCGGCGGTCGGCGGCCGGCAGCGCCGCGTCGCGTTTCGGCGGGCGCGGTCGGCTGACCCACCAGGTCCACAGCGGCGAGGCGGCCCAGACCGCGCACAGCAGCGTCGCCAGGCCCGGCGCCGGCGTGTGCCCGGCGAGCAGTGCGATCCACAGCGCCGCGGCGACCAGCGGCACGACCCGATGCCGGCGCACGATCACGCGCCACTCGGTCGAGGCCGAGGCCTGCGCCGCCGCGGCGGTAGTCCATTCGAGCAGGTGGCGCCGGCTCACCGCCATGCGCCACAGCGCTCGCAGCATCGCGTCCAGGTTCAGCAACGCGAGCTGCAGCAGCTGGGCGAGCAGCCACAGGCCGCTGCAGATGGCGCGCTTCAGGTCGGCGAAGGCCAGGCGGTAAAAGTGCAGCTTGGCGATGCCGTCGCGGCTCGGCGCGAGGCCGGCCACCGCACCCATCAGGGGCCCGGCGATCAACGCCGCCAGCACCAGCCCGAGCGCGGGCAGCGGCGCGACGACGCGGCTGCCGAGGGCGAGCGCGAGCAGCGCCAGCGACATCGGTGCGACCAGCGAGCGTCGCAGGTTGTCGGTCATCTTCCAGCGGTTGATCGCGCGGATGCCGTAGCGGGCCGGGTTCAGCAGGAACGGCAGCAGCTGCCAGTCGCCGCGGGTCCAGCGGTGCACGCGCGAGGCGGCGACGTCGGCGTGGAACGGTGCGTCCTCGATCACCGTGATGTCGGTGACGGCGGCGCAGCGCGCCAGCGAGCCTTCGAGCAGGTCGTGGCTCAGCACCTGGCCGTCGGGCAGGCGACCCGACAGCACCGCGTGCACGGCGCCGACGTGCAGCAGCCCCTTGCCGGTGAAGGTGCCTTCGCGGAACACGTCCTGGTAGACCTCGGAACTGGCGGCGCTGTACGGGTCGATGCCGCACTGGCCCGCGAACAGCCAGTGGTACAGCGTGAAGTCCTTCGGCGCCGGCAGCGGCGTCAGCACGCGCGGCTGCAGGATGCCGTAACCCTGCGTCACGGTGCGCGTCGCCGGGTCGACCTGCGGCTGGTTGTGCGGGTGGGCCGCGACGCCGACCAGCTCGCGGAGGCGCCCCGGCGGCAACTGCGTGTCGCCGTCGAGCGTGACGACATAGCGCGTGGCGGGCTCGACGCGCGACCATTCGCCCAGGTCGATGAACGGGCCGGCCCCGGCGCTGCCGGCCGGCGGCGCGGCGAGCAGGCCGATCAGCAGCTCGAGCTTGCCACGCTTGCGCTCCCAGCCGATGAAGCAGCCCTCGGTCGCGCTGAGCGTGCGCGCGCGGTGCAGCACGATGAAGCGCGGCGCGCGCTCCGGCGCGGGCGCGTAGCGGGCGTTCAGCGCGGCGATGCGGCGCACCGCGGCGTCGAGCAGCGGGGCGTCCGACGCGAGCGTCGCGGTGGCGGCGTCGGCCCAGTCGGTGAGCAGCGCGAACTGGGCGTACGGCTCGGGGTTCGCGAGGTGGTGCAGCTCGAGCCGGTGGCTGAGCTCGTCGACCGAGGCGCGGCTCGTCAGCAGGCCCGGAATCACGACCATCACGCGGTGCTGGGGGGGGATGCCGTGCGCCAGCGCCAGCCGCGGCAGGCGGCTCGGCCGCGCCGACTCGCTGATCAGCCGGTTGATCACCGCGACGACGACTTCGGAGGCCGGGAACAGCATCAGCGTCGCCGCCATCAGCGCGACCCACCAGGGCGCGTCCGGCGCCGCCAGCGCGGCACTGTGGTGCAGCATCATCCAGGCCACCAGCGCGCCACTCCCGCCGGCCAGCGTGGCGAGGTAGGCGGGCAGCGCAGCGCGGTGCTGCAGCGCGCGCCAGAGCCGGGCGCCGGGCTCGCGCAGGTCGAGGGCGTGCAGCAGCTCGGCGCGGCCTGCGCCGTACAGCCAGTGGCTGGAGACGGCGTTGCCGGCGGGGTCGGCGCGGTCCATCAGGTCCATCAGGATCTGTGCGACCGCGACCTCGGAGCGGCCGCTGCGGCGCGCCAGCAGCTCGATCGCATGCAGCGTGCTGTCGCGGGTGTCGGTGCGTTCGGCCTCGAACGCCGGCGACTGCAGCAGCAACTGCATCGTGGCACTGGTTCGGTCGACGATGTCGGGCCAGTCGGCGTTGCCGATCAGGCGCAACGAGCTGATGGCGTTGCTGACGCTCAGGTTGTCGGCGGCCTGTTCGGCCGGCTGCTGCACCTGCACCGCGGCCAGGTCGGGCAGCCGGCGCAGCAGCCATTCGTGGTACTTCGTCAGGCCGGCCGCGTGGTGGTCCTGCAGGCGCTGCGCGATCTGCACGAGGAAGACTCGGCCGACGCCGCGTCGATTGAGCAGCGCCAGCAGTTCGTCGAGCCGCTCGGTCGGGTAGTTCTCGATCCGGTCGCCGACCAGGTTGGCGATCTCGCGCGCCGCCTTGTTGGTGGCCAGCCGTTCGGCCAGGCGCCGCAGGTTCTCGACCAGCACGACGCGCAGCGTCGTCGGCAGCGCCCACAGCTCGCCCAAGGTCAGCTCCCGCGTCTGCTGGTAGGCGCCGAGGAAGTGGGCCAGCAGATCTTCGTCGAACGCGCCGTCGGTGTGCGCGACGAACGCCCAGGCCACGCCGTAGATGCGCGGCAGGCCGGCGAGCGGCTCGTCGATCAGCACCGGCAAGTCGCGAAAGTAGCGCCGCGGCAGCCCTTCGTGGATCTCCTTGAGCTGGGCTTCGATCAGGTGGAAGTTGTCGAGCAGCCATTCCGCCGCCGGGCTGACCTGGTAGCCGGTGCGCGCCTGCGCGCCGATGTACTGCTGGGCCTCGCGCAGGTTGCGGATGTTGTCGGCCAGGCGCGGAAAGAACGTGCCGGAGCGGCCGCGGATCGGCTGCGCCCGGTGCGTCTCGCCCAGGCTGCGGCCGTGCTGCGCGAAGCGCTCGGGGCCGAAGATTTCGGATCGGTTCGGCGGCTCGACGGCGCCGCGTGCGCTGTCGAGGATGTCGAGCAGGGGCTCAGTTGCGTCGGGGACCAGCCGCAGCAGGGCGGGGGATCGCCTCATGTCGCTGTCGCATGGCTCACAGCGCCAGCGCAGTCAGGCCGATCACCGCCGTCACGATGCACAGGGTGGTCACGAAGCGCGGGGCGACGAAGTCGTGCACCGCATCGGCGGCGCAGCGCAACGCGAACCAGCGGCCGCGGCAACCGTTGCAACGGCTGACGTGCGCACCCAACTCGCGCAACTCCATCGGTGCGGAGTCGGTCGCGTCGGCAAAGGTGGCCGTGGTCCAGCGGGGCGAGCGGGCGGCGTGGGCATGCATGGGTGTAACTCCGACAAATGGTGAACGATCGTATGAAGCGCAGCGCGGCGCGTCTGTCGGCACGACGCGGCGGGAGCCGTAGGACGATTCCTAGCGCGTCTTCCCAGACCGCCCGGATGCCAGAGTCTGACAGGTAAAAAAAGAAGCGCGCCGAAGCGCGCTTTCAAGACCCCACGGCGGGAGAACCGGCCATGCGGCCGCGGAGCGGACTCCGGGCGCAGGCGAAGGGGTCGTTGGAGGTGATCTATGCGGTCGGCGCCGTGTTCGCGTCCCCGCGGAAGGTATCGGGCCGCGCGGCCGCAGGCGTCGTCGCCAGCATCGCCAGCCAGGAATCCAGCGGCAGGCGGGCCACGACCCGCGCGGCGAACTGCGGCACCAGGCCGGCGAACAGCGCCGAACTGAAGATCCAGCGCCATGGCCGGATCCACGCCAGGCCCGCACCCAGCAGCCCGGCGGCCAACACCAGCAGCAACGGGTGCCGCTGCGCCAGCGGCCTGACCGCGGCATTGGAGGCCTCGCCGGCAACCTGCGAGACCGGGCGCAGCGGGTGCTGCGCCCACCAAGCCGCGACAGAGTCCGTCATTTCGGCGATCAGCGGCAGCGCGCGCAGGCGCTGCAGCCACGCGGCGAACGGGCCGGGCATCCGCGCATGGGTCGGCGTCGGGGCCGGCGGCGGCTGCATCGCGCGGCGCAGACGCGCGCGCGAGAGCCCGACGCGTTCGAGCGCAGCGCTCGTCATGGCGCGCTCACTTCGCGCAGCATCGCGAGATCGGCGCTCATCTGCTGCTTCAGCCCGGCGAAACTGTCCGCGTGTTTCTTGCGGGCCCCCAGCGCGCATGCGACGGCGAGCAACGCGGCGACGCCCGGCGCCGTGATCAGGACCCAGGGCGCCTGCAGGTTCGCGGGCGGCGTGGCTGCCCAGAGCATCAGCGCGACGCCGGCCAGCACCGCGGCGACGACCGCGAGGCAAAGCCCCAGCGCGCCGAGCAGCAGGCGCTGCTTGTAGGCGGCGGCGCTGCGCCCGAGTTCCTCGCCGACCAGCCCTGCGTACGCTTCTACATGGTCGGCCAGCAACTGGGGTTGCGTGGCCGCCAGGCGCAAGAGCGGGTGGATCATGATGCCGCGGCGAGCTCGGGGAACGAGGGCGTCGGAACGGAACGCAGGCGTCAGGCGTCGTGACGCGAGCGGCCCATCAGGCCGATCAACGCCATCAGCACGGCGCCGGTCGCCGCGGCGATCAGCATCGCCTTGACCGGCTCGTCCCGGATGTAGCCGACGGTGGTGTCTTGCGCGCGCTGGGCTTTCTCGCGCAGCTGCGCCGAGGTTTCGCGCAGGGCATCGGCGCTGCGACGCGCCGCGGCCTCGGCCTGGCTCGACAGGCGGTCGATCATCGGCGCAGCGTGCTCGCGCGCGCTGTCGACCTTGTCGGTGAGTCGATCGAACGCGGCGTTGGCGACGTTCTGGGTCGAGCGGATCGCGCTGCTCGTGATGTCGGCAGCCTGATCGGCGAGGTTGGACGCTTGCTGGGCAACGGGCTTGATGGTGGTTTCCATGAGACTTCCTTCGAGTGAAATAAGAACAGCGTGGGTCGCGATGACCGGCGGTCCGGGCTGTCAGCCTCTCTTGATCAGACCGAACAGGAAGCTGGCGACGGCCAGGATCGCGAACAGGATGAACAGGATCTTGGCGATGCCGGCGGCGCCGGCAGCCAGGCCGCCGAAACCGAACAGCGCGGCAATCAGCGCGATAACGAAGAAGACAACGGCGTAGTGCAACATGGCGGGGCTCCTGATCCTCGAAGCGGCAATGCGCTTGCGTGTGACTGAGTCGCAGCGGGATTGATGCGATGTGTCCAGTGTGCAGCGCGGAGCTGCGCGCCACGATAGGGCGCGTCGCCGCAGCGCTGTCGGGAGAGTCTCTCAACCGCTGTAGGACGGCGCCGACGCGTTCTCGCCCTCGGGCGGCTCGGCGCTTTCGGGCAGTTCGGCGCGGATCACCGTACCCTCGCCGGGCCGTGATTGCATCGTCATCGTTCCGCCCTCGGTCTCGAGCCGGTAGCGCATGCCCAGCAGGCCGTGGGCGCTGGTGTGCGCTGCGGTCATGTCGAAGCCCGCGCCGTTGTCGCGCACCGAGACCTGCACCTTTCCGTCGGACGAGGACAGCAGCACCTCGACCTCGGTGGCGCGCGCGTATTTCGTGATGTTGGTCAGCGCCTCCTGCACGAGGCGGTAGACCGTCAGCTCGCCGGCAGGCCGCAGCCGCACCGGCTCGAGCACCCTGTCGACCTCGATCTCGCTGCGCTGGCCCCATTCGCGCACCAGGATCTCGAGTGCGGAGACCAGGCCGAGGTTGCTCAGCGACGAGGGCCGCAGGTCTTCGATGATGCGGCGCTTCAGCGCGATGCCGCTGTTCAGGCCGTCGCTGAGGTGCTGCACCCGCTCGAGGACTTCCGGCGTCATCGCGCCCAGGCGCGACTTGAGCCGCGCCACGTCGAGCTTGGCCGCGGTGAGCAGGGCGCCGAGCTCGTCGTGCAGCTCGCGCGCGAGCCGCTGGCGCTCGTCCTCGCGTACCGACTGGAGGTGGCGCGCGAGTTCGGTCAGCTGCGCAGTACGCAGCAGCACCACGCTTTCGAACTGGTCACGCTCGGCCTGCACCCGGCGCCGCTGCTCTTCGCGCTCGCGCACCAGCGCCGTCGTCTGGCGCAGGTACATGTAGAGCGCGAGCAGGCTCAGCGCGGTCATCGCGGTGACGCCGATGCGGTTCACCAGCAGCGTCTGCATCACGCTCTTGCGGCTCTCCGCAACCTTGGCGTTCTCGATGTCCAGCAGCCTCGCGCTGACGCTGCGAACCGCGTCCATCTGCTCGGCGCCGATGTTGCTCAGCAGCAGCTCGCGCCAGCCCTCTTCCTTGCCCTCGTCGTGCAGCCGGTTCGTCTCGGCCAGCTCGGCGAGCTTGTTGCGGGCGGCCTGCGTCACCTGCCCCATCAGCGGCTGGCTCGAAGGGTCGTTGCTGTAGTACTGGTTCAACCAGGCGATCGAGCGCGTCGCCTCGGCCCGCCCGGTGATGTAAGGTTTCAGGTATTCCTTGCGGTCGGTCAGCAGGTAGCCGCGCTGGCCGGTCTCGGCGTCGATCAGGCTGCGCCACAGCGTCTGGATCTCGCGGCGCGCGTCGCCCTGGTCGCCCAGCCGCTTGAACGACGCCGACGCGTTTTGGTACGAGGCCTCGCTGATCAGGAACATCGCGAGCGCGGCGAGCGCAGCGAGCGGGAAGGCGAACCGGCTGCCGCGCAGAAGCGGCAGCAACTTCAGGGGCGTCGGCATCACGGTCACCTTACCTTAAAATGTTGCCATTCGTCACTCTGAACGGTCATGCACCATGATCCGAATCGCCATCATCGATGACCACGCGATCGTGCGCGCCGGCCTGCGTCAGTACTTCTCCGAGCAGGTCGACCTGACGGTCGTGGCCGAGGCCTCCAGCGGCAAGGAGGCGATCGACATCGTGCGCAAGGGCGATGTCGACGTGATCCTGTTGGACCTGTCCATGCCCGACCAGAGCGGCGTCGACGCGCTGTCGGCGATCAAGGCGCGCGCGCCCGACCTTCCGGTGCTGATCCTGTCGGGCTTTCCCGAAGAGCACTACGCGACCACCTTGCTGCGCCAGGGGGCGAGCGGCTACCTGAACAAGGAGTGCGATCCCGAGGAGATCGTCAAGGCGATCCGCACCGTGTTCCGCGGCCGCAAATACATCACCGCCGGCGTGGCCGAACTGCTCGCCGACGGCCTCGGCGGCGCGGGCGACAAGCCGGCGCACGAGCAACTCTCGGAGCGCGAGTTTCAGGTCTTCCTGCGCCTGGCCAAGGGCGAAACCATCGGCCACATGGCCGACAGCATGTCGCTGAGCGTGAAGACCGTCAGCACCTACCGCACCCGCGTGATGGAGAAGATGAACCTGTCGTCGAACAGCGACCTGACCTATTACGCGCTGAAGAACGGCCTGATCCAGTAGCCCGTCCACGTCACGTGGGCGTCAGCGCCCCGTGGCCGGTGTCGCCGGCGGCCAGGCGTGCGCAGTACAGGATCAGCGAGTCGATCTCGTTCGACTTGTCGAAGACCCGGTCGGCGCCGAGGTCCAGGCACTTGCGGCGCATATCGGGCGTCGCGTAGTTGCTCAGCACCACCAGGCTCATCGGCCGCTTGAGGTCGCTGGCGGCGCGCAGCACGCCCAGGCCGGAGCCGCGCTTCAAGAAGATGTCGATGATCACCAGGTCGCAGCCCTGCGCGTCCGACGCCGTCAGCCAGTGCATCGCGCCCGGTTCGTCCTCGGCGGTGCCCACGACCTGGACGGGAGCGAGTTCTTCGAGAGCGGCCGTCAGGTTTTCTCGAATCACCGCGCTGTCTTCGACGATAAAGGCTTTGAGGGCGGGCATTTCCGGGCTGGAATCGCTGGAAGACAGAGGCGGCAAGAACAAGGCGCCGATCCGTGAAACAAATCGAAGCCTCGACAGCTCGGGACCTTCCCTCGAACCTGCTTCTTATTGTTTCCCAGATTCCGTGCCGCTTCAAACCCGTATCGACCCGATCCCAGATCGGACATGTCCTACACGCGGGCGCGGCGTCGGCACCCGGCGGCCTGCCAGAATCGCCGCATGACGAATCGATTGCTCGGCATCGCCGCACTGTGCATCGGGTCGATGCTGGCGGGCGCCGCGAGCGCCGCAGCGACTGTCGTCGTCGGTTCGAAGCGCTTCACCGAGTCCTACATCCTCGGCGAGATCGTGCGTCAGACGCTCGTCGCCCAGGGCATCGCCGCCGAGCACCGGCAGGGCCTGGGCAACACCGGCATCCTCGAGCAGGCGCTGGCCAGCGGAGCGGTCGATGTCTACCCCGAGTACACCGGGACGATCGTGCGCGAGCTGCTGAAGCGGCCCCAGACCCCCGGCAACCCGTCGCTGGCCGAGTTGAACGAGTGGCTCGCGCCGCGCGGGCTGAAGGCCGCGGTGCCGCTCGGCTTCAACAACACCTACGCGCTGGCGATGAGCGAGGCGCGTGCGGCCGAACTCGGCATCGCGCGCATCTCCGACCTCCTCAGGCCGACGGCGCAGGGCCTGCGCCTCGGCCTGTCGCACGAGTTCCTCGAACGCAGTGACGGCTGGCCGGCCCTGAAGGCGGCCTACAGGCTGCCGCAGGCGAGTGCGGCCGGGCTCGACCACGGCCTGGCCTATGAGGCGATCCGCTCCGGCAGCGTCGACCTGATCGACATCTACTCGACCGACGCGAAGGTCGGCCGCTACCGGCTGCGCGTGCTGCAGGACGACCTCGGCTTCTTCCCGAAGTACGACGCCGTGCTGCTGATGCGCAGCAGCGTCGACGTGCGGCCGCTGGCCCGGCTCGAAGGCCGCATCGATGCAGCCGCGATGATCGCGATGAACGCACAGGTCGAGCTCGACGGGCGCAGCTTCGCCGAGGTCGGGAAGCGCTTTGTCGACGGCGGCGCGGCGCCTGCGGACCGGCGCGCGCAGGGGTTCCTGCAGCGCCTGTTCGCGCCCGACTTCGCGCGCCTGGCGCTTCAACACCTGCTGCTCGTGTTCGGCTCGCTGCTGATCGCGGTCGTCGTCGGCGTGCCGCTGGGCGTGGCGGCCTGGCGCTGGCGACGCAGCGCCGGCTGGGTGCTGGGCGTGGTCGCGGTGCTGCAGACGGTGCCGTCGCTGGCGCTGCTCGCGTTCCTGATCGCGCTGCTCGGCCGCATCGGCTTCGTGCCGGCGCTGATCGCGCTGTTCCTCTATGCGCTGCTGCCGATCGTGCGCAACACCCACGCCGGGCTGCAGGGCGTGCCCGAAGGGATGGCGCAGGCGGCGCTGTCGCTGGGGCTGACGCGATCGCAAAGCCTGCGCGAGGTGCAGCTGCCGCTGGCGCTGCCGACGCTGATGGCGGGTGTCAAGACCGCCGCGGTGATCAACGTCGGCACCGCGACGATGGCCGCGTTCATCGGCGCCGGCGGCTTCGGCGAGCGCATCGTCGCCGGGCTGGCGGTCAACGACAGCGGCGCGATGCTCGCCGGTGCGCTGCCGGCCGCGGTGCTGGCGCTGCTGGTGCAAGCGGCGTTCGATCTCGTCGAGCGGCGGCTGCTGCGCGGGCGACCGGGCTGAGCGATGCGCCGCCCGCCGCAGGCGACAATCGCGCGATGCCCGTGACGACTTTCGACTGGATCCTGCTCGCGCTGCTCGTCCTGCTGCTGTTGCTGACGCTGTGGCTCGCGCTGCGGCGCGCCGACACGGGGCCGCTGACAGCGATACGCGCCGATCTGCAGCAGCTCGACCGCAACCTGCGCGACGAGGTCGCGCGCAGTGCCGGCGGCACCCGCTCCGAGCTCGCGCAGACGCTCACCACCTTCCAGCAGACGCTGTTGACGCAGCAGGGCGATGTCGCGCGCACGCAGAACGAGCAGATCGACAGCTTTCGCACCCAGCTCGCGGCGACGCAGCAGCACCAGGCCGACACGCTGGGCCGCTCCGGCGAGCAGCAGGCGCTGGCGCTGCAGCGCTTTTCGCAGACGCTGACCGAGCAGCTGCGCGCGCTCGCGCAGTCCAACGATGCTCCCCGGCAAGCTGGCGGACTGTTCGGAGCGCGACCCCTTCCAGTGCGAGTTGTATCTCGTCGAGGGCATCAGCGCCGGCGGCACGGCGAAGACCGGTCGCGATCGGCGCTTCCAGGCGATCCTTCCGTTGCGCGGC
>JANXZN010000430.1 GCA_025355545.1 Rhizobacter sp.
CAAGATCCCGTACCTCGGCATCTGCCTGGGCATGCAGGTCGCGACGATCGAGGTCGCGCGCCATCTGGCCGGGCTGACGAACGCGAACAGCACCGAGTTCGATCCGCAGACTCCGCACCCGGTGATCGCGCTGATCGACGAATGGCAGGACCGCGATGGCACGATCCAGAAGCGTGACGCGAACTCCGACCTCGGCGGCACGATGCGCCTGGGCGCGCAGAGCTCGGACGTGGTGCCGGGCACGCTCGCGTACCAGATCTACGGCAAGGTGGTGACCGAGCGCCATCGCCACCGCTACGAGGCCAACGAGCACTACCTCGACCGGCTGCGCGATGCCGGCCTGGTGATCTCGGCGATCACGCAGCGCGAGAAGCTGACCGAGATCGTCGAGCTGCCGCAGGCCGTGCACCCCTGGTTCGTCGGCGTGCAGTTTCACCCCGAGTTCAAGAGCACGCCCTGGGACGGTCACCCGCTGTTCACCAGCTACATCAAGGCCGCGCTCGATCACCAGCGTGCGGCGCAGGCCGAGAAGGTCGCGGCATGAAGTTGTGCGGCTTCGAGATCGGCATCGATCGACCGTTCTTCCTGATCGCCGGCCCGTGCGTGATCGAGTCCGAACAGCTGCAGATGGACGTGGCCGGCCAGCTGAAGGAGATGACCGCGGGCTTGAGCATCCCGTTCATCTTCAAGAGCAGCTTCGACAAGGCGAACCGTTCGTCGGGCAGCACCTTCCGCGGGCCGGGCATCGACAAGGGCCTCGAGATCCTCGCGAAGGTCAAGCGTGAATTGAGCGTGCCGGTGCTGACCGACATCCACGACGAGTCGCAGATCGCGCAAGTGAGCAGCGTCGTCGACGTGCTGCAGACGCCCGCCTTCCTGTGCCGCCAGACCGATTTCATCCGCGCGGTCGCGCAATCGGGCAAGCCGGTGAACATCAAGAAGGGCCAGTTCCTCGCGCCCCATGACATGAAGAACGTGATCGACAAGGCCCGCGCCGCCGCGCGCGAGAAGGGCCTGAACGAGGACAACTTCATGGCCTGCGAACGCGGCGCGAGCTTCGGCTACAACAACCTCGTCTCCGACATGCGCAGTCTGGCGATCATGCGCGAGACCCACGCGCCGGTGGTCTTCGACGCGACCCATTCGGTGCAGCTGCCCGGCGGCCAGGGCACGAGCTCGGGCGGCCAGCGCGAGTTCGTGCCGGTGCTGGCGCGCGCCGCGATCGCGGTGGGCGTGGCCGGCGTGTTCATGGAAACGCACCCCGACCCGGCGCACGCGCTGAGCGACGGGCCGAACGCGGTGCCGCTGAAGCACATGCGCGCGCTGCTCGAACAACTCGTGGCGCTCGACCGCGTGGTCAAGTCGCGGCCGCTGCTCGAGAATAATTTTTCCTGCTGATCGCAGCGCCGCCCGAGAACTCGAAATCCCCTGGAGAAGCATTGAATGAGCGCCATCGTTGACATCGTCGGCCGAGAGATCCTCGACAGCCGCGGCAACCCCACCGTCGAATGCGACGTGCTGCTCGAGAGCGGCACGATGGGCCGCGCCGCGGTGCCCTCGGGCGCCTCGACCGGCTCGCGCGAGGCGATCGAGCTGCGCGACGGCGACAAGTCGCGCTACGGCGGCAAGGGCGTTTTGCGCGCCGTCGAGCACGTCAACACCGAGATCAGCGAAGCGGTGCTCGGGCTCGATGCGAGCGAGCAGGCCTTTCTGGACCGCACGCTGATCGACCTCGACGGCACCGGGAACAAGAGCCGCCTCGGCGCGAACGCGACCTTGGCGGTGAGCATGGCGGTGGCGCGCGCCGCGGCCGAAGAATCGGGCCTGCCGCTGTACCGCTACTTCGGCGGCTCCGGCGCGATGCAGATGCCGGTGCCGATGATGAATGTCATCAACGGCGGCGCGCACGCCAACAACAACCTCGATCTGCAGGAGTTCATGATCATCCCGGTCGGGGCGCCAAGCTTCCGCGAAGCGGTGCGCTACGGCGCCGAGGTGTTCCATGCGCTGAAGAAGATCCTCGGCGACCGCGGCATCAGCACGGCGGTCGGCGACGAAGGCGGGTTCGCGCCGAGCGTCGCCAGCCATGAAGCGGCGATCCAGTTGATCCTCGAGGCGATCGACAAGGCCGGCTACACGGCGGGC
>JANXZN010000007.1 GCA_025355545.1 Rhizobacter sp.
GCGTTCAGCCGGCCGACGCGGCGGGCGGCGGGCTGCCGGCACCGGTCACCTCCGCACCGGTACCGTCGACGGGCACCGCCGCGATGGCGACCGCCGACGAGGCACCGGCGCCGGTCGACTACCAGCCCTTGCCCGCGCCCGCCTACTACCAGCCCTTGCCTGCCCCGATGTACTACTACCCGGCGCCGTACGTCTATGCCGCTCCGGCGATCAGCTTCGGGTTCGGCTACTACGGCGGCTGGCGCGGTGGTCGCCACTGGCATTGACCGGCGCTGCGGGCGCTCTCCGAACGAAAAAGCGCGCCCTCGGGCGCGCTTTCTTTGGTTGAGGACGCGCGCTACTTCGCGACCACACGCACCATCTCGAGCACCTTGTTCGAGTAGCCCCATTCGTTGTCGTACCAGGCGACGACCTTGACGAAGGTGCTGTCGAGTGCGATGCCGGCGTCGGCGTCGAACACCGAGGTCATCGGCTCGCCACGGAAGTCGGTCGAGACGACCTTGTCTTCGGTGTAGCCGAGCACGCCCTTCATCGCCCCTTCGGACTGGGCCTTCATCTCGGCGCAGATCTCCTGGTAGCTCGCTTCCCTGACGAGCTCGACGGTCAGGTCGATCACCGACACGTCCGAGGTCGGCACGCGGAACGACATGCCGGTGAGCTTCTTGTTCAGCGCCGGGATCACGACGCCGACGGCCTTGGCCGCACCGGTGCTCGACGGGATGATGTTCTCGAGGATGCCGCGGCCACCGCGCCAGTCCTTGTTGCTCGGGCCGTCGACGGTCTTTTGCGTCGCGGTGGTCGCGTGCACCGTCGTCATCAGGCCGCGCTTGATGCCCCATTTGTCGTGCAGCACCTTCGCGACCGGCGCCAGGCAATTGGTCGTGCACGACGCGTTCGAGATGATCGCCTCGCCCTTGTAGCTCTTGTCGTTGACACCGTAGACGAACATCGGCGTGTCGTCTTTCGACGGCGCCGACATGATCACCTTCCTCGCACCGGCGTCGAGGTGCTTCTGCCCGGTCTCCTTGGTCAGGAAAAGGCCGGTGGCTTCGACGACGATGTCGGCACCCACGTCGGCCCACTTCAGGGCCGCCGGGTCGCGCTCCTGCGTGAGGCGAATCTTCTTGCCGTTCACGATCAGCGTGTTGCCGTCGACCGCGATGCTGCCCTTGAAGCGGCCGTGCACCGAGTCGTACTGCAGCATGTAGGCCAGGTACTCGGGTTCGAGCAGGTCGTTGATGCCGACGACCTCGATCTCGCCGAAGTTCTGGACGGCGGCACGAAACACCATGCGCCCGATGCGGCCGAAGCCGTTGATGCCGATCTTGATGGTCATTGACATTGCTCCTGGGGTTCGAAAACTTTCAGCGCTTCAGCACCGCCTTCACCGTCGCCACCACGTTCTCCGGCGTGAAGCCGAAGTGCCTGAACAGCATCGGCGCAGGTGCCGATTCGCCGTAGGTGTCGATACCGACGACCGCGGCGCAGCCGTACTTCCACCAACCACCGGTCGCGCCCATCTCGACCGCGATGCGCGGCAGGCCCGTCGGCAGCACGCTGACCTTGTAGGCATCGGGCTGGCGATCGAACACCGTCGTCGACGGCATCGAGACCACGCGCACCGCGATGCCGCTCTTCGCGAGGTCCTGCTGCGCGTGCAGCGCGAGCTGCACCTCGGAGCCGGTCGCGATGATGACGGCCTGCGCTTTTTTCTTCAGCCCGACCTCGCCCGGCTCGGCCAGCACGTAGGCGCCCTTCGAGATGCCGTCGAGCGACGACTTCGGCGCATACGGCAGGTTCTGCCGCGACAGCAGCAGCGCGCTCGGCCGCGCCTTGCTCTCGATCGCGCAGGCCCACGCGATCACCGTCTCGGCCGTGTCGCACGGACGCCAGACATCGAGCCCGGGAATCAGCCGCAGCGAGGCCGCGTGCTCGATGCTCTGGTGCGTCGGGCCGTCTTCGCCGAGGCCGATGCTGTCGTGCGTGAAGACGTGGACCACGCGCAGCTTCATCAGCGCCGCCATGCGGATCGCGTTGCGCGAGTAATCGCTGAAGGTCAGGAAGGTGCCGCCGTACGGGATCAGCCCGCCGTGCAGCGCCATGCCGTTCATGATCGCGGCCATGCCGAACTCGCGCACGCCGTAGTTGATGTGGCGCCCGCCGTTGCTGCTGCCATCGGCCTCGAGCCGCAGCGGCGCGGTGCTGCTGGTGTTGGTCAGGTTCGAACCGGTCAGGTCGGCGCTGCCGCCGAGCATCTCGGGCAGCGCCTTCGTGAAGGCCTCGAGCGCGAGCTGGCTGGCCTTGCGGCTGGCCACCGTCTCGGCCCTGGTGTGCGCAGCGACGGCGGCGTCGACCGCGGTCTGGGCCCAGGTCATCGGCAGCTCGCTGTCGATGCGGCGCGCGAACTCGACCGCGAGTTCGGGGTAGGCCTTCGCGTACGCGGCGAAGGCGTCGACCCAGGCCGTCTCGTCGGCCAGGCCCTGGCGGCGCGCGTCCCACAAGGTGTACGCCGCTTCGGGGATCACGAAGGGTTCGCTCGTCCAGCCGAGCGCGGCGCGCGTGAGCTTGATCTCGTCCGCGCCGAGCGCCTCGCCGTGCGCCTTCGCGGTGCCGGCGCGGTTCGGCGAACCCTGGCCGATCGTGGTCTTGCAGCAGATCAGCGTCGGCTTGCCGCCGCCCGGTGCGGTGCCGCTGCCCTGTGCGAGAGCCTGCTTGATCGCATCGTCGACGGCATCGGCATCGTGGCCGTCGACATCGGCGATCACGTTCCAGCCGTAGGCACGGAAGCGCTCCGGCGTGTTGTCGATGAACCAGGGCGTGACCCGCCCGTCGATCGAGATGCCGTTGTCGTCGTACAGCGCGATCAGCTTGCCGAGCTTCCAGGCCGCGGCCAGCGCGCTGGCTTCGTGGCTGATGCCTTCCATCATGCAGCCGTCGCCGAGGAAGACGTAGGTGTGGTGGTCGACGATCGCGTGACCGTCACGGTTGAACTCCTTGGCGAGCAGCTTCTCGGCCAGCGCCATGCCGACCGCGTTCGCCAGGCCCTGGCCGAGCGGGCCGGTGGTGGTCTCGACGCCCGGCGTCAGGCCGTGCTCGGGGTGACCCGGCGTCTTGCTGTGCAGCTGGCGGAAGTTGCGCAGCTCGACATCGGCAGGTCGTAACCGGTCAGGTGCAGCAGCGCGTACAGGATCATTGACGCATGGCCGTTGCTCAGCACGAAACGGTCGCGATTCGCCCAGTGCGGGTTGCCGGGGTTGTGGCGCAGGTGCCGGCCCCACAGCGCCAC
>JANXZN010000025.1 GCA_025355545.1 Rhizobacter sp.
GGGGTTCTTGCCGACCGATCACGCTCCACACCCCCCGAGCGCCACGCAATGACAGTCAAGACACTCGTTGACCCCGGAAAACAGCGTCAAGATGGCCCATCAGGCCATACAGTGGTCGATGCGTGAAATATGCGGGCTAGATCTCGACAAGAACAATGTCGCGATGACCGACCTGAAGTTCGGCGTCGAAGGCGAGGGCGGCGGCGTCAAGGCGCTGTCGCTGGTGCTGGCAGGCGCGCTCGCCTGGGAAGGCGGCGCGCTGCGACCTGAGGCGCGCACTGTTCGATCCGGAGGGCCAGCGGCTCGAGCTGGAGGCCCTCAAGCTCGCGATCGCCGGTCGGCAGGGCGCGGCCCCGTTCGAAGCTTCGTTCGATTGGCCCCAGCCCAGCGTCGACGCGCAGCAGATCAAGGGGCTTGGCCGGACCCGGGGTGTCGCGCGTCATGCCGCGCCGGGCTCGACAGCGGTCACTTCCCCGGTGCTGAAGTCGTCTGGCATCACGACCTCGAGCATCTCGACATCGGGGCTGTGGCCGAGCTCGCGGTGGCGGACGCCAGGCGGCTGGTACACGCAGGACCCCGCCTCCAGCCGCACGACGCCCTGTCCCTCGTAGTCGAACTCGATCCAGCCCTTGAGCACATAGACGAATTGGAAACTCGTCCCGTGCCAATGCGGCTGGCTCGAGAATTCGGTGCCGGCGGCCGCCCGGATCACATGGGCGCCGACCCGGCCGCCTGTCGCGTGCTTGATGCCCAGGTCGCGGTACTCGAAGAACGAGCGCAGTCCGCGCTCGAAGCGGGCCTGCGGCGCGTGGGACACGGTGAAGCCTTGCGTGGTCATGCGGGTCTCCTGGGTCTGGGTCGGTGACAACCCGGTTTAGGCCGGCCGCGGCTCACAGGCCCTGCAGGAAATGCAGCAGCAGCTCGTTGACCTTGGCCGTGCGTTCGCGCTGGATCCAGTGACCCGCGCCTTCGAGGATGTGGCAGCCGCGCAGCCCCGGCAGGGTCTGGCCGAAGTTGTCGATCTGCCCGCGCGAGGCCGGAAACTTCAGCACGCTGTCGCGCTCGCCGGCGATGAACATCGACGGCTGGCGGATCACCGCTCCGCGGAACGGCGCCAGCAGCTCCCAACTGCGCGTGATGTTGCGGTACCAGTTGAGCCCGCCGCGGAAGCCGGTGCGCTGGAATTCGGCGGCGTAGGCCGCGATGTCTTCCGACGGCAGCCACGCCGGCAGCGTCGCCGGCTCGACCATGCCGCCGAGAAAGCCCTGGCCCGGCTGCAGGCGGCCGAAGGCCTGGCGCTCAGGCCCGTCGCCCGAGCCGTTGAAGTTGACGAGGCGGATCGTGGCCTCGGCATCGCGCGCGAGCTCGGCCTCGGCCACGCCGGGCTCCTGGAAATACTGCATGTAGAAGTCGTGGATGCCGGCGGCGCGCAGCGCCGCGAGCAGCTCGACCGGGCCCGGCGATGCGAACGGCACGCTCATGCCCACGACGGCGCGGAACAGATCGGGCCGCATCAGCGCCGCGTTCCAGGCCACCGGTGCGCCCCAGTCGTGGCCGACGATCACGGCCTCGGTCTCACCGAGCGCCTTGACCAGACCGACCATGTCGCCGGCCAGGTGCAGCATCGTGTACCGGTCGATCTCGGCGGGTGCCTCGGTGCCGCCGTAGCCGCGCATGTCGGGCGCCACGGCGCGGTAGCCGGCGGCGGCCAGCGCCGCGAGCTGATGCCGCCACGAGCGCCAGAGCTCGGGGAAGCCGTGGCACAGCAGCACCAGCGGGCCTGTGCCCTGCACCGCCACCTGCATCTTGAGGTTGCCGACCTGCAGCGTCTGCAGCGTGGGTTGCTCCATATTCCTCTCCTTCGCGATCGCAATCGGGGCGCGGTCAGCGCGCCTTCGCCAGCAACAGCGGCAACCGCGCCGCTGCCGCGGCGGCGGCGGCGGCGCTGGCCTGCAGCAGCGCCATCTTCGCCGCATCGGCGGGTTCCACGCCGCGCATCATCGCCGTCAGGCTGTTGAGGCGGCAGGTCCGCAGCCAGTCCCTGAGCCCGGCGTGCTCGCGCCAGCGCGCCGTGTTGGCCAGTGTCACCGCCCACATGCCCAGCCAGTCGGCCGGGCGCTCGGGGCTGGGCACGACCGCGCACAGCGCGTTCTGTGCCGCCGGATCGGTGACATGGCTCTCGACGTAGGCGATCAGCGCGGCACTGAACAGGGGCTGGCACCAGCGCACCATGAGCAGGTTTAGGCGCTCGCCCTCGAACACTGGGAGCCTTGGCGGGTGCACGATCGCACTCGCGCTGCAGTCGATGTAGAGCGTGTCGGCATCGGCGGGCACGCTGCCCCGGTCGAGCACGATCCGCGTCGGCTCGATCGCACGCACTCGGCCCAGCCGCACCACGTCGTCGATCCGCCGCAGCTGCGCCAGCTCGGCCTGCGAGACGATCGCGCAGCGGTACATCGTCGGCTCGACCGCCGGGTCCAGCCGCAGCAGCAGGCCGCGCGCCTCGAGCCGGTTGAACATGTCGGGCAGCGATGTGGCCTCGGCGATGGCCTCGAACTGGCCGATCGTGCTGCCCATGCTGGTCTCGAAATTCTCGGCGCCGGGCTGCGCATTGGCGCGATCGAGCAGCCAGGAGTCGCGCGGGATGATCCAGCGGATGCAGTCCGGCGACACGTCGTTCTCGAGCAGCCAGAGGCAGGCGTCGATGCCGGTCTTGCCGCCGCCGATCACGGTGTAGCGGATATGCGGACGGGTGATCTCGGGCAGCTTCGCCGAAGGCCAGCAGGCCACGCCGCGCGCGATGGTGTACTTCGGCGGATGCGTGGTCGGCACCGCGGTCTGCGCATGGGTCGCGTCGACGAGCTTGCGTCGGATGGCGACGGTCTGCACCGCACCGCTGGTCAGCGCGGTGATGCGGTGCGCGCCGTCGGCACCGGCGGCGTACTCGTTCATCGCCAGGAAGCGCACCCGGCCCGAGGGCAGAAAGCGCTGCTGCATCACCTGCTCGAAATGGCTCAGCACCTCGGCCCCCGAGGCCAGCCCGTACAGGCCGGCGTTCAGGCCGGTCTGGTCCCGGGTCCAGTGGCTGAGCTCGCGCGAGGCCACGCCGTAGAAAGCCGAGGGCTGGTGCAGCCGCACGAAGGGGTAGGCATCGTTCCAGTGGCCGCCCGGGCGGTGGTGGCGGTCGACCATCACGACACTGGCATCGGGGCTTTCGCTGAGCAGGGTGTCGACGAAAGCCATCGCGGTGGCGCCGGCGCCGATGACGAGGTAATCGGTGAGCATCGTGGGTGCATTCATCGGGTCGGGACTGCGCCTTGGGGTAGAGAGATCAATGATGCGCAGCACGCGTCGGTCGGCAGCGGTGGGCGCCTGCGGATCATGTCCGACGCCTTCTCGGCGATCCTGATGACGGCCGCGTTGGTGTTGCCGCTCACCACCTGCGGCATCACCGACGCATCGGCGACGCGCAGCCCGGTCAGGCCGTGGACGCGCAATTCGGCATCGACGACCGCCATGCTGTCGCGGCCCATCTTGCAGGTACCGCAGACGTGCCAGATGGTGGAAGCGGTTGCGCGGATGTGGGCGTCGATCTCCGCGTCGGAGTCCGGTAGCGCCGGCGGAACGGTCGCGCCGGCGCGCACGGCGTCGAAGGCGCACGCCTTCATGATGTCCTGGTTCCAGCGCACGCCTGCGATCGCCACGGTCAGGTCTTCGGGGCGCTCAGATAGGCGGGATCGATGACCGGGCGGTCCAGCCGGTCGGCCGACGCAAGGGTGACCGTGCCCTGGCTTCGCGGTCGGTTCACGCTGCACACGAAGGTCATGCCGTGCCGGGGGAAGGCGCCGCCCGAGAGGATCACTTCCCTGCCGGCCTCCTCGAGCCGCTTGAAATACGGCAGCAACTCGGCATGGCCCACTGAGTGGCCGAACCCGCGCTCGTCGCGGATGGCGCGCCGCCGGGGGGCGGTCGCGACCGGCATCAACCGAGCGTCTTCCAGATCGCGTCGTGCATCGACCCGGCCTGGAAATCTGCCGAATGTTTCTCCAGCAGTGCCCAATAGGCCATGTCGGCGGCCAGCTTGTCGCGGATGACCTCCATCGCGGCCATGTCTTTGTAGCGGGTTGACCAGGCGATGCGCTGCGGGTTGCCGCCGACGGGCAGCAGCACTTCGAGTTGCTGGTCGTAGTGCTGCTTGATGTGCGCGGTGATGGCCTTGGCGAACTCCATGGCGCTGGCCTGGCGGCCCGGGTTGATGTTGGCGGTGCGGACGAAAGCGATCATGCTGAAACTCCTCGTTGGTTGGTTTCGTGATTGCTGGCTCCGATCGCAGGCGCAGGCTCTCGAGCCCGCGCAGGTTGATCAGTGGCCGCCAGCGCGGCACCTCGTCCACCCGCTGCAGCCGAGGCATGCGCTGCAGCAGGCGGATGAACGCGATCTCGGCTTCCAGGCGCGCCAGCGGCGCGCCCAGACAGTAGTGGATGCCCGCGCCGAACGCGAGGTGCGGGTTCGGGTTGCGAGCGATGTCGAAGCGGTCGGGGTCGGCGAACACCGCCGGGTCGCGGTTGGCGGCGCCGAGCATGAAGTAAAGCACCTGCTCCGGCGGGACCACCACGTCGCCCACCGCATACGGCGTGATCGTGTGGCGCGCGACCATGTTGACCGAACCCTCGAAGCGCAGCATCTCGTCCACCGCGCTCGTGATCAGCCCCGGCTGCGCGCGCAGCCGCTGCAGTTCATCCGGGTGGCGCAGCAGCGCGAGCATGCCGTTGCCGATGAGGTTGGTGGTAGTCTCGTGGCCGGCGATAAAGAGCAGGATCAGGTTGCCCAGCAGCTCGTCCTCGCTGAGTGCCGCGCCGCCGTCTTGCGCCGCCACCAGCAGGCTCAGCAGGTCGTCGCGCCCAGAGCTGGCGCGGCAGCTTGCGATGTGGCCCCGGAGGTAGGCCACCATCTCCTCGGCGGCCTGGTTGGCGGCCACCCGCTGCGACTGCCGCGACACCGGTTCGATGATCAGCGCCAGGGCGTCCGACCAGGCCTTGGTCTGCGCGAAGTCCACGGCCGGCAGCCCCAGCACGTCGCAGATCACGCGCACCGGCAAGGGCTGTGCGAGGCCGGCGATCAGTTCGAATTGGCCGTCCGCCGGTAGTTCGTCGAGCAGCGCGTCGGTGATGGCGGTGATGCGCTCGCGCAGCGCGGCGATCACCGGCGGCTTGAACGCCGCCTGTGCCAGGCGCCGCAGTCGCGTGTGCTTCGGCGGGTCGTTGAAGAGCATCCATTGCTCGGTGGTGCGCTCGAGTGTGGAGTCGGCCAGGTACGGGCGCAGCTGGCGGTAGACGGGCAGGCGCCAGACCTCGCGGCTGAGCGCGCCGCTGCGCAGACCGGCGTTGGCGTCGGCATGGTGGCACAGCACCCACATGCCGACCACGTCGCGCGTGACACGGCCCCCGTCGCGCAATGCGCGCAGCAGCGGATGCGGATCCTCGCGGAACGCAGGGTGACGCATGTCGAGCGGCGCGGCCTCGGCTGGGCGGTCGACGGTGACACTCATGCTGGCGATCCTTGCTCGTGCACTGCTGGACGCCGGCTCGTGGCGTGACGTTCTGGACTGTGCGCGACATCCGACCACGCGGCCACCGACGGCCGCTAAAAAGATCTGAAACGGCGGCGCCCGGGTGTCGGACCCGAAGCGCTGCCGCGTTCCGCACGGGGCCGGATCCGGCTCGCCCGCCACGTCTATTCCTGGCGCGCCTTGCGCATTGCCTGGAATTGCTCCGGACTGATGCCGAGCGCGGCGGTCATCGGGCTGGGTGCCTTGGGGTCCCAGGCATGGCGCAGTCCGATCGTGATGTCGCCATCCGCCGTGAGGCGCGTGCCGGTGACGAAGCCCGTGGCGTCGGAGGCCAGGAACAGCGCCGCCTCGGCGATGTCGCGCGGCAGCCCCGACGTTGATGCTGCTGCGGTGCGCTGACAGTTCGGTGGCCTCTAGCCGCGTGAAATGCAGCACCCCCGCCTGGGCCACCGAATAGGCCAGCGGTACGTAGCCGAACTGCAGCGCCGAGACCGACGAGGTGTTGGCGATGGCGCCGCCGCCGCGGCGCCTCATGTGCGGAACGGCGTAGGAGGCGCGCGACCACCGAGCGCAGCAGCGGCACGGGTAGCGTCCCGGCCGCCGCGTCCCAGTTCTCGACCCCGGCCAGCGAGCCGCCGGCGCCGGCGTTGCTGAACCGGACGTCCAGGCTGCCGAAATGTTCGGCAGCCGAGGCGATCGCCTGCTGGATCCGCGTCGGCTGGGTCACGTCGCACCGCGCGAAGTGCAGCTCACCCGGGCAACGCTGCTCAAGCGCGCGGCCGGCGTCTTCCTGCACGTCCGCGGCGACCACGTGTGCATCCTCCTCGCTGAACAGCTCGACGGTGGCCAGGCCGATGCCGGCGGCGTCGCACGACCCGCGGCCGGCTCCCGTTCACGCGACGGCCCCGTCGGGCCGGTGTGCAGAGCGGTCGAACGGCTGCCGCCGGGATCGTGCCAAATAGTTCTGAAGCCGCTGCGCTCAGCGCAGCGCGTCGGCCGCGGCCGGTTCTTCCAGCCCGGCGGCGATGCGCAGGAAGGTGTGCGCGCGCCGGACATAGTCGGGGTTGGTGGAGAGCCAGGTACCACCCAGCCGCACCTCGGCCAGCCGGGGTGCCATCCGCTGCAGGGCCTGGAAGGCGGCCCGGGCCTTTGCCAGCTCGCCCGCGCCGACCCAGCTGATCGCACCCAGCACGTGGCCGACGGGGGTGCCCGGCGCCTCGGCCAGCACGGCCTGTGCCGCCTGCGCCGCCGCGGCGTAGTCGGAGGTGACGAAGTGGGCGAAGCCCAGCGCGCACAGACAGGCCCCGCGCGATGGGTCGCGCGGGCTCAGCCGCAGCGCCGCCAGCGCGTTGGGAACGCCCTTGGACACATCGCCGTTCAGCGCCTCGTACAAGCCCAGCCAGGCGAGCGTGAGAGCGCAGTTGGGGTTGATCTCGTGCGCCTGGCGCAGCTCGGCCAGGCCCTCGGCCGGGCGCCGGTCCAGCGCCAGCAGCAGCCCCTTCCAGCGCCGCGCGTGGTGGTCGCTGCGGTCGCGCGCGATCGCTAGGTCCGCAGCGGCGAGCCCTTGCGCCAGTGTCTCGGCCATCGATTCGGTGGTGCCGTGATAAGCGTGCCACCACTGCACCAGCGCGATCGTACGCAGCGCCAGCGCGCAGCCCGGGTCGAGAGCCAGCGCTTCGTTCGCCAGCCGGAAGGCCTGGTCGCGCGGGGCGCGGTCGTAGGCCATGTCGCCGGCCGAGGCGATGGCCCAGCCCTGCCGGGCCAGCCCATGCGCGTCTAGGTTGGCCGGTCGCACGAGGCGGGCCCGGCTGACTTCTGCGGCGTCGATCTGCGGCGCCATCGCCGTCACGATGGCGCGCGTGACCTCGCCCTGAAGGTCAAAGACGTCGTCGCCCGCACGGTCGTATTTCTCGGCCCAGACATGGCCGCTGCCCGTGGCGTCGATCAGCTGCGCCACCACGCGCACCCGCCGCCCGGCCCGGCGCACGCTGCCTTCCACCACGTAACGCACGCCCAGTTCGCGCGAAACGGTGCGCACGTCCACTGCGCGGCCTTTGTAGACGAAGGCCGAATTGCGCGCGATCACGAACAGCTCGCGGAAGCGCGCCAGCTCGGTCGTGATGTCCTCGGTCACGCCATCGGCGAAATGCGGATCCGACGGGTCGCTGCCGAGGTCGAGGAAGGGCAGCACCACGACGGAAGGTCGATCGGGCATCGAGATCGCGGGCAACGCGCCCGGATCCTCGGGGGAGCTCGCGCCCCCCTCGTCCTGCAGTTCCAGGCCGAAGCGATAGCCGCGACCGGCCACCGTGACCACCGCGTGTGCCCCGAGCAGCTTGCGCAAGGTCGACACCTGAACGTTCAGGTTGTTGTCGCCGACCACGGTGGCGGGCCAGACCCGCTGCATCAACTCGTTCTTGTCGACGACGCGGTCGCGATGCTCGACCAGGCATTGCAGGAGGTCGAACGCCCGGGTCCCGAGGACCACGGGTGCTCCGTTCTCCATCACCTGGCGCGTACCCGGCAGCAGGTCGAATCGGTCGAAGCGATAGCGTGCGGGCATCGGGCGAACGGTGACCCTGTGGCTACGGATCGGAAGGCAGAGACCGGTTCCGCGTCGGCGCGACGGGAACCGTGGGGAAGCAGGTCCAGACAGTGTAGTGCTTCGTACTGTTCGTTACCTAAAGCGCGCATTAGCCCAAATTGCCTTCTGCCGAGTGTCGCGGATCGGCCGCCAGAACGACGGCAGGGTTCCGGCGCGCGTCAAGGTAGTTGTCGCCTCTTTCATGCAGCCAGCGGCTGTATTTCTGATGCTCCCGAATGCGTTTGAACGATCGAGTCGCGTTCGGGGTTGAGGGTCACTGGGCCGATGGGCGACCAGTTGCGTGTGGCGCCCGACCAGCGGGCCGGGTTGAGTGCGCGGGCACGCATGTACAACTCGTGCCGAGCGGCCAGGATCG